>DASYDU010000358.1:0-6154 GCA_036499445.1 Lacipirellulaceae bacterium
ACTCGATATTACACCCATCTCCTTGTCTCCTAGTCTCCCGGTCTCCCAGTCTTCTTTGATTACACAGCTTCCCGTCGAATCGCTCCGCATCGCCGCCGACACCGCCGACCTCCTGCGTCAATTAGGCATCCAGACCGTGGGACAGCTTTTAGTTCTGCCGCGCGCAAGTCTTTCGTCGCGGTTTGGTGATGGGCTCCTGCGGCGGCTCGACCAATTGACGGGCGCGGCTGTGGAAGTCTTGGTCCCTCACCACGGACTGGCGGCCTTGGAAGCTGGTTGCACCCTGGAACACCCCACGGCGGACCGGGCGACGCTCGTTTATGTTCTGTCTCAGCTCACGGAGCAGTTGGCCGGACACCTTGCGGCGCGGGACCAAGGCGCGGTGCTGCTGGTGTGTAAGTTGGGCTGCGCGAATGGGCAGCCGGTGCTGCTGCGAATTGGCTTGGTCGAGCCGTCGGCCAGCGCGCGGCAAATGATGGAGCTGATCGGCCTCTATTTGGAGACGGTCGCGTTGGCTGACGAAGTGGCACAGGTCGAAATCCAGGCGGCGGTTGTCGGCCGTTTGGGCGAGCGACAACACGAATTGTTCGTCGACCAGTGGCCGAGCGACCCGCATCAAATGGCGCTGCTGGTGAATCGGCTCAGCAGTCGCTTGGGCTACGCGCAGGTGCTGCGTCCGCAACTACGGGCCAGTCCGCTGCCCGAGCGGGCGTTTCGCTACCTGCCGGCGACGGAAAAAGAGTCTAGAGGCAAGAGTCGAGAGCCGAAGAATTTCGGATTTCGGATTTCTGATTGCGAATTGAAGAAAACCAATCCGCAATCCGAAATCCCCAATCCGCAATTTTCCGCCCGACCCCTGTTGCTCTATCCCGAGCCGCGGCTGGTGGAAGTGATCTGTGTCGCGCCGGATGGCCCGCCGCAATTTATTTGGCTCAGCAATCGCCGCGAGCGGATCGTCGAGCATTGGGGACCGGAGCGGATCGAGACGCTTTGGTGGCAGGGGCCGTCGGTGCGGCGTGATTACTATCGCATCGCCACGGAAGCGGCCGGCCAGTGGTGGATTTTTCGACAGCTCGCGGACGGCGGTTGGTTTCTGCACGGCATCTTCGCGTAAAGACAAAAGAATTTAACCACAGAGACACGGAGGACACAGAGAACAGCAGTAGAACAGAAGAACGACGGAGCAGCAGATAGAGCAGATAGAAATGTCTGATCTTAACTTCTACTCTGCTGTTCTTTGCCCATCCCTCCGTGCTCTCTGTGCCTCTGTGGTTTGCTCTCGAGCGGCATTGAGTCATGCGTTACGCGGAATTGCACTGCAAAACGAACTTCTCCTTCCTCGAAGGCGCGTCGCACGCGGATGAGTTGGTGCGGCGGGCAGTCAAACTGGGGTATTGCGCGCTGGCGGTCACCGATCGCAACAGCGTGGCCGGTGTGGTGCGCGCCCATATCGCGGCCAAAGAAGTTGGTTTGCAACTCATTGTCGGCGCGGAGATCACGCCGGTCGATGCGCCGCCCGTTATCCTCTGGCCGACCGACCGCGCTGCGTATGGCCGCCTCTGTCGGCTGATCACTCGCGGCCGCCGCAACGCGCCAAAAGGTGAATGCCGGCTCACGCAGCAGGATGTGGCCGAATTTTCCGACGGGTTGATCGCAGGGGTGGTGTGGAAAGAAAGTCGAGGGCCAAGAGTCGAGAGTCAAGAGCCAGAAGATTTCGGATTTCGGATTTCGGATTTCGGATTGGAGGCGAATAATCCGCAATCCGCAATCCACAATCCGCTATCACCGCGTCTAACTCTTGGCTCTTACCGCGATATCTTTCCTGACCACTGCTACTTGCTTGCCGAGCTGCATTGCGGCGTGGACGATCGCGCGCGGCTGGCTGAACTTCAGCAGCTCTCACGACAAATCCGTGTGCCGCTCGTCGCCGCCGGCGACGTCCATTACCACATCCCTGGCCGGATGGTGCTGCACGACGTGCTCACGGCCATCCGCCATGGCACGACGGTTGCCGCTGCCGAAGGGACGCTGCTCTTTCCCAACGCCGAGCGGTATCTCCACTCGCTGGACGAGATTCGTACGATCTTTGCCGCCGTGCCGGACGCCGTCGCGCGAACCGTCGAAATCGCCGAACGTTGCCGCTTCTCGCTCGCCGAGCTGCGCTACGAATACCCGACCGAGCTCGCGCCTGAGGATCAAACGCCCCTCGAATACCTCACGCAGCTTACCTGGAAAGGTGCCGCCGAGCGCTATCCCAGCGGCATCCCATCCCAGGTGCGCGAGCAGCTCGGGCACGAGCTCGACATCGTGGGCGACCTCCATTACGAGTCGTATTTTCTCACTGTGTGGGACTTGGTGCGGTTCGCCCGATCGAGAAACATCTTGTGCCAAGGCCGCGGCTCGGCCGCCAACTCGGCCGTCTGTTTTTGCCTGGGCGTGACGTCGGTCGATCCGGCCTTGGGAAATCTGCTCTTCGAACGTTTCATCAGCCGCGAGCGGAACGAAGCTCCGGACATCGACGTCGATTTCGAGCACGAGCGCCGCGAGGAGGTCTTGCAATACGTCTACGACAAATATGGCCGCGATCGCGCGGGCCTGGCCGCGACCGTGATCACCTATTGCAGCCGCTCGGCAGTCCGTGACGTCGGCAAGGCGCTCGGCCTATCGCTCGATCGGGTCGACGCGCTCGCGAAGCAGGTCGAAGGTTACACGCGCGAACCGAAGCTCGTCGGCCGGATGCGGGAAGTGGGAATCGATCCGGCGTCGGACGTGGGCCAGCGGCTTGTCTACTGTGTAAACGAGATCATTGGCTTTCCGCGACATCTATCGCAGCATGTCGGCGGGATGGTGATCACCGAGGGGCCGCTCTGTGAATTGGTGCCGATCGAAAATGCCGCGATGGCCGACCGCACCGTCATCCAGTGGGACAAAGACGATCTGGACGAGCTGGGCATTTTGAAAGTCGATTGCCTCTGTCTCGGAATGCTCACGGCAATTCACAAGTGCTTCGATTTGGTCCGCCAGCAGGACGGCCACGAGCTAACGCTGGCCACAGTTCCCGCGGACGACTCGGCCGTGTACGACATGATTTGCCGGGCCGACACAATCGGCGTGTTTCAGATCGAAAGCCGGGCCCAGATGTCGATGCTGCCGCGACTAAAACCGCGGGAGTTTTATGATCTGGTCATCGAGGTGGCGATCGTTCGCCCGGGGCCGATTCAAGGGGGCATGGTCCATCCTTACCTGCGCCGCCGCATGAATCAGGAGGCGGTCACCTATCAGAACGACGCTATCTACCAGGTCCTCAAAAGAACTTTGGGCGTGCCGATCTTCCAAGAGCAAGCGATGCGGCTGGCGGTCGTGGCGGCTGGCTTCACGCCGGGCGAGGCCGATCAGCTTCGCCGCGCGATGGCTGCCTGGCGCCGGCCCGGCTTGATCGATCAATTTCGCCGCAAGCTGCTCGACGGCATGCGCGCGAACGGGCTCTCGGAAGAATTCTCTGAGCGAGTGTATCAACAGATTCGCGGCTTCGGCGAATATGGTTTCCCGGAATCGCACGCAGCTAGCTTCGCGCTGTTGGTCTATGCCTCGGCGTGGCTCAAGTGCCATTACCCGGCTGCGTTTGCCGCCGCGCTCGTTAATAGTCAGCCATTGGGCTTCTACGCGCCGGCGCAGCTGGTGCGCGACGCGCGGGAGCATGGCATCGAAATGCGGCCGGTGGACGTGAATCACAGTCGGTGGGATTGCACGCTGGAAGAATTTCGGATTTCGGATTGCGGATTGCGGATTGAAATTGAACAATCTACGATCCGCGATCCGCAATCCGCAATCGCCTTGCGCCTCGGCCTGCGCATGATCGGAGGCATGCCGGAGACGGCCGGCGAGATCATCGAGCGCGCTCACGACCACGGGCCATTTGTCTCGATCCACGATTTCGCCTGTCGCACCGGTTTTGGCCAGCCAATAATCAAGCGACTGGCGGAGGCGGATGCATTTCGCTCGCTTGGTGCAGGCCGCCGGCAGGCATTGTGGCAATCACTTGCGCAGGAAAAAAAGCCGCGATGCTTGCCGCTGTTCGAATTTCGGGAGGACGAGGCTCCTGCCGAGCCTGGACTCCGGCTTGGCTCAGCAGGAGCTTCGACCTCCCACGGAACCGATGATGAACCACCGGCCGCGCTGCCGGCGATGTCGCTCAATGAAGAGGTCGTGGCCGATTACCGCTCGGCCGGCCTTTCGCTGCGAGCCCATCCGATCTCGTTCTACCGCGACCAGCTCAATGGTCTCCGGATCACGCCGGCAAACAAACTGGCTGAGTTGGAAAACGGCGTACCGGTCCGCGTGGCCGGATTAGTGCTCTTGCGTCAGCGACCGGGAACGGCCAAGGGAATCACGTTCGTGACGCTCGAAGACGAAACCGGTACGATCAACCTGGTCATCCACCAGCGGACGTGGGACCGCTACTACCGTATTGCCCGCCACGCGCCGGCCTGGATCGCCCACGGCCACTTGCAGTCGGCCGAATCGGTGATCCACGTCGTGGTTCGCCGGCTTGAAGCCTTGGCGGAGCAACTGAGGGAGCTCGACGTGAAATCGCGGGATTTTCGCTAGCCGCCGATTGCCACCAATTCGCAACTCACATAACTACACGCTCTCCCCGGCGAGCCAGCCGGTGCTGAACGCCGCCTGGAAGTTATAGCCGCCGATGAAGCCGTCGAGGTCGAGGATCTCGCCGGCAAGATAGAGGTTCGGTACGAGCTTGCTTTGCATGTCACGCGAGTCAACTTCATCGAGGGCGACGCCGCCCGCCGTGACCTCGGCTTTGTCGAAGCCGCGGCTGCCAGTGACGATGATCTCGCACTGCTTAACCTGGCCAATCAGCCGGCCCTGTTCAATCTTCGAAAACTCTGCGGCTCGGCGGTCTGCAGGCACATCCGCGCGAGCAAGCAACGCGTCGATCAACCGGCGCGGCAAATCGGCGATGGGAATGCTCGTGATCTGCTTCCGACCGTCGGTCGCAGCCAATTGCCGGAGAGACTCGTCTAGTTTCTCAGCGGACAGTTGCGGCAGGAAATCGGCGTTAATTCTCAATGCTTTCGGGTTCGCGGCGCCCGTCACCGCTCGGCTAACGTCGAGCGCTACCGGGCCAGACAAACCAAAGTGAGTAAATAGCAACGAGCCGCGACGTTCGATTAACACGCCCGGCGGCAAGCGGCCAGGACTTCGTCGTCCGGTTGCCTGGCTTTTCACCGCCGCCGCAGATGGGTCAACGACACGCAGCTTTACGTCAGCGATCGTGATGCCCGACAAATCGTGAATCCACGGTTCATCACTGGTGAGCGGCACCAGCGCCGGGCGCGGCCGAAGAATGGTATGGCCCAGCGCGGCGAGCCAGGCATAGCCATCGCCGGTCGTGCCGCACCCGGGATAGCTCCTTCCGCCGCTCGTGACGACGAGCTTTTGGCAAATGAAATCCTCGGCTGCCGTTTCGACGCGAAACGATTCTCCGTGGCGCTCGATTCCGCTAACGCCTTGGCCGAGTCGCAGCTCCGCGCCGCTTCGCTGCAAACGGCGCAGGAGTGCGTCGAGGACGTCGGCGGCTCGGTCGCTTTGCGGAAAGATCTTTCCGCCGGGCTCAGTCTTTGTCGGCAAACCTTCGGCATGAAACAGCTCGATCAGCTCGCGCGGTCCGAGAGCGGCGAGCGAAGAATGGAGAAACGGGCCGGCCGACCCAAAGGCCGCGATGATCCCGGCCGCATCGCAATCGTGAGTCAAATTGCAGCGGGTTCCGCCGGATATCAAAATCTTGACGCCCGGTTTGCGATTTTTCTCCAAAAGAAGCGTCGGGTGGCCGCGTTCCGCGCTGCGGGCCGCCGCCAGTAGCCCGGCCGCCCCGGCACCGATGACGATCACGTCGCAGGCGCCGGTGGCCGAATTGAGGGGGCCGCTCATAGAATAAAAGGAATAGCGGTCACAAATCGCCCCGGCCCGCTCCCGTGCATGGGACCTTATGCCCAGGACATAGAGTCCAGTGCACGCCTCAAGTGGACAGGGGCGGGATCGAACCGCCGACACATGGATTTTCAGTCCTTGCTCTACCAACTGAGCTACCTGTCCAATCGAGCCCAGCGGAAAACGCGCGCGAAAGGTTTCCCGC
>DASYDU010000359.1:0-8658 GCA_036499445.1 Lacipirellulaceae bacterium
CATCAGAAGTTTTTTGCCAAATGTGCTGGCATGGACCGCGACACCTGTTCGCCGTGGCGCGCTATGCGCCGCCGCCCATTGGATCGTCGGACAAGCCGTGGGGGTCGTCGTCGAGCGGGTCAGCATCAATTGTTCCCCCCAGCGGATCCTCATCGCCCAGCTCTTCGATCGCGACGATCGTGTCCTCGAGCTTGGCGATCGACGGGTCAAGAGCCGGCTGCTGCACGTCGCGCTGCTTCTTGGCGCGCTTGAGTACGGTGAGCACGTCCGCAGCATTGATCACGACGCGGCGCATGTCCTCCGTTTCAATGAGGACCTGTCCGGCCAAAATCTCTTGGGCCAGGACGCGGGCTCGGCCAGTCGTTGTGATCACGTCGGCGCCGACCGGCGGCAGGTCGCGCTGCAATTCCTGGTAGGTATCGTATTCGTACCGCAGGCAACACTTGAGCCGACCGCAGCGACCGGAGATCTTGCTCGGGTCGAGCGTAGCCCGTTGCAGCTTGGCCATTTTCATCGACACGGGCGGCATCTCGCTGAGATGGGTGTTGCAGCAGACGGGTTTCCCACAATCGCCGTAGTCGGCGAGCAGCTTGGCCTCGTCGCGGACGCCGATTTGCCTCATTTCGATCCGCGTCTGAAACTCCTTGGCCAGGATCTTGACCAACTCGCGAAAATCAACACGCCCTTCCGCGAGATAGTAAATCACCACGCGTTCGCCGCCGTAAAGATGTTCGACGTCTGCGAGCCGCATGTCGAGGTTGAGCTCCTTGATTCGTTCGGCGCAGATCGCATATTCGCGGCGCTCCTGTTCGAACATCTTCCGCAGATCGCGCACATCATCGTCATTCAAGCTGCGCAGAATCTGTCCTTGCTGCGGGTCGATCAGATGTACCACCGAGTCGTCGGTCGCCTCACAAAGGACTTCGCCGGATTCCAGCCCGCGACTGGTGCGGGCAATCACCTGTTGGCCGCGGACCAGGGCATCGCCACCGCGGGTGGAGAACACGCCCAGGTTGCGCATCACACCGTGACGAACAATGTACTTCGGCATATGTATGGTTAGGACGGGTAAACGAGCACGGAATGGCAGACTGGGCGCGATCCGGCTTGGTGATCGCCAATTTCGAGTATACCGGCCAGTCCAGCGAATCGACAGACGGACTTGGACGGGCCAAGGAAGGAAGAAAACGGCCTGCTCTCGCCCAGAGTGGCAGATTTGCTGATTCCAATGACAGCGGCGCCCCCGCGATGCGGCATGCCGGGCGGGATCAGTTGCGAATCAGTCCTTCGCGAATTGCCATTCGCGTCAATTCTAACGCTTTGTGAAGGCCCAATTTCTTCATCAGACGCGATTTGTGATTGTCCACGGTACTCGGCGAGAGATGCAGAGCCGAAGCGCACTCTGGGACCGTGCTACCCGCCGCAATCAACCGCGCAATCTGCATTTCGCGGCGTGTGAGACCGTCAAACGGTGTATGAGGCTGGTCACTGCGGAATCGCCAGCCGGCGCCAGTGGATTCGACACGACGTGCGACGTAGGGACAGAAGACTCGTTCGCCTCGGGCGAGTCGGCGGATTCCGTCGATCAGCTCGACGGACGAGGCATCGCGAGTGAAGTACCCGATGGATGAGGAGGTCAGGACAGCCGTCAAAAGTGCCAGGTTGGTGTCCTTATCCAGAAGCAGCACGGGGACTCTGCGAAATTCGACGTCCAATGCGGCAAAACTCGCGTTTGCGTCTACACCGATCAGATCCGCGTCGAGGAGCACGCAATCCGGATGACATTTCTGGAAGGGAATGGCGGCGGCCTCGAGGCTGGGTGACGCACAGCGGACGCAGAAACTCTGGTCCGTGCGGAACTGAGCCGACAATAGCTCGCAATCCAATCGATGGCGCGCAACAATCAACAATCGAATGGCAGACAGCTCTGGCTGAATCGTCCCGGACATACTCGACCACAGTGGCACGAGGCAAACGCGACGCCCGTCGGCGCGGCAGCCTGCCGCCAATTGATCGTCGCCAAAATCGCGGCCGCTTGATGCGACCCTGCAACGCCTGCGGCCGTCCCTGGCCACGACACGTGTTGCCTGCTTAGGGCGATTCACTGTTGATCAAGCGACCATCGGCAAATCAATAGTAACTCAAACGCCGGAACACGAATGTCGGCGCCGACTATAAGCAACTCGTTTGCGTTTGCGAAAGAGCGATTTTTTTGCCTTTTCAGAAATTGCTGGCTCGTCGAATTCCACAGACTGAGAGTGGCATTTACTAATACTTTTGTCGTAGTAACTACTTACAGTTGATCACGACCGGCACACGAGCGCATTCTGAGTGACACACGGTTGTCACTGGCGCAACCGGGCAGTTTGACAAAAGACGGCGGATCGAATCACGAGTCGTCTTATGGAGTGCTCGCTCGCCAAGCCAAATCGCCCGACTCTACGGTCCAGGCCGGTCCGAAATAGCCCCAGCCGCGGACCGAAGGCTTCGGCGCCTTTGAGTTCGCCGCGCCCAGAACCATAAGGTCCGGATAGGCGATGCCGGAAACGAAATACCGTAGTCGACTTGTCAGCCGCATGCCGACCGGGCCCGTGCCGGAAACGACGCCGACTGTGTTGACGTCGCTTCCCGTTCGAGGATAAACCATGAGCACGCCCAGATCGTTGCCCGACTCCGTTCGGTCGCCCACGCGCACCTGTCCACGGTCGACTTGGACCGGGCAATCGGCCAGCAATTGTTTCCAAGACGAGTTGGTGTCGGCATTGCCGTAGAGAATTACATTGCGGCCCGGCTCGCGTACCGGATCAAAGTCCGCATCGCGGAGCACTTCTAAGCTGCCGCCCCCACGATACCAGAAGGTCTCGGCATCGTAACGGGCCTTGGCCTCTGCCCAGCGATTTTCTTCTGCGGTTCCGCCGGTGCCGTAGACCAGTAATACCCCGTGATCGAATGCTGATTTGAAGGTCCCGGAGCGATCGGGGCCTTTGACTTTGGATGACGGCGCACTTGAATTTCGCCACTGTTTATCCTGGTGCTCGAACCACAGCCGCTGAGTCTCCTCGGGCCAGGCAATCCATTGCATTTGCTGTCCGTCGAGCGTGACGTCGATGGTTTGGCCGGCAGTGAGGTGGCTGACGTCGATGGCTAGCCGTGCAACGTTTGTCGTTTGGCCCACAAATGTGCGAGTATCGACGTCCTGGCGAATGACCGCATGGCTTAACTTGAGCGGTTCCTGCTGCGCTTCGATCGTGAGCCAGTCGCAACGGCTGGAAACGCCCGGATCGGCGGTCGCGAAGTCGACGGACTGCCGCGCCTCGGGCATGGGCCGAGAAAGGCGCTGAAAGAATTCCATCATTGGCGGCCAATCGCAACTGTCGCCGCCCCAGGCGTGTTCGGCGCCTGGCTTTTCGTAGTAAGCGAAGTTGCCGTGGAAGGCGGCAAGCCGGCTGCGCATGAAACGAGCCTGCGCCACGGGCACGGTTTCATCCTCGGCGCCGTGCAGAACATAGATGCCCGTCTCCAACAAATTGCCGAGCAATTGCACGGTGTCGCTCGGCAGATAGCTGCGGAGCTCGAGCTCTTCGATTCGGCTAGGGTTTTGAATGGTCGGCATGCCGCCGCCGTAGGACCAAAAACTGGCCCAGCCGCCGCTCGGGCCAATCGCGGCGAATAAGTCGGGATAGGTGACACCCAAGTGCCAGGTGCCATGTCCGCCCATCGAATGGCCGGTCAAATAGGTGCGGCTTGGATCGCCGCGGTAATGCTTTTCGGCATCCTCAAGCGCCTCCAAAACGTCGATCCGTCCCCAATCTTCCCAGTCGAAACCGTAAGGCCGGCGACCGGTGGGCGCGATGATATGGGCCCAAGTTTTCGGTGTGTAGAGAGCGACTTGATCGTCGCAACTTACCGCTGCATCGTGCAGCGTGACGATCATGCCTGGCAGCGCGGCGACGCCGGCAGCTTTCGACGTTTCATCGCCAACGGACGGCAGCCGGTCGGCAACGGGGCCGTCTCGCTGCAACGCCGGCCGAGCCGCGTAAGGCTGGACGCTGCCGTCGATCCGGCTGCGAAACGTGCGAACCTGAATGTCGGAGGGCCCGACGCGCTTCAACTCAATCTCCGCTTTGGCGAGCTGCGGTTTGTCGGCGTCGGTCCGCAGGAGACGAATCGTGTGTTGAGCCTTGTCACCACCATCATCGTGACCCGCTGGGATTTGGAACGCGAGCTTGCGGACCGAAAGTGGCGGGATCGGCGCAACCGGGGTCGTGAGCGGCTCGCCTCCGCCGCCCGTGCATTGCAATTGCAGGCCCTTGAGCCACTCGCGCGTAGCGTTTACCACCGGTACGGCGCCCAGCACATTTTGCGTCTCGCCGCGAACGAGGGTCGGAAGCGTCCGATCGTCGTTCATGAAGAACGCGTCGCCGGGCGGCTTAGTGAGCCGGGCAGACAACTGGTCGTCGGCCAAGTGGAACAGCAGCGTGTTCTCACCCTTGCGGACGAGCACCGGCAGCCGCAGCCAGCCCAAATTGTACGGATCGCCCGTGTGAAGCTCGCCGTTGACATACACGGCGGCATCTCCAGCGGCCTCGAGCAACATCACGCGCTCGTCCGGCGAATCAAACTTAGTAAATGCATAGCCTCCGCGGACGCCACGCGTCTCCAACGCGTCGTCCTTCGCCGCAGCTCCCCGCCAAGTCTTCGTGCCGCCGTCGCTCGTGACAATTGTTTCGCCGTCGATCGGCGATTTCCAGTGGCCCGAAATCTGCTCTGCCTCAACGGCGTCCTGCTGCACTGCCAGACGACCGTAATGTCCGACGGCCGGCAGGACGACGTAGTCGCGCAGATCGATCGTATCTGGAAGGGAGGAATGATCGATGGGACTTTCCGCGACTGGCGGCGGAACGGCCAGCGGAGTTTCCGGCGCCTGCGGCGCTGCCCAGATCGCCGATGCCGCGATGAACGACGTGAGCGACGCCCACTCTAATCGCAACACTATTCGCAGGATCGTCCGCATTGATGAACCAAGCCGTCCGTGAGTTGTGCTAGCCGGTCGGGGAGCGCTATATTCGGGATCTATTGCCCAGATTGTAAGACTGCACGGCGTAGGTGGGAATGGGCAGCTGATCGGCGATGCTTGCGGGGGCCGGCGATAAGTGCGGTCGCTGCAGTGGCCCGTCCGAACACCGGACGAAATGAGAAAGTGCCCCACTCGAAGAAGTCCAGCGCGGAAACGATGAGGGTCAAAGAGAAAGAGCAAGTATCACCTTGCAAACCGTCTCCAGCAGAGTAGCCCTACGATCAAGACACTCCCGAATAACAGCGGGCTGGCCTCGGGGACGGAGGTGAAGGTGAGGAAGCCCGGGCTGTTGAGGTTCGTGACAAAGTCGCTGAAGGACGCCCCGTCGCTGCTGATTCGAAGGATTTCGCCTGACTGTGGCGAAAGCGATTCGAAATTGATGCCCGAGACATAGAGAGCGCCGTCGGGACCGAAGTCAAAGTTGCTCGGTTGGAAAACTTCCGACGCGAACTCCGCGCTGGTGAAATCGACGAACTCAGATTGACCGGTACCATCGGCGTTGAAGCTAACAATGCGCGGATCGCCGCTCGAGGTATCCAAAACGTAGAGCTTGCCATCCGGGCCGAATTTCAGGTCGGAGCCGTTGTTGAAGGTCAGGGGATTGCTGGCGCCTTGAACGACGATGGTGTTGGCGTGCGTCGTGAGATCGATCCGTTCGATCGTTGAGCCGGTGGCGACGTGGACATTGCCTGGAGCGGCGGAGTTAAATGCGACTGACTGGGGACTTCCACCCTGCGTGCCATAGGTGCCGAGATATCCGCCGCCGCCGGAGAACGACTGGACGGCTCCGCCACCGGCGTCCGCGATGTAAAAGTTGCCATCGGGACCGAAGGCGATTCCTGCCGCGATGCTCACCTGCGCCGCACCGTTAACGTAGGGAACGAACGCGCCGCCGACCTGCGCGCCAGTGTTGGCGTTGTAACGGTTGACGACAGGAAGACCGGGATTGATGCCGGGATTGCTAGTCGCGACATAAACCAATCCATCCGGGCCGACGGTGATACCGGTGGCGCCGAAGAGGGTCGTGAAAGTATCCTGCGCGTTGGTTTGAACGATCGCGCCGGTTGAGCTGTCGAAGCGATCGACGAGGTCACTATCCACGACATATAGATCGGCCCGGGTGAGCGACGGCGCAAAAGATGCGGCCAAACCTGCGACAAGTAGCGCGGCTTTGCACAGAAATCCCGC
The DNA here is from genome assembly GCA_036499445.1 of Lacipirellulaceae bacterium. Taxonomy (GTDB): domain Bacteria; phylum Planctomycetota; class Planctomycetia; order Pirellulales; family Lacipirellulaceae; genus DASYDU01. Next base: position 6,266 of record DASYDU010000359.1, read on the forward strand.
GTAAGCAGCAGAAGAAGTAAAGCGAAGCGATGATGCGTTCATTAGCGGATGCCTCAAGCAGGATTTTGCCGACCACTTGCCAGCGGCCAACCCCAACGCTTGCCAAATCAACGGGGGCAGGCAGAAGACTCCAGTTTCCCTAAGATAACCGCGACTCAGCGCGAGTCAAGTAGTGTTTGCCCCCCAACAAGGCCGGCTGCAAAGTCGCGGTCTGGTCGATTCTTCGGCCAATCAGCGCCGACTTCACGCACAATCATTGACCGAAAACATGCGCCTGACCTCTTGCCTTGGACTTTGCAGTTTTCTTGTGCCCTCCAACTATTCATGAAGCTTTTAGGAAAACCGGCGCTCTTAGCGGCGGTCCGCTTCGGAAAACAGGATTTCTATGCGGTGGCGAAAACCCTTCGTTTGAAGGCACGAATCGGCGTAATTACTTTTGCGGCCAAATCTTCGGGCCGGAGAATTTCAAAGCTTTTGTCAACTAACATACTCCGACTACTCAACGAAACTTAGCTTTTCGGTGTCGTAGCGAACGGTTCGACATGATTCCCTTTGGCGCTGCCCATGATGCTCTGGGCGGCCACGGAATGCAAACAGGCGCTGGCCCGGCCGGCCAACGCCCGTGAAGCATTCATTTCGGAATTGAGGCTTTATCTCTACGACGACCGCCCGAAAACGGTTCGCCGTTCGACGGGCCCTCAGATAATGTGCGGCGGCAATGTCGCACTTCGCTCGCGATCGTTTAGTTCGTCGGCCAGCCCTTCGTAGAGATCGTCGCTCCAAGGGGCATGTGGTCGGATGCGCCCACGATGGCGACGACGACGCACGAGCCGCACTTGATCATCATCCAGCGAATCGGGGCTGGGCGCATCGGCGCCATCCCACCAGGCTGGCACGGCGCTCTCGACATAGCGACGGTAGCGCCGCCGCGGCCGTTGATGCCGTTCTCTTCGCACGACTGACCTCCAGGCCCATTTGGTCAAGAGGGCCCGCAACATCGCGAGCGATTGGCCACCGGTCTCTTCGACGACAACGGCCTTGGCAACTCGCCAGCGGGCATCGTCGCGGGCGACTTCGACAAATTCGTGACCAGCGTGGGTGAGCCGCACGCCCGGCGGGCAGCCAACCAAGCGATCGACTTCCGCCACCCAGCGGGCGTCGAGCACAATTTGCAGATGATAGCGCACGCGCTCGTCGCTTTCGTGGCGCAGATCGGCCCGCAAGGCTTCGAGCGGGCAGACCGCGCCGCGGTGTTCAATGTTGAGCAGGATTTGCCGGACGAGATCGACGTCGCATGTCATAGTTGCACCTCCGTGTGCCGAGTGTGTGTTTTGGATGCTGCCGCAATCAACAAACGGCGTTCGCGGCGCGCGAGGATAATCCATGAGATGGCGACAGTGGGTCAAGACGAATCTGGGCGGCGGCTGATAGCAGGCAGCCGATGAATGCGGTCGCGAATACCGGATGAGACGAGAAAATGCCCCCGGCAGGACTTGAACCTGCGACACGCGGTTTAGGAAACCGCTGCTCTATCCCCTGAGCTACGAGGGCAGAATAGTCTTTGCCCTTCACTTTCCGACGTTGCTGCCAAGTGCTGAGGGCGGGGTACTAAACTTCGACCTATTCTCTGCAAGGTCAGATTCTACATTGGGGATATGGTAGGGCGAAAGTCAATGGCCAACGCACGGGCCGAGCCAAAGGTAGTCGCAATCGCGACGACTTCTTTCGTAGTGGACGAGGGTGGTGCGCCAAATTCGGAAACGAGTTTGGGCGACTTCCGGTTGCCTCTCTGAAACCTTTGCACTTGGAACAATCCAAAGACTTCCTACTGAACTCGTTAAGCCGTGAAGCGACGGAGAATCACCAGTCGCCGATCAGCGTTTTCGTTAATGGAATTGCTGACAGTAGTGACGATCCTCGGCGTCACTGCCGCGATCATCGTTTCTTGCATGGCAGTTTTGAGTGGTACGGCAACGACCAAGTTCAACCTCCATAACAAGGCGACCATCAACTCCGCTGTCGAGTGGTGGTACGTCGAGAAAGGCGCTTGGACGACGACGAACCTGTCGGAGACTGTCTGCAGAGTCGCAAATTTAAATAGAGGGCCGATTGCAGGGACTGAGCACCGGCAACCGAGGTCAATGTTCCCTCTTTGGTGACCATGGCTTCAGAAATCTCGGCTGAATAATTTCTAGTCACTGCTCAAAGACCGCCAATGCGTCTTGCACAATCTGCATGACCACGCGTTCGCCGTCGGGCCCCAAAAAAGTGCGAGCTGCCGTTTTTCGGTATGGGTGTCCATGCACCGAAAAACGTGTGTTACCTCCGTGGTTTTATGAGTTGCGCTTCCGCCCCTACCTGCGAAGGCTTTCAACGTGCAAAAAATCTTGGTT
>DASYDU010000360.1:0-5148 GCA_036499445.1 Lacipirellulaceae bacterium
GCCAGTGGGACCAGCACCTGGTCGACAATCGCGGTTACTATCGACGATTCGTGTTGCAGCAAATTACGCTCGACGCCCTCACGTCCCGCATTGCTTCGCTCGACGGCGCGGCCGGCACGCGCGCGTCGAACGTCGCCGCCACTTCGCGCGAAGAGCTTCGATTCGAGGCGGCGGCCGTTTTGGCGGGAACGATTCTGATGGCCTCCGGCACCACGGGAAACGGACCAGGCTGCCACAGCTCGGACGTGACGCTCGCCACACTGCTCCCGCAGATCGCCGCTTATCGCGACCAGTTTTATCAGCAACTGTTGTCGCAGACAAAGGGCTCACACGGCGATCGCCTGCGCGCCGAGGCCGAGCGCATGCGCCAGCCCTTTGGCGGCGCGCGTCAACATCTGAACCATGAGCTGGCGCGTCGCCGCGCCGCCCAGTTGCAACACGTACATTTGTCGCAGCTCTACGCACGAATGGGGTATGCAGAAGCGGCCTCCGCCGAGGCCCACGCCGTCCCTATCGCCTCGGCCCGCATGCTCTGCCAAATCTACTGCCGGCTCACCGCTGGCCATCACGCCATCGACGCCGACCAGCTTGAATCCGTGGCCCGCTACCTCAATGAAATCGACGACCTCCTGCGGCGTGGCATCGAGTGTGGCGCGCTGGTCGATCCATGGAACATCGTCGGCTTCGGCGGCAATTTTAGTCTTTTCCCCGCAATCGAAAATTCTGTCCACGACTTTCGCGTCGATGACTTGATCGAATTAGTCGAGCAGATTCTCGACCTCTGTGCCCGCGCCTGGACCGAGGCCGCCGCCATCGACGACACCGCGCACGAGCACATTTTCTCGGCCGCGCTGACCAAGCTCGCCGCTTGGTGGGACAAGTATGCCACGGCCAGCGTCAGCGGCGTCAAACGACTCGTGGCAAAGGAAATCGAGGTATCGACGAATCTCGTGGCCGGCGCGCTGAGCGCCTGGCACAAAGCCGGTGCGGCCGCAGGCGATGTCAAATTCTGGCGAATGTTCGTCGATCAATTCGATTCGCCCAAGGCGTTTCAATTGGTCGTCGAGGCGCTGCTGGATCGCGGCGATCATGTAGCCTCGATGGCGCTCATGATGCAGTGGCTGAGTCAGACGGAGCGCACGCCGCTCGAAGACGGCGACGCCTCGTTCCATCCGCTCGCCCTCCGCTGGTTGCGGGCTGTGGAAGACGAGCAGCGAGCGACCGGTCAGGACCGCTGGCCGCTCGTGGCCAAGTTCTTTGCCCTCTTGGAAGCCAATGCCGAAACCTACTGGCAAGCGCCGGATTTCGATCTCGCCACCGATCGCCCCAATGGCCAATCGGCCGGCGCAAGACCCCGCGGCGACGAGCAGGAACTACCAGAATGGTCCGAAGATAGTGGCGACGAACTATTTAGCGCCGCCTACGAAAACATGGTCTATCGCGACAGCACCGACGACGGCCGCGAGGGGGACACGCTGGACGAAGGCGGCAGCTCCGCCTCTGGCACCGACCTCGAGCTCGAAGAAGAGTCACAGCGGCTCGGGCGCCGGCTTGGCTTTTTGACCACGATCGCCAGGCTCTGGAAGCATGCCGCCATCTCCTGGGATGTTTTCTCACCCGAAGCCCGCGAACGTTGCGAGCTGTTCGAGACGTGGCAACAGGAAGCCATTGTCCGCTACGAGGGGTTACTGGAGCTGATCGAAGCCGTCCACCGGTTTCCCATCCGCCTTCCTACCGGTTCCCACGAATCGAACATCGAATTCGATCGGCGTCGGATGATCAAAGATTCGCTCCTCGAACTAATCATTTCCACGGCAGTCGAAACGGCCGACGCGGGGCGGTTGCTCCGCGCCGCTTGCGGCAGCGTAGTGGAGGCGGCCTCGACAAAAAACTCACTCGATGCGCCCTCGTCGATCGACGTCTTGCGGGCCGTGCTCTCCGGCAATCGTGACGAAGTTCGCCGTCATTGGCCCGCCCTCATTCACTGGCTCGCCCAGCAGGAGCTGCTGTACGTTCCCTTGTCCAAGGGCGGCCAGCCGCCTCGAATCGTGCGAGCACGCACCTTCGTACAACTGATCCACGATTTGTTAGGTTGGCTCCCGCGGCTCGGATTGATCCGGGAAACCTGCCAATTGCTCGATGTCGCACAGACGATGGAAGTCGAGCACCCGGTCGGCGCCGGCGCCGTCACGGAATACGACCGACTGTTCACCAGCGGCTACCAGGCGATTGTGCGGTGTTTGGTCGCGTCAGCCGACGATTGGGATGAGCGACGCGATCTTGCGGACCCGTCAGCCCGGCTGATTCGGCCGTCAGACGCAATGCTTGTCGAGGCCATGCAGGATCTCACCGAGTCGCAACTCAATCGCTGGCTGACCCATAGTCGCACGTTGCGGCTCAGCGTCGTCGAACGGCTCTCCGCCGAGGAGGACTGGAATAAGTTCGTAGCCTTCGTCGAGCGCTACGGCGGCGACCTGTTCACGCAGATGTATTTGAACCTCGGCAACCTGCGGGCCATTTTGCATCAGCGGGCCGCTGTTTGGCTCGCGAATTTGGAACAGGACCCGGACGCCAGCGAATTGCGGTTAGTGCAGGAATTGGGCCAACAAATCTCGCGCGACGAGGCCGCCAGGTGGCTCACGATCGCCATTGAAGCCGTGGTTGAAAACTATCGCGAGTACCGCGACTACAACACGACGACCACCCATTCCGACGATGGTGCAATGCTTCACACGCTGATTGATTTCTTGCGGCTGCGCGTGGCCTATGATCGAGTCGCCTGGAATCTTCGGCCCGTTGTGATGGCCCATGAAATCCTGGTCCGCCAAAATCGCCCGGCGGCAGCCGAGCTTTGGGAGCAGGCGCTCGCCGATCGCACCTCGGAAGCCGCCGATGCCAACCAGGCCCGGTTTGAGGAACTTTGCGAGCGATATGGCGTCCGGCTGCCCAGCGTGGCCGAGCGGCTCGCCGAGCGGTTCACACGGCCGCTGGCGATTGACCGCGTGCGCGCACTCGTGGGCCCCGCGATGGAAGCCGCAGGGTCTGCCGATCCTACCCCATTTGCCGCGCTGGAGCAGGAAATCGAAAGTCTCGCCCGCGAGCCCGCCGGAGCCGGCCTCGATGTGCCCGACTGGCTCTCAGCCCTTGAGGAAGAGGTTTCCATGGTCCGCTGCGCAAAGCGACATGGTGAAACGAGCGACGAGCTCCTGCGGCGGATCGAGCAAGTGCGGCTAAGCTGGGACGAATTGCAGCAACAGCTCGCCAATGATTCGCGCTAGTCACCGTTCGGCCCGCTAGCATCCACCAATGGCTTCACTGACTTGCCTCATCCCGACCAAGCCGCCATATTGACGTTTGTACAGCGATGAGCGAGCCGGGTCGTGCTCCGTAAGCAGCGCCCACCTCTTGGAAAGGAAACCCAGCATGTCCGATCTGTTTCCGGACACCCACACCGCGACGAAGCAGCCGCCCCGCCAAATGCGATCCCTGCCAGCGGACGGTGAATTCCCGATTCCGCTCGATCTCTGGGTCACCGATCGAGACGTGATCTCGGCCCTCCTGGAGTATCCCGAGGGTGACGAACGCAACCGTTACGCGCTCGAAGCCCTGAAAATCGGCGTGCTCGCGTTGCGACACGTCGGCGGCCAGGCCACGGCCGATTTGATCCAGCGCGAAGTCCGCGGCATGCAGCAGTCGCTGGAGCAACACAACAAAGTCGTCCATGGCCAACTGACCGCGACATTGCAGGACTACTTCGATCCAAAGAATGGCCGCTTCAGTCACCGCGTGCAAGGACTCGTCGCCCAAGACGGCGAATTGGCGCAACTCATCAAAGGCTTTATCGACGGCGAAAACTCGCAGCTCGCCCGCACACTCGTCGCACATGTTGGCAGCGAAAGCCTGCTGATGAAGCAGCTCGATCCGCGGCAGTCGGAAGGGCTGCTGTCGGTCCTCAAACAAACCGTCGACGCGCAATTGTGCCAACAGCGGGATCAGGTGCTCAAAGAATTCTCGCTGGATAATAAAGAGGGATCGCTCGCCCGATTGGTGAGCGAATTAAACTTCCGTCATGGAGATTTGACGAAAGACCTCCGCCAAAAAATCGACGAGGTCGTGAAAGAGTTTTCACTCGATAAGCAAGACTCGGCACTCAGCCGCCTAGTGCAGAACGTCGATCGCGCGCAGCGGACGATCACCAATGAGTTTTCGCTTGATAGCGACACATCGGCCCTCTCACGCCTAAAACGAGAGCTGCACGATTTGCTCGCCATCACCGAAAAGAAGAATCAGCTGTTTCAAGAAGAAGTCAAAATCTCGTTGGCCCGCATCGTCACTACCCGGCAAGAGGCCGATCGATCGACGCGACATGGCCTGGTCTTTCAAGACGCGGTGTGCGAGTTTTTGGCCCGCGAGGCCCAGCACGCCGGCGACATCGCGATTCCGACCGGCCATGCCACCGGGCAGATCAGGAATTGCAAAGTGGGCGATTGTGTCATCGAGCTGGGGCCCGACAGCGCCGCCCCGGGCTCGAAGATCGTGATCGAAGCCAAGGAAGAGGCGGGTGTAACGCTCGCCCGCGCCCGCGAGGAAATTGAAATCGCTCGCAAAAACCGCGGCGCCGACTGGGGGCTGTTCGTGTTTTCTCGGAAGACCGCGCCGTCGGGCCTCGAACCGTTTCAGCGCTACGGCAGCGATTTAGTAGTCGTCTGGGACGCGGAAGATCCAGCGAACGATGTCTTTCTCAAGGCCGGCGTCATCGCGGCGAGGGCGCTTTGCTTCCGCGCCGAGCGGCGGACCGAGTCGGCCAAAGTCGATTTTGATGCGATCGAACGGGCTATTCTCGAAATCGAAAAGCGGGCCGGCAACCTTGACGAAGTCCGTAAGTCGGCCGAAACCATTCAATCCGCAAGCGCGAAAATCCTCGAGCGCGTGCGCATCGATCGCGATGCCCTCGACAAACAGGTCACTCAATTACGCGAGAAAGTCGGCGACTTGCGCAACTCCATGACGGTGCCGCAATAACCGCGGTGGTATGGTCGCCGGCATCAATACAGTGGCGCCGGCTCCGGCCACCGCAGCTCCTCGTGAGCGTCCCGAACCGTCGCCGCATCTATCGTTTCAAGCTGGGCGACCGCTCCGGCCAACAGC
>DASYDU010000361.1:0-1654 GCA_036499445.1 Lacipirellulaceae bacterium
CCCGCTCAGTTGACGCGCGTGACCTCGACCAGGTTGTCGGAGAAGGTCGGCGCGCGGCCGAGCCCTGACCACGCGTCCGACGAGATCGAGTTGACCGAGCCATCGGAGCGGTTGAGCGAGCGCCAGTAGCCGAGCGTCGCCACGACGATGCCTGGAGTGACGTCGTCCGTTACGCGTGCGACGCCTTCGAAGTCACCGCGAGCATTCTGCACACGCACCGGATCGCCTTCCCGGATGTTTCGCTTGGCGGCATCCGTCGGCGAAATCATCACGAACTGCTCGCCTTGGATTTTGATCTTGTGCGGCTCGTTGGCGTAGCACGAGTTCAGGAAGGCGTGGCTCTTCGGTGAGATGATGTTCAGTGGATAGCGCTTTGCCAGTTCCGGATTGGTCTCTGGAGATTCGCGAACCGGCACGTAGCCAGGCAGCGGATCGACCGGCTCGCCGGATTGCTCGCCTTCGTACATGGCGCGGAACGGTCCCGCGACGAAGTTCTTTGCATCATGCAACAGCAATTCGACTTTGCCCGACGGCGTCGGGAACTTGCCCTCGCTGTGGGGCGTGCGCGTATGGGCGGATCCGACATCGATTTTGTAGTACCCGTGGGTCTTGAAGTACTCCATGTCGATGCCGCCCATCTTGGGATCGTCCCAGTTGATGTATGCGGCGCAGAGCTCGCTGTCGGTCATTTTGAAGACCGGGTCGTCGAAGCCCATCTCCTTGGCGAGCAACCGCCACATCTCGCTCGTCGGCTTGCATTCGCCGGGCGGGTCGATCGCCTTCTCATTGTAGGTTAAATAGAAGTGACCCCAGGACCACATCATGTCTTCGGCCTCGCCAGCCATGGCGGACGGCAGAATGATGTCGGCATATTTCGCCGTGTCAGTGATGAAGTGCTCGGCAACAACCGTGAACAGGTCTTCCCTCTTTAGCCCTTCGACGATCTTGTTGGTCTCAGGCGATTGGATGACGGGGTTGGTGCAGAAGACGAACATGCTCTTGATCGGTGGATCGAGCTTCATTTCCCCGTTGAGCGCCTGGCCGAGCCGCAGATTGTTGACGACGCGCGTGCCGGGCTTGATCCAGTCGGGCCGCGCGGCCTTCACCCAATCGATGGGGAAGTCCCACAGTGGCAATTGCAGCATGCCGCCGCCGACGTGGCGCCACGAACCGCAGACTGCTGGAATTGCGTACACGGCACGCGCAGCTTGCGCGCCCCCGGCCGAGCGTTCGATCGCGACGCCGATGCGGATGGCGGACGGCTGCGAGGTCGCAAATTCTCGGGCGAACTTGGCGATGTCGGCCGCTTTGACACCGGTGACGCGCTCGACGTAATCGGGGGCGAAATCGGCCGCGCGGGCTTTGAGCTCGGGGAATCCTTGGGTGTGATTGTCGACGTAGTCCTGGTCGACCAGTCCTTGCTCGACCATCGAATTGATGATGCCGAGAGCCAGTGCTCCGTCGGTGCCGGGCTTGGGGCAGATGTGCCAATCGGCGGCCTTCGCCGTGCGAGATTTGTAGGAGTCGACAACGACAACCTTTGCTCCGCGCTTCTGTGCTTCGAGCACGAAGGGCCAATGATGCAGGTTGGTCGAGATCGAATTGCAGGCCCAGATCACGATGTACTTGCAGTGCACGAAGCTTTCGGGATCGA
>DASYDU010000362.1:0-7040 GCA_036499445.1 Lacipirellulaceae bacterium
CCTTTCAAGGGAAGTTGCTGCGCGAATTGCTGGCCTTGAGCCGCAGTGGATTGCCGATTTGGAAGAACGGCGAGAATTAAACGCGCCAGTCTGGGCGCTTTCGAGCTACGCGACGGCAGTCGGACAGCAATTGGTGATGGCGCTTACCGAGTCGCGCCCGTAAACACGATGACTGTCTTGATGCCGCGTCTCTTGCAACCAGTGCGCGCCATGGCTGCTGGCGCTACGGCCGATCGTCGACGATGAACGAGCCGTTGTCGGCTACGTTAAATAGCGGCCGATATGGGTTCGAGTGGCATTCGCGGGCGTGGCCCTTCCAGTGCCAGACGAGATTGATGGCGATGTTCCAGGCCTCTTGCTGCGAGCCAATGACGCCCGCGCTGTTGTCCGGTATCAGATAGGTGAACTCCGACTGCAGGCTCCAGCAGCCACACATGGGCAGCAAGAAATCGGCGCCGACGATGCCGTCGGAGTCGTCGTCGAGACCGCCGAAAACGCGGCCTTCGCCGCCGCGACAACCGTGCATGCGGTAGAAGAGCAAATATTGATTCGTGGCCTGCAAGGATGTATGGATCGTTGGGCCCTCGGTGTCGGTGATCGCGAATTTGTCATCGTTCAAGTGGAAGGACGCCATAGCGCCGCATTCATGACAACCGCACGTTACCAGGCTCACTTCGGTGCGGACTTGGGCTAAATTGACGCCGTTGTTTCGTTCGTCGTGCAGCCAGTCCCAAGCGACGCCGCCTTGCAGACCGTTCGGACTGCGATGGAAGACGCCGGCGGTCACGAAGCTCTGCATAAACGAATGGTCGTCGCCGGTATTGGCATCGCCACTCAGCTCGCTTTGCGTGGCCTCGTAGCCCAACTGGTAGCCCCAATCGAGGAACGGCACCTTGGCGCCGATGTTGATTCCTTCTTGGAAGCCGAAGTTGCCGCTTTCGTGGTTTTGATTGCCGAGGGGGTCTTGGTCCATCGGTCCTTTGAATCCGTGCACGCCGGTGTCAATCATTACTTCCTGGAACCTGGGGACGCGGACACGGATCGTGTGGCATGATTCGTCGTCGCCCCAGCCGACGCAAAACAGATCGTGTTGATCACTGCAGCCGCAACCGGGCTCATCGGCGCAGCCAGGCTCGCAGCCGTCACCGCAGCCGGGTCCGCCGTCACACGGACAACTGCCGTCGCAGGGGCAGCTTGGACCACAGGATGTGTCGCAGCCTGGACCGCCCGGCATGCCGCCAATCCACTGTCCGCCATCGGACATCGGCGGGCTTGGTAGCTGCATATCGCCCGGATTGGCATCCATCATGCCGGTCTGATAAGCGACCTGTCGCAAAGGCCGAATCCAGCTGTCATCGTTCGTAAAAGGATTTGGCCCAGCCGAACCGGGTTGCGGACGTTTGGTTGCGTTTTGCGAGCGGCCCGGCGACGGCGCCGCGTTCAGTTGTTCGCGGTCCGACGGCCCGCGCGGCATCGTGGCCATGCCGCCGGTTCGCGCGGCCGAATCATTCATTTGCGCTGCCGAGGTGCTCATGTTTGCCTTGGCCATCGGTTGGGCAGCGGCAGAGTTGGAGGCGCTTGCCTTCACGGTGGCTCGTCCAGGCATGGGGCGTGACGCTTGATTTCTGGCGGTACGCGGCGAGCTGGCCGGAGCCGAAAGCGCAGCCGAGGTGCTGGCCGCTGAACCGTTATTTTCGTGCTGTGCTGTATCGGAGAGTCGAGTCGCGCCCGCAGGCGGCACGAATGGTTGCGGCTCGTGAACGGCCGAGGAAGCTGTGCTAGTCGTGGGTTGGCCAGCCGCCTGTTGCGGGGAAGCGTTTGGACCGATCCAACGAGTTTGCTTCGCGGGCACACTACCGGCTGCAGCGCTGGGGTGCGGGACTGCATTGGCCGATTCGGCCGGCTGCCAAGCCGCTCCACCATAGGGATTTACAGTTTGGCTGCCATTGGTAGCGGCCGCGGCATCGCCGTTTGTCGCGACCCAGTCATTGCCATTAGGCGAGATGATTGGATCGGTTGTTCGCCGACTTTGCCACGTGGCGTCGTCACGCGAAAGAGACGGCAGCGATTCGGCTAAGCCGCTAGCCGTCCAAGCGACCAGAATAGTCAATATGGTCGCGACGGAAATCGCCAGGCTGCGAATGCGTGTCATCGAACGATCCTTCCGGGATGGCAAGCGGGAAGTGCCTTAGTGCCTAATCGGGCGCATGTGCTAGTTCGCCGATTTGGCAAGCGCAGCAACCGCCCGAATCCCCCCTGGATCAATACCTGACGCTGGATATCGACTCGGTAGCGAGCAATCTTTCGGAAAAGTTTGCGCAACCGTTAGACTCACGCCGCTAGCAGCGGGTAGCATTGACAGCTTCGCAGGCGGTTAATCATGCTCCGAGAGGGTGACCGGCATGAAGCAAGCAAGCAATTTCACCGTCGTTGGAAACGTCGTCGACATCCTGGGCCGCCGCACATATCCGGCCGAGGTCGCAGTCGCCGGCGGGCGAATCGCGGCGATCCGGCCTGTCGATTCGCGGCCGGCAACTTTCTTGTTGCCCGGCTTCATCGACGCCCATGTCCACATCGAGAGCTCGATGCTCGTGCCGAGCGAATTCGCACGGGCGGCGGTGGTGCACGGCACGGTGGCGACAGTCAGCGATCCGCACGAGATTGGCAACGTGCTGGGTGTGGCTGGCGTCCACTACATGCTCGAGAACGCCGCTCACGTGCCGCTGAAGTTCAACTTCGGGGCGCCGTCGTGTGTGCCGGCGACGACCTTCGAGACGGCAGGCGCGGAAATTACGCTCGCCGAGGTCGAGACGCTGCTCCACGATCCGCGGATTCTCTATCTGAGCGAGATGATGAACTTCCCGGGCGTTTTGTATGGCGACGCCGGCTGCCTGGCGAAAGTGAAAGCCGCCCACGACCGCGGTAAGCCGGTCGATGGCCACGCGCCGGGTCTCCGCGGCGAGCAAGCGGCCAAATACATCGCCGCCGGGATCACGACCGACCACGAGTGCTTCACCAAGGACGAGGCGCTCGACAAGCTGGCGGCAGGGTGCAAGATTTCGATCCGCGAAGGCTCGGCCGCGCGCAACTTTGACGCGCTTTACACACTTTTGGGCGAACACCCTGGAATGACGATGCTCTGTAGTGATGATAAACATCCGGACGAGCTGTTGTTGGGGCACATTAACACACTCGTCCGCCGGGCGGTGGAGCGCGGGATCGACGTCTATGACGCACTGCGGGCCGCGTGCCTTGTGCCGATCGAGCACTATGGGCTTGATGTGGGGCAGTTGCGGGTTGGCGATCCGGCGGATTTCATTGAAGTCGATTCGCTGACGCGTTTCGAAGTGGTCCGGACCTGGATCGACGGCGCGCTGGTAGCCGAGCGAGGCCGGACGACGATCCCGCGCGTCGAGCCGCCGGTGGTCAACAAATTCGTTGCCAGCCGCCTCGATCCGTTGAATCTAGTGGTGCATGCCCTGTCGAGCACGGCGGCAAAATTACACGTTATTGAAGCGCTCGATGGCCAACTCATTACCAATCGTTTGCCAATCACGCCACGCGTGCTTGGCGGTCACATTCATACGGACATGGAGCGCGACATTTTAAAACTCGTGGTCGAGAACCGCTACGTACACGCGCAGCCCGCGATCGCGTTCATCAAGAACTTCGGCTTGCGACACGGGGCGATGGCCTCGAGCGTGGCCCATGATTCACATAATGTGATTGCAATGGGCGTTGACGATGCCGACATCGCGGCAGCCGTGAATTTGGTGATGGAAGCGGGCGGCGGACTTTCGGCGGCGTGCGCGGCTGAACGCGTGGCTGCGGTGCTGCCTTTGCCGATCGCCGGACTGATGGCCACCGGCACGTGCGAGGAGGTCGGCGCCGCCTACGGCAAGCTCGACAAGCTCGTCAAAGCCTGGGGCTCACAGTTGCGGGCGCCCTATATGACACTCTCTTTCATGGCCCTCTTGGTGATTCCGGCGCTAAAGCTCAGCGACCGCGGGCTATTCGACGGTGGGAAGTTTGAATTCACGCCGCTGATCGCATAGTCGGAGGTGCTGTGTAAATCACCGGGTACCACCGGTTGCCCCAACCGGTGTCGCGTAGCGACAAGAAGCTTCATTCACGATATCGATGCTTCCTACGGCTGCGCCGCACCGGTTGGAGACAACCGGTACCACCGGCCACGGCCAAATTGCCGCATCCCGAGCCACTTGAGACGTGACAACGGATATTGCAAGTTGTTAGAATGCGCCTCAGGCGGGCGTCCACTTGTCCGCCCAGGCACTCATCCACGTCGTCCCGTTAGCGGGATCGATTTCCAGGCACAAAGGAGTCTCAAAATCATGGCCACAATGATGGAAAAAAAAGTTGCTCGCCCAAAGATCAAAGAGACGCAGTGCTTCATTGGCGGTAAATGGCTGCCGTCGGCGAGCGGTAAGACGTTTGAAACGATTCATCCGGCTACGGAGGAAGTGATTTGCGAGGTGGCCGAGGGGGACGCGGAGGACGTCGATCTGGCGGTTGATGCGGCCCGCGAGGCGTTTGACAACGGCCCGTGGTCGAAGATGGACGCGCGCGATCGCGGCGCCCTGATCTACAAGCTGGCCGACCTGATCGAAGAAGACGCCGAAAATCTGGCGGCAATCGAAACGCTGGATAATGGCAAGCCGATTCGCGACGCGCGGGCAGCCGACATTCCGCTCGTGATCGACACACTGCGATACTACGCCGGTTGGGCCGACAAGATCCAAGGCCGCACGATTCCGATTCGTGGCGAATACTTCTGCTACACGCGGCGCGAGCCGGTCGGCGTGGTGGGACAAATCATTCCGTGGAACTTCCCAGCCCTGATGGCTGCTTGGAAGTGGGGCCCGGCACTCGCGGCAGGTTGCACGATCGTGATGAAGCCGGCCGAGCAAACGCCGCTCTCCTGCCTGCGAATGGCGAAGCTGGCGCAGCAGGCGGGCATTCCGGACGGCGTGATCAACGTCGTGCCCGGTTACGGCCCCACGGCCGGCGCCGCGATCGTCAAGCATCCGGCCGTCGACAAGGTGGCTTTCACTGGCGAGCTGGCAACGGCCAAGATCATCCAGCGCGAAGCGGCCAACACGATGAAGCGGCTCACGTTTGAGCTAGGCGGCAAGAGCCCGAATGTGATTTTCGCGGACGCCGATCTCGATTCGGCCGTCGCCGGCGCCCATTTTGCCCTCTACTTCAACCAGGGTCAGTGCTGCTGTGCTGGGAGCCGGCTGTTCGTCGAGCAAAAGGTGTACGACGACGTTGTCGACCGGATCGCGGAAAAGAATAAGGAAACGAAGGTTGGCGATCCCTTCGATCCCGAGACGACGCAAGGCCCACAGGTCGACCAGGCCCAATTCGACAAGATTTTGCAGTACGTTGAGTACGGCAAGAAGGACGGGGCAAGTTGCGTCAGCGGCGGTAAGCGGTCCGGCAACAAGGGTTACTTTGTCGAGCCGACGCTGTTCGCCAACGTGACCGACGACATGCGAATCGCGCGGGAAGAAATTTTTGGCCCGGTGATGAGCGTGCTCAAATTCAAGGACACGAACGAGCTGATCCGTCGCGCGAACGACACGAATTTCGGTCTGGCCGCGGCAGTTTGGACGCGCGACGTGGCAAAGGCGCACCTATTTGCCAAGAAGGTTCGGGCCGGCACGATTTGGGTCAATTGCTACGACGTGTTCGACGCCGGCGCACCGTTCGGCGGCTTCAAGCAGAGCGGGTTGGGCCGCGAGCTGGGCGAGGCCGGGCTGGACGCCTACACGGAGTCGAAGACCGTGACGGTCTCGTTGACGTGAGCCACGCCGACGCGCGCTGGCTTACAATTGATCGGAAGGGTGATCGGACTAGATGATCCGACCGGGCGCCGCTGGTCGCCCCAGCGAATCGGGGGCCGATAGCGAAGGGATATTCGTGTCCGTGCAAACGTTGCGATTTTCGATCTTGATGCTGCTCTTGGCGGCAGTGGGAATCGCGCGCGCCGCGGACGCGGTGCCGACCGCCACCGATGCCGACAAGTCATACCTGGCGATCCGCAATTCGAAGGACCGCAAGACGCAATTACTCGCGGAGCGATGGTACGGCCTGGTTCAGCTGCAAGAATGGAGCGACGCCAGCGGCCAATTCAAAACGAAGGCCAAGTACGTGGAGCAGGACGACAAACAGGGGACCGTCAAGCTGCGCGTGATCAAGGGCGCCGGCAAGGACCAGGTCGTCAAAGATAAGACGATTCAAGTCGACAAGCTCAGCAAAGAATGTCAGGCCCGGGTTAAGCAGATTGCTTTTCTGGCAGACAAGGTGGACGAGGCGGCCAAGGCGGAAGCAGAAAAAGCGGCGAAGCCTAAGGACGGCCAAGACGCGATGGCGGGCATGGCTGCGTCGCCGCCGGACGATCGCGGCGGGCGCGCGGCGCGTGGCAAGGCTGATCGTGGCGGCGCCAATGATCGTGCGAAAGCAGCCGCCGACCAGCAGCCGCCGGCCAACCGCGACGTGCCGGCCGATTCGCGAGTGCCGCAACGCGAACAGGCCGGAGAGGCAGCGACTGCGCTTCCAGCCGCGATGCCGCCACTGCCGGTTGCGGCCGCCGCATCTTCCGAACCTCCGGCGACCGCAGCGCCCATTGCCGCCGAGAATGATAGGCGCGGCGGGCCGCGATCGGTTCAGCCGGCGAATTTGCCCGACCAACAACCGTGGCGGACGAGTTTCGATGCCTTTCGGGCCAATCTCACGGCCACGCGAACCGACAGTGGTTGGCAACTGAGCTGGGGCGAGCTCACGGCGATCCAACAGGCGCACGATGAAGCCATCGCAGCGGCGACCGGGCCTCGGGCTCGAGAGTTGGCTGGGTCGCCGCCGCCGTCATATGACTCCTTGGGAGAATTTACGTGGGAAAGCCCGCTCAGCCAACAACCGGATGAACAGACGGACTGGTCGAAGGCGTTGGGTCTTTCGCTGGTCGAGCCATTCCGCCTGAGCTGCGAATTGGATCAGGAGCGTGGCCCAGGCGACTG
>DASYDU010000363.1:0-21209 GCA_036499445.1 Lacipirellulaceae bacterium
CGCTCGATGAGAGCTATACCTACGCTAATCTGAAGCTCAACACCGGTCTCACCACGGCCGACTTCGACGACAAGAATCCGAATATCTTCAAGCCGTAGACTTGCTTCAAATCCTGTCAGCAAAAGTATCTCCAAGGCGCCCATCCGCCCCTGCGGTTCAAACTTCGGACGGCGCAGCGTTTCTTAAGGCACTTCCTTTAACCAAGGATTTGCGACGCCCCCTCTGCTACACTGTCCGATGGAGGGCCGGGAGCTGTTGCAGTGGCGGGGGTGTGACGTGGAAGGTGGGCGCTATAGCTTAGCGAGAATGGCTGCACCGGCCGCGATCGGCATTCTGGGGGCCTTTGTGCTATTGTGGCTCTGGGGATTCACGGCCAGATTCCCCTGGTCAAGCGATCCGTGGTTAATGCACCTCTCGCTCGGCATCATGGCGTCTGGGCCGATCGCTCTGGTAGCGGCTATTCTGCTACATGCCCTGAAGCAAAGAAAATAATTCCTCAGCAACACACTGTTGCAACTGTACCCAATTCACTGCGCCGCTAGTGCGGCTGCTGCCTCCCCCTTGCCCGGTCGGATAGGATAGTGCTGGTTCCCCGAACCACGCATTCTTTCCTTTTCCGACCGCCATGCCGCAATTCCCCAGCGATGTCGCGTTCTCGCCCGCAGTAAAGGCCATTCAAACGGCCAAGGGCTCGCGCCGCGCCTATTCCAACGTCGAAGAAGGCGACGGCTGGCAAACCAAATTCACGCCCGAGCTGGCAGAGTTCATCCAGAACATGGACATGTTCTACCTCGGCACCGCCAACGCGGCCGGGCAGCCCTACATCCAGCATCGCGGCGGCCCGCCCGGCTTCCTCAAAGTCCTCGACGAGCGGACGCTCGGCTTCGCCGACTTCGGCGGCAACCGCCAGTACATCACCCTCGGCAACCTCTCCGAGAATCCCCAAGCGTTTATCTTCTTAATGGATTACGCCAATAGCCAGCGCGTGAAGCTCTGGGGCACGGCCAAGGTCGTCGAGAACGATCCGAAGTTGCTCGAGCAACTTCGCGACGCCGGCTACCCCGGTAAAGTCGAGCGGGCGATTCTGTTTCATCTCGAGGCCTGGGACATGAATTGTCCACAGCACATTCACAAGCGATACTCCGAGCGGCAGCTCGCCCCGGTGATCGAGAAGTTTCAGCACCGAATCGGTGATCTCGAAGCCGAGCTCGTTCGCCTCCGTGCTGCCGGCCACAAATAGTGGCTCACGGTCCGATTCGTGAAGCGATTCGCAACGCGCTAGCATCCGCCAATTGCGGAAATCTTCGAAAAGCTCTCTTGCTCGAATCCGGCCTCTTGCCTTAGATTCCAAAAACCAAATTTGGTTAACCAAATCTAAATCCTCGGCCGCAATCCTATCATGGTTCGACCCCAGCAATCGGAGCTCACTGAACGCGAGCTCGAGGTGATGCACGTTTTCTGGCAAGGCGGCGAGATGATCGCCGCAGCCGCCCGCGAGCAGTTGGCGGCGCGCGGCATCGACCGCGCCTACGTCACGATTGCCAACCTGGTCCGGATTCTCGTCGAAAAAGGATTTCTCGAAGCGACAAACGGCGAGCGTCCGTTCCGCTATCGCCCGCGGCGCTCCTTCGACGACGTGTCGGGGCGTTTCGTCGCCAACCTGGTCAAACGCGTGTTCCAAGGCTCGCGCGAGCAACTCCTGGTCAAGCTGCTGGATGGCCGCGGTCGGCTTTCGTCCAAAGAACGGGCTCTATTGCGACAAATCTTGAAGGAGCAAGAGTCATGACATTCTCTGCCTATCAGTTTTGCTGGTGTGTTGGCCAGGTCACGCTGCTGGCGATGCTGGCCGGCGCCGCCATCGGTATTTGGCTACGCCGTCATCCCGCGGCGTCAGCCTGCGTCGCGGCCGTGGCAACCTGTCTAGTACTGATCGTCACGCTCCTAGCCATGACGCGATTGCCGTGGTGTGCGCCTTGGCCATTGGCCTCCGGCCGAGCGTCGTCCGCAATAATGCCGACAGCGCTCTCAACCGTCGGGCCGCAGAGCAGCGCATCGCGAGCCACAGGCGCTTCCTCTATGTTCGACCTTGCAAAAGCCACCGCCTGGTCGCTTCGCTCCTTGCAAACAGCGGCGCCTAAAGGTGCCGCCCGAGCGACGATTGCCGCGGCAGCAATCCTGATCGGAATTGGCCTCGTGCGATTTTTGTGGGCCGTCAATTTCACGCTACGCTCTACCGGCAAAGTGAACCGCTGGCCGACGAGCGAGTTGCCAGCCTGGCCGATCAACTCGCCACGTCACTCGGAGTTGCCCGACGATTTGAACTTCGCCAGAGTGCGCTTCTGATGAGTCCGGCTGTCATTGGCTTCCGCCGTCCCGCGATTTTGCTGCCGATCGCCCACGACACCTGGTCCGTCGACGAACTGCGTGCGGTGCTGGCCCACGAATTGGCCCACGTCCTTCGCGGTGACGCGCTCACGCGGCTCGTGGCAAGCTGCGCAACCGCGCTCCATTTCTATCATCCGCTGGTTCATTGGCTCTCGGCGCGACTCACCCTATCGCAAGAACTGGCTGCAGATCGGCTGGCAGCCGTCGCGGTCGGCGGCCGGGAGACGTATCTCCGCTCAATCTCTCAATTGGCAATCTGGCTCGACGAACAACCACGGCTCCGCGCGGAGCCGCTCGTACTGCCAGCTCTGTCGAGCAACCTGATCAGGAGGATCACAATGTTGCGTTCAATGGATTGTCGGCTCGGTGGCGAGCGACCGGGCCGTGCTGCAACGGTCGCCGCAATGTTTCTGGCGCTCGCTGTGCTAATCACGACTGCGCTCCGAGGCAACGCCGAAGATGCGACCATCGCCGCTTCAAAGTCGCTCGCGACACCTTCGCCTTCTACCTCGGGCGATGTCTTCAACCGCCCGCCGCTCGACTTCTCGATCATCGGCGACAACGGATCCGGCGCCTTCGTCGTCCGAGTGAGCGAGCTCATGCAGCAGCCTGCGATTCGCGCCTTGGTCGAATCGGAAGTGGGATCACAACAAACGATCAACGGATGTTGGACTCAGGCCTTCGGTTCAGATGTGCAGCCGCCAGATGTCTGCTTTGATTCCATCGACTACATCGCCGGCATCGGGACATATGTTGTTCGGCCGTTGAAGCCCGACCAAGCTCCGAGCGGAATGTCGCAGCAAGTCATGCTCGGCTCCGCGCAGACGGTTGTTCGATTCAAAGAGCCCGTCGCCTGGCGCGAGTGGATTCACGACCACATCCCCGGCGCGGTCGAAAAATCGTCGGGCGGCATCTCGTACCTCGAACTGCCCGTGATCAAAGTGCTGGGTCCGCAACCGATGCGAGTGGCCGAGCGCGACCCCCAAACGATCGTGGTCGCGTTCACCGATGACATCGCCACGGCGGCCGCGCCCGGTCCTCGCCCGGCCCTATCGGCGCTGGCCACCCGCTGGGCGGAACTCGACGGCGGTCTGGCCACCTTCATCTCGACGGATCATGACGTCGACCATTCGGAACCTGGGACCACGGACCCGAAGAAAGTCCTGGCGAAAAAGATTTTCGCGGCCAGCCGGCTCCTGGGTGTGGGATTCGACGTGGATCCGCAGACTCACCGCGCCTTCTACCGGGTGCAGCTCACCTGCGACAACGCCGCGGCAGCACACGATCTGCAAAGTACGTTTGAGTCATTACTGGCGCTCGCCAAAGTCAAGCTCCCCACGGAACTTGCCGAATCGCAAGCCGCCGACAAGTCGAACCCCGAGGCCGCCAAGCTCGATGCGCAGCGATTCGAAACTGCGTCCGAGTTGGTCGCCAACTGCCGGGTGAGCGTCTGGCAAAAACCCGACGGTGCGGCCGGCATTCTGGTCGAGACCTCGTCCGCTCTACCGGATGAAGCCGTCGCGTCCGTCGCTGCCGCGCCTGAAAAAACCGCCGAAAACGCAGTGGCGCCGAAGTAGCAACATGCCCAAAGGCTGTCCGCGGGCGTTAGCGTCCAGCGCCAGCGCCCGCTCTCCTGAAACCGGTGATCCGCGCGTTCGTCCGGCCGCGTCTTGACGGCCGCCCCTATGTCCGATCAAGCTGTTTCGAGCAGCCATAATGAAGGGCAGCAAGCCAGCGTTCGAAACAGGATGACGTCATGAGCGACGCGTTGCCGGTCGTCTATCTTGCCCGGCACTCGGAAACCGCCTGGAGCCTGTCCGGACAGCACACCGGTTTGACCGATCTGCCGCTCACCGAGCGCGGCCAGCAGCGTGCCCGATTGCTCGGTGCGCGATTGCAGTCTTTGACCGTTGCCAAAGTATTCACCAGCCCCTTGCAACGGGCAGCGAAAACTTGCGAGCTGGCCGGCTTTGGTTCGCGCGCGGAGATCGACCGGGACCTCGTCGAATGGGACTATGGCGCCTATGAGGGCCTCCGCACGGTCGAAATCCGCGAGCAAAGTCCCGATTGGCAGATTTTTCGCGATGGTTGCCCCGGCGGCGAGTCGCCGGCACAAGTCGCCGCCCGCGCCGATGCCGTAATTGCGCGGGCCCGTGCCGTCTCCGGCAACGTGCTCCTTTTCTCCAGCGGCCATTTCCTCCGAATGCTGGCCGCCCGCTGGCTGGGCCTCGCGCCAACGGCCGGCGAAATGTTTATACTGGACACCGCCAGCCTGAGCACGCTTGGTTACGAACACGATCTAGCTCATCCCGCGATTCGACTTTGGAACGATACGGACCATGTCTCTGACTAATCTCCGCTCGCGTTAAGCGCCGCCATGAACGTATTAGTGATCGACATCGGAGGTGAGCACGTCAAAGCCCTGGCTACCGGCGAGTCCACCGTCCGTAAATTCGCTTCGGGGCCGACGCTCACGCCCGACCAAATGGCCGCGAGCGTCAAAGAACTGGTAAAGGACTGGAAGTACGAAGCCGTCTCGATCGGCTATCCGGGACCGGTTCGTAGCGGTCGCCCCATCGCCGAGCCGCATAATCTCGCCCCCGGCTGGATCGTCTTCGATTACGAGGCGGCCTTCGGCTGTCCCATCAAAATCATCAACGACGCCGCCATGCAAGCGCTTGGCAGCTACAACGGCGGCAAGATGCTGTTCCTGGGATTCGGCACCGGGCTCGGCTCCACTTTGATCGTCGAAGGCATCGTTGTGCCCACGGAATTGGCCCACCTGCCTTACAGGAAGGGCACGTTCGAAGATTATGTTGGCGCCCGCGGCCTCGACCGCCTCGGCAAGAGAAAATGGCGTCGCTGCGTCGCCGACGTCGTCGCCCGCCTGACGGCCGCCCTGGAGCCGGATGATGTGGTGCTTGGCGGCGGAAACGTGGCCAAGC
The DNA here is from genome assembly GCA_036499445.1 of Lacipirellulaceae bacterium. Lineage (GTDB taxonomy): Bacteria > Planctomycetota > Planctomycetia > Pirellulales > Lacipirellulaceae > DASYDU01. The sequence goes on from DASYDU010000363.1 coordinate 5,331, forward strand.
TCGAGGAGTTGCCCCCGCTCTGCCGGAAAGGCGACAATGCCAATGCCTTCCTCGGCGGTTTTCGGCTCTGGAACCCCGCTGCAGCTCACAAGTCGTGCACCGCCGTGGAATCCGTCAAAACATAGCGATCGCAATTCACGGGCCAGCTAAAGGAGGAGCAAGATGCAGTCTGGCACTCTCACGGCGCGTCCCACTTGGAAAGCGCTCGAATCCCATTTCGCGGAAATTCGCGACGTTCATCTGCGCACCCTGTTCGCCCAGGACGTGACGCGCGGCGAGCGGATGACGGCCGAAGCCGCCGGCCTCTTTCTCGACTTTTCGAAAAATCGCGTCACCGACGAAACTCTCAATCTCCTACTGCAATTGGCGGACGAATCGGGACTGCGCGCCCGGATCGACGCCATGTTCCGCGGCGAGAAAATCAACGTCACCGAGGATCGCGCTGTATTGCACGTCGCGCTCCGTGCGCCCCAGGGTGCGACGATTCTTGTGGATGGCGTCAACGTCGTGCCTCAAGTCCACGCGGTACTCGACAAGATGGCTGCCTTCTCCGACCGCGTCCGTAGCGGGGCGTGGCGCGGGCATACCAACAAGCGGATTCGCAATATCGTCAACATTGGCATCGGCGGCTCCGATCTCGGGCCGGTAATGGCCTACGAGGCGCTCAAGCACTATAGCGATCGCGGCCTGACCTGTCGCTTCGTCTCGAACGTCGACAGCACCGATTTCTTCGAGGCGACTCAGGACCTCGATCCGGCCGAGACGCTTTTTATCGTCTCTTCGAAGACGTTCACGACGCTCGAGACGATGACCAACGCCCACACGGCGCGCGGCTGGTCGCTCCGCGGATTAGGTGGCGACGCAAAGGCAGTGGCCAAACATTTCGTCGCCGTCTCAACCAATGCCGCGAAAGTGTCCGAGTTTGGCATCGACACAGCCAACATGTTCGAATTTTGGGACTGGGTCGGCGGACGCTACTCGATGGATTCGGCGATCGGCCTTTCGACAATGATTGCTATCGGCTCCGACAATTTCCGCGCTATGCTAGCCGGCTTCCATCAAATGGATGAGCATTTCCGCACCGCGCCGATAGCGAAAAACTTGCCCGTGCTGATGGGACTGCTCGCGCTCTGGTACACCGACTTTTTCAACGCGCAAACCGTCGCCGTCTTACCCTATGAGCAGTACCTCAAGCGGTTCCCGGCATACCTGCAACAACTGACCATGGAGAGCAACGGAAAACACGTCACGCTCGACGGGGGTGTGGTCGACTACGAAACCAGCGCCATCTACTGGGGCGAGCCGGGCACCAACGGCCAGCACTCCTTCTATCAGCTGATTCACCAAGGAACGCGGCTCATCCCTTGCGACTTCATCGCCTTCCTCGAGTCGCTCAATCCGCTCGGGCCGCATCACGACATCCTGATGGCCAACGTCTTTGCCCAAGCCGAGGCCTTGGCCTTTGGCAAAACCGCCGAAGAGGTCAAAGCCGCGGGTACGCCGGATCGGCTTGTCCCCCATCGGGTGTTCGAGGGCAATCGCCCGTCAAACACGATCCTTGCCGAGCGGTTGACGCCCGAAGTGCTCGGCGCGCTAATTGCCCTCTACGAGCATTCCGTATTCACTCAAGGAGCAATCTGGAACATTGACAGTTTCGACCAATGGGGTGTGGAGCTGGGCAAGGTCTTGGCCCAGCGGATCATCGCCGAACTCGACGACGAATCGCCGACGAAGCTTGGGCACGACAGCTCCACGAACAACCTGATCCGTCGCTATCGGGCGATCAAGGAAATCTCCCAATGACTCTCGGCATCTCGCTAGGTTTTGACAAGCCGCTTTACATCTTGCCGTTCGATCATCGCGGGTCGTTTGAGACCAAGATGTTCGGTTGGACGGGCGATTTGACTCCCGATCAAACGGCTGAAATCGCTGCCGCGAAGCAAGTCATTTATGAGGGTTTCCGGGAAGCGGTTGCCGGTGGCGTGCCCAAGGAAAAGGCGGGCATCCTCGTCGACGAGCAGTTCGGCGCGGCCATCCTTCGCGACGCCAAGACTCAAGGATTCACGACTGCGTGCCCCGCCGAAAAGAGCGGCCAGGACGAGTTCGACTTCGAATACGGCGATGACTTCGCCGCTCACATCGAAAGGATTCAACCCACGTTTTGCAAAGTGCTTGTCCGCTATAATCCGCAGGGTGATGCGAACCTGAACGCAGAACAAGCGGCTCGCCTCAAGCGTCTCTCGGACTATTTGCACGCCAAAGGCGAGAGCCGGTTCATGTTCGAGCTCCTCGTGCCGCCGGAACAATCGCAGCTCGATCTCGTCAACGGCGACAAGCAAGCTTACGACGCCGACGTCCGCCCGCGCCTGATGGTCGAGGCCATTGAACAGCTCCAAGACGTGAGTGTCGAGCCAGACCTCTGGAAGATCGAAGGCCTCGACCGCCGCGACGACTGCGTGAAGATCGTCGCCGCCGCCCGCCGCGCCGGTCGCGAAAAAGTGAGTTGCATCGTGCTCGGCCGAGGCGAAGACGACAAAAAAGTCCGCGAGTGGCTCACCACGGCCGCCACCGTCCCCGGCTTCATCGGTTTTGCCGTCGGTCGTACAGATTTCTGGCAGCCGCTCGTCGACTGGCGAGCTCACAAAACAACGCGTGACGGCGCTGTTGCCGAAATTGCTCGACGATATCGTGAGTTTGCCGACATCTTCGAAATGTCACAAACGAAATGACCAACCTGTTGTGGGAAGGCGTCTCCGACGCCGATGACGCGAGAAAAATCGAACTTTCGCTAAGGAGTCAGCCGTGCAACTAGGAATGATCGGGCTGGGCCGCATGGGCGCCAACATGGTCCGGCGACTCATCAAGGCAGGGCATGAGTGCGTCGTCTTCGATATGTCGACGGCCGCCGTCGACGAGCTTGCCAAAGAGAAGGCCATCGGCGCCCATTCAATTCAAGAGTTTGTCCAGAAGCTTTCGAAGCCCCGTGCCATCTGGCTGATGGTCCCCGCAGCCGTCGTCGACAAAGCGGTCGCCAACCTGCTCCCAAATCTCGAGCCCGGCGACACGATCATCGACGGCGGCAATTCCTACTACGTCGACGACATTCGCCGTTCTTCCGAGCTCGCGGCAAAACAGATTCACTATGTCGACGTCGGCACCAGCGGCGGCGTCTGGGGCCTTGAGCGCGGCTATTGCATGATGATCGGCGGCGAGAATGACGTCGTCCAGCGCCTCGACCCGATTTTTGCCGCCCTCGCCCCCGGCCCGGGCAACGTTGCGCGCACCCCCGGCCGCGAGAATCTCCCCGGCACCGCCGAGCAAGGCTACCTCCACTGCGGCCCAAACGGTGCCGGCCACTTCGTCAAAATGGTCCACAACGGCATCGAATACGGCATCATGGCCGCCTACGCCGAAGGACTCGGCGTGCTGAACAGTGCCGACATCGGCAAGCGAAAGCACGACGTCGACGCCGAAACCACGCCGCTCCGCGATCCCGCACACTATCAATATGACCTCAACCTCCGCGACGTCGCCGAGGTCTGGCGGCGCGGCAGCGTCATCGCCTCGTGGCTGCTCGACCTCACCGCCTCGGCGCTGGTGAAAGATCCCGCTCTCGCGGCGTTTGCCGGCCAGGTTTCGGACTCCGGCGAAGGTCGCTGGACCATCAAAGCCGCCATCGACGAAGCCGTCCCCGTCCCCGTGCTCACGACCGCGCTCTATCAGCGATTCAGCTCGCGGGGCGAGGCCGATTTTCAAGACAAGCTTCTCTCCGCCATGCGGCTCGGCTTCGGCGGCCATCTCGAAAAAAAGGGCTAACCAACCACTATGAGCGGCTCTCCATCCGATGCCCTGATCTTCCTCGGCGCCACCGGCGACCTCGCCTACAAAAAAATCTTTCCCGCGCTGCAGGCCATGGTCCAGCGCGGCAATCTCAGCGGACCCGTCGTCGGCGTCGCCAGAGAGGATTGGACCATCGATCAATTCCGCGCCCGCGCCCGAGATAGCGTCGAAAAACATGGCGGCATCGACGAAGCTGCCTTCATCAAGCTTAGTAGCATGCTCGAATACGTCGGCGGCGACTATCAAGACCCGGCCACCTTTGCCAAACTGCGGCAAGTCCTCGGCGCCGCTCAGCACCCCACCCACTACCTCGCCATTCCGCCCGTTCTTTTTGGAACAGTCACCGAGCAGCTTGGCAACTCGAACTGTGCAACCGGCGCCCGCGTGATCATCGAAAAGCCGTTCGGCCGCGATCTTGATTCCGCAATCGCCTTAAATAAAACCATACTCAAGTTCTTCGACGAGTCGTCGATTTTCCGCATCGATCACTACCTCGGCAAGACGGCCGTCCAGAACCTGCTCTACTTCCGCTTCGCCAACGAAATCCTCGAGCCAATCTGGAATCGCGAGCACGTCGATTGCGTGCAAATCACGATGGCCGAGAACTTCGGCGTGGAAGGCCGCGGCGCGTTTTACGAAGAAGCCGGCGCCGTCCGCGACGTGATCCAAAACCATCTGCTCCAGATCGTGGCCCATCTCGCCATGGAGCCGCCCGCAGGTCCGGACGCCGAATCGGTCCGGGACGAAAAGGTCAAAGTGCTCAAAACGATCGCGCCGCTCGATCCGGAGAGCATCGTTCGCGGCCAGTTCCGCGGCTACCGGAACGAAAAAGGCGTGGCGCCCGACTCGCAAGTAGAAACGTTCGCCGCCATCCGCCTCTGGATCAACTCCTGGCGCTGGAAGGGCGTGCCCTTCCTCATTCGTGCCGGCAAGAACATGCCCGTAACTTGCACTGAGGTTTTGGTGCGGTTTCGTCAGCCGCCGGCAATTTATACGCAGTCACCGCCGCCGGCCAACTACTTCCGCTTCCGCATCAGCCCCGACGTGGTCCTCGCCCTCGGCGCGCAAGTCCTCGACGACGGCGTCGGCATGAAAGGCCAATCCGTCGAGCTTTACGCCACCGACAACCCGCGAACCGGCGAAATGGGTCCGTACGAACGGTTGCTGACCGACGCCATGAAAGGTGACGCCGCGCTCTTCGCCCGCGAAGACTCCGTCGAGCAAGCCTGGCGGATCGTCGACCCGGTGATCAAAACCGGCACGCCGCTCTACGAATACGAGCCGAACACTTGGGGCCCTACCGGGGAAGTGGAGAAAAAAATCAAACCCTGCGGCGGCTGGCAAAATCCGGTTGTCACAAGCGGAACGCCTTCGTAGGCGCTACGCCACGTCAAGCACCGGAAGGCCACAACCCGCGGCCGCGCTGGCCAAGAGTCTCTGGTCGGCCGCAACGAACCCAGCGATTGCCGCGCGACCGTGCAACGCCGCCGCGGTCGACAAATGAATCGCGTCCAGTGTGCGAATGTTGTCGGCCAAGCCGTGGGAACCAAGGATGACTGAAGCGTCTTCAAGTCTTTGCGTGCTAACGGCGGCCACCGCAAGAACGCCGGTTGCCACATCCGCGTCGAGCCGTGCGATCAGCTTTCGATACTCTTCAACAGCCAAAACGTGCTCACGCACGAGCCGCGCCAACGCAGAACGAACTTCCACGAGTGCCAAGCGGGAGCTGAAGAACTGATTACCGGCAATTGCAAACAAGGAGTCGACATCGAATGAGCCGTGCTCTGGGTGATAACGCTTAACAAGCGCGCTCGAGTCGAGATAGTAGCGAGCCATATTAGCTCTTGTCTCGTTCTTCGCGGATTATGTCCGCCAGCGAGCCCTCAAACTTGCTGAGAATCTTGCGCACGTCGTCGAGACTCGGCGCAGGCCCAGAATTGCGACGACACATCTCGATATACTCAGTATCCAGCAAATCCGCGACGTCCGACAGATCGTCCATCGGCGCGGACCTCCAATCCACGTCCAGCGATACCCGTTCGCCGTTCGGAATGCTAACAGGCACTTCCGGGCGAAACACCCCGTTTTCAAAAATGGCGTCAATGCGCTGGTTCATGCACGTATTTTAGCCGTCGCTCGACCGAGTTGCCAGCCAATTTGCGGCTGAGGTTCATTAGTTTCCGTCGCAGCCGTAGGCCACAATCAGCGTCGATTGGCGGATACTTGGTATTCCTCTTTCACTCTCCGGTAGCGACGCCGCATTGCCAAGTAGTAGGAATCTCCTGATATTGCGCCTAGGAGTTCACAGAAAACTTCGTGGTTCAATCCGGCCAATTGTCGGGTGGTAAAATGATGAATCAGCCCCACTGGCTGCGCATTGTTAGAATGATATGCACGTTTTAGACGAATTGCGGGAACGCCTCAACGGGCCGCGGTCCCTGCCTAGCAAGCATTCGTCTGCGCCAGCACCACTCGTAGCGTCTTGAATAATATCTTCATGTCGAGCCAAAACGACCATTCGCGGATGTACTGGTGATCGCAGGCCACGCGGCTCACCATCTTGTCGAGTGTTTCGGTCTCGCCGCGGTAGCCGCTCACTTGGGCCAGGCCCGTGATCCCCGGCTTCACCTTGTGCCGCAGCATGTAACCGCCGATCTGTGTGCGATATTGTTCATTGTGGGCGTTGGCGTGTGGCCGCGGGCCGACGAGCGACATGCTGCCGTCAATCACATTGAAGAGCTGCGGCAGTTCATCAAGTGATGTCTTACGCAGAATCCGACCCAGCGGCGTTACGCGCGAGTCGCCAATGCTGGCCTGCCGCACGACCGAACCGTTGTCGCAGCAGCTCATCGAGCGAAACTTCCAGACAAGTATTTCGCGGCCGTCCAACCCGTACCGCTTCTGCCGGAAGAACACCGGTCCCGGCGACGATAGTTTCACCAGCAGCGAGATCACAAACATCGGCACGGCCGCCGCCGCCAAAAGCAGCGAGCCAATCATTAGGTCCGCCGTCCGCTTCATGAGGCCGTCGACGCCGTAGAGCGGATTCTCAAAAACGCTCACCGCCGGCAAACCATTGACGTTCGTCCAGCGGGCGTGGAGCAATTCAAATACAAAAAAGTCCGGCACGATGTAAACCGAGACCGCCGAGTCCGCCAACTTTTCGAGCACTTCGCGAATCCGCTCCTCGGCCCGCATCGGAAATGTGATATAGACCGTGTCGATGCTGCCGAGCCGAGCCCGATTCACAAGCGTATCCAAGTCGCCAATTCGCTTCCCCATGCTTTCCGGGAGTTCCGCGGTGCGAGTCTCGGGACGATCGTCGAAAAAACCAGCCAGCCGCAATCCAATCTCGGGAGCGGTCTCGATATTTCGGGCCAGTTGCACTCCCAGCTCGTTCACGCCACAGATCGCATAGGTCCTTGTGTTGAATCCGTGCGATCGCAGCCGCTGCTGAAATTTTCGCAAGACGAAGCGGGCGGCCGTCATCACCACCGGAGTGGCAAAAATCCAGGCCAGCTTCGACTCGTAAGAAAATCGGGCGTTGTATTGGGCGAGCAAACCCACGCCGAGCAGCACAGGCACCGTGTAAGCCCAGGTCACGAGCACGCAACCGAGTTCGCCGCGGAGGCGTGTGCCCCGCCAACTGCGGTAGAGGCCGCTCAAATCAGCCACGATGTGATGCACCACGATCGACGCCGCCGCAATCGTGAGCAGATCAGCCCGCCGCGCCCCGTCTGTATAGCGGAGGGCCACACCGACCGTAAGGCAAATCGCCGCCGCATCGAGCAGCCGGTGAAGACTGTATAGAACTGATTCGCCGTACGAAATGCCGCGTGTGACGGGTGACATTGTGTGTGTGAATCCCCAATCCCCGGATAGAAACCGCTGTCGCCGGGCCAATTGCCTGCAGCGCCCATGCCACCGCAATCGCGGCCGGCCGCTACGACCGATTGAGCCGGATTTTCGGCTCTTTCGCGGCATTTTCCGCGCGATTCTCGATGGTCGGCACGCCGTCTAGAGATGAGGCGATGTTGCCTTTTTGCGACATCGCGTCGGCCACCGCTGTCCCAGAACAACCACTGTCATGCCGATCGCAGAGCTGGAACTTATTCTCCGGCCGCCGCGTCTCAGATGCGTTCGCGGTATGTCCATCCGCTCACGAATTTGGCCGAAATCCGGTGGACCAAACGCGCCGGCCGCCCGTACAACAGGAATCGTGTCCGACCCTCCGACATCCGCAGCGCGGTACATTTGGTTGCCGGTGGTCCGTCGGTCACGCACGTCGGCGAAAGGCTGGGAACGAGGCTTGGCGAGCCCCCAGTCTGCTGCACGCCGAAATACGAGTATAGAATTGGCGAGCCTCCGCTCAAACAGGTCAGGAAAAGCCCAGATGCTCCGCTCTCCGATGCCGATCCTCGTCGGGCTGGTTCTGCTCGCGTCCCTCCTCGTAGCCAGCGCGACGCCGGCCGCCGACTCGGCCCCGTCGCAGAGCAGTCAACTGTTGCAGGCTGTCAGCGAAGGAAACTATAAGGATGCATACAAAGGTCTGAGCAAGTTGGCCGTCGCTACCGACACTTTCGGCGCACAAACGGTCAACGAATTCGACGCCGCCATCACATGCCTGCGACAGCTCGGCCGGCTCAACGAAATCGACGACTTCCGCGAGCAGGTCGTCGCGGCCCACGCCAAGGATTGGCGCGTGCTTGCTGCCGTCGCCGAGAGCTATCAAATCGTCGAGCACTATGGCGCGCTCATCGGCGGCAAATTTGAGCGCGGCCCCCATCCTGGCCAGGCAAAAATCGTCAATTCCACGGCTCGCGACCGCGTCCGCGCCCTGCAACTGTATCGCGAAGCGCTCGAAGCAAGCATATGGCTCGGCGACAAAACCGAAGCCGCCGTCGTTCCCTTGGGCTTGGCTCGCGCGCTGGCCAACCGCGGGGGTGGAAGCCAGTTCTGGCGGCTCCAGTCGCTCACCAAGCTCGACGAGCTGCCCGATTACGACGATGGCTGGGGCTACGACGCCGGCTCGCCGCAAGGCGCGCCCGTCGACGAGGCCGGCAATCCGATTTACTACAGCATCCCCGTGAGTTGGGACGCCGCCACGAGCGACGGCGAGCGCTGGCGCTGGGCGCTCGAGAAAATGGTCGCCTGGCAGCCCACCGCGCGGCCCGCCGAGCAGTTCGAACGGGCCACCATGCTCGAGTCGCAATTCGGGGTCGAAACGTTGGCCAACTTCCCCGGCCCGCTGTTCCGCGCTGGAAACGATGATCAACAAGGGACTACCAACACCTGGGCCCTCGACTCGCTCGCGGAAACCGAAACCATCGCCCGACTGGCGACTGGGATCAAACGCTTCTCGCTTCCCGACGATCAAAACTTTATCAAGCTCTATCAAGCGATACTGGAGAGCCCGGCCGACGGAGGCAAGGCAGCCGCTACCACCGAGCGCCTCGCTGCCGTCCGCCGCCTGGCAAGCCTGTTCGAAGATCGCCGCCGATACGACCGCGCCGCCGAATACTTTCGCACGGCCATCGAGCTCAACACCGGCGACCAGCGCGATCAGCTACAACAGCAACTCGACCAGATCGTCGGCAATTGGGGCCAGTTTGAAAGTGTGATGACACAGCCGGCTGGCCGCGGCGCGAGCGTCGAATTCCGCTTCCGCAATGGCAAGGAAGTTGAATTCGTCGCTCAAAAGATCGACGTCGCCAAGCTGCTCGCCGACGTCAAGTCCTACCTCAAATCGAGCCCCAAGCAGCTCGATTGGCAGAAACTGAACGTCGAGGAGCTTGGCTATCGACTCGTCCAAGAAAAGCAGCAGGAGTACGTGGGCGAAGAGGCCGCCCGCTGGAAGTTGGCGCTCGAACCTCGCGACAAGCACTTCGACAGACGGATCACCGTCACGACGCCGCTCGAAAAAGCGGGCGCTTACCTCGTCACGGCGAAAGTCGCCGACGGCAACACTTGCCGCATCGTCCTCTGGCTCGCCGATACCGCGATCATCCGCAAGCCGATGCCCGACAAGGCGTTTTATTTCCTCGCAGACGCCATCACCGGCCAACCGATCGCCAAAGCCAACGCCGAGTTCTTCGGCTATCGCCAGCAGCCGCTCGAAGGCAATCAGTTCCAGGTCGAGACCAAGAACTTCGCTGAGAAATCCGACGCCGACGGCCAAGTCCTGTTCCCGATCGACAAACAACAAGATCAATTCCAGTGGCTGGTCACCGCAACGACCTCCGATGGCCGTCTCGCCTATCTCGGCTTCCAAAGCATTTGGCAATCCCGCGACTACGACCCGCAATACAACGAAACCAAGTGCTTCGTCATTACCGACCGGCCCGTCTACCGCCCGAAGCAAACCGTGCAGTTCAAAGTCTGGGTTGCCCGCGCTCAATACGATCAAGAAGACAAATCCGAATTCGCTCACCAGTCATTTCAAGTCGAGATCTATAACCCCAAGGCCGAAAAGGTCTATGCCGAAACGCTCACGGCCGACAACTACGGCGGCTTGGCCGGCAAACTCGACCTGCCCGAAGATGCCACGCTTGGCGTCTACAATCTGCAAATCGTCAACCACGGTGGCGGCTCGTTCCGCGTCGAAGAGTACAAGAAGCCAGAGTTCGAAGTCACCGTCGATGCGCCCACGGAACCGGTGAAGCTCGGCGAAAAGATTACCGCCACAATTCACGCCAAGTATTACTTCGGCTCGCCCGTCACGAGCGCGACCGTCAAGTACAAAGTGCTCCGCACTGAGCACACCGCCACCTGGTATCCGCCCGGCCCTTGGGATTGGCTCTATGGTCCCGGCTACTGGTGGTTCGCCGCCGACTACGATTGGTATCCTGGCTGGCGACACTGGGGTTGCGCCCGACCCGTCGAGTCGTGGCTCTTTTGGATGTGGCGCCCGGCACCGCCTCCCGAAATCGTTGCCGAGCGCGAGGCCCCGATCGGCCCCGATGGCACGCTGCAAGTCGAGATCGACACGTCGCTCGCCCAAGCGATCCATCCAGATCAAGACCATCGCTACCAGATCGAGGCTCAGGTCGTCGACGAATCGCGTCGCACTATAGTCGGAACTGGCGAAGTGCTCGTCGCCCGACAGCCATTTAGTGTCTTCGCCTGGGTCGATCGCGGCTACTACCGCGTTGGCGACACAATCAACGCCAGCTTCGCCGCCCGTCGGCTCGATGGTCACGGTGTCGCAGGCGCCGGTAAACTGCAGCTGCTGAAGATCACGTACGACAAAGAGCATCCCGACAAGCCCGTCGAGACCGAAGTCCGCAGCTGGGACCTCGCCACCAATGCCGACGGCCTCGCCGAGCTGCAAATTAAGGCCTCCGAAAAAGGCCAATACCGCCTGGCCTATTCGCTGACCGACGCGGCCGGCCACTCGATCGAAGGCGGCTACATCTTTACCATCATCGGCGAAGGCTTCGATGGCAGCGATTTCCGCTTCAACGACCTCGAGATCGTCCCCGACAAGCGCGACTACGCCTCAGGCGACAAAGTCCAGCTCCAGGTCAATACTAACCACGTCGGCGCGACCATTCTCCTCTTTCTGCGGCCTGCCAACGGCATTTACCTGCCGCCACAAATCCTCCATCTCACGGGCAAGAGCACGCTCGTCCCGGTCGACGTCACCGACCACGACCATCCCAACTTCTTCGTCGAGGCCGTCACCGTCGCCGATGGCCGCGTCCACACTGAAGTCCGCGAGATCCACGTCCCGCCCGCCAAGCGCATTCTCAACGTCGACGTCCTACCTTCCGCCGAGGCCTATCAACCGGGCCAACATGCGACCGTCAAAGTCAAAGTCACCGATGAAGCTGGCCAGCCGTTCGTCGGCTCGACCGTCCTCTCGATCTTCGATAAAAGCGTCGAGTACATCTCGGGCGGCTCCAACGTCGCCGATATCAAAGCCTTCTTTTGGAAGTGGCAGCGGCAGCATCGGCCGTTCCTCGAAGACAACCTAAGCCGCTGGTGCACGAGCGTCATCGCGCCCAATGAACCAACAATGCAAGGCCTGGGCATCTTCGGCGAATCGGTCGCCGAAGAAGAGCGCTCGACCACTACGACCAACAATGAGCGCCGCCTCGGAGAGAAAATCAACGGGCCCGGCGGTCGTGGCATGGCGGGCGGCGCGGCTTTAGGCGAGCGGTTGCGACTGTCCACCATGGCCGGAGCCGTGCCAATGGCCGCACCCATGGCCGTGGAGATGAAAATGAAATCCGCGAGCAACGGCGCCGTCGATCTAGCCGCTGAAACTGGCGAACATGGCGATTCGCAGGCCACGGTATTGGTGCAGCCCACCGTCCGCTCCGAGTTCGCCGACACCGCCCTCTGGAACGCCTCGCTCGACACCAATTCCGACGGCATCGTCCAGGTCGAGCTTGACATGCCGCAGAATCTCACGACCTGGAAAATCCGCGTCTGGGCGCTCGGCCACGGAACGCGCGTCGGCGAGGACGATGCCGACGTCGTCACGCGCAAAAACATCATCGTCCGCATGCAAGCGCCTCGTTTCTTCGTCGAGACCGACGAAGTCGTCCTCAGCGCAAACGTTCACAACTACTTACCCGATGCCAAGCAAGTCAAAGTTCGTCTTGAGCAAGTCGGCAACTTCCTCGACCTACCCACTGATACCGAGCAATCGATCGAAGTCCCCGCCGGCGGCGAGCGTCGCGTCGATTGGCGCGTCAAAGCCGCCCACGAAGGCGAAGCGACCATTCGGATGGCCGCACTCACCGACGCCGAGTCCGACGCCGTGGAGCAAAAGTTCCCCGTTTATGTCCACGGCATGGCCAAAATGGACAGCTTCAGCGGCATGCTCCGACCCGACCAGGAAAGAGGCAAGTTTGAAATCGCCGTCCCTGACGAACGCCGCGCCGAACAAACCCGCCTTGAAGTTCGCTACTCGCCTACGCTCGCTGGCGCGATGGTCGATGCCCTCCCCTACCTCATCGAATACCCCTACGGCTGCACCGAGCAAACGCTCAATCGCTTCCTCCCCGCCGTGATCGCGCAAAAAACACTCCTCGGCATGCACCTCGACCTCAAAGCGATCCAGCAAAAGCGCACCAACCTCAACGCTCAGGAAATCGGCGACGATGCCGACCGCGCGAAGCAATGGAAGCGTTTCAAAAGCAACCCCGTCTTCGACGAAGCCGAGCTCACAAAAATCGTCAAAGCCAACGTCCAGCGGCTCACCGAGATGCAGCTTTCCGACGGCGGCTGGGGCTGGTTCAGTGGCTTCGGCGAACAAAGTTCGGCCCATACCACGGCCACCGTTGTCCACGGCCTGCAAATTGCCAAAGCCAACGACGTCGCCCTCGTTCCCGGCGTCCTTGAGCGCGGTATCGAATGGCTCCATCGCTATCAAGACGATCAGCTCCGCGCGCTCGCCAACGTTGACGCCACCGGCAACCGCATCGACAAGACCAAGCCGTCCAAGCTGGCCACCGACAACATCGACGCCCTCGTCTACATGGTTCTGACTGACGCCAGCGTCAACAGCAACAACGCCGACGTCCACAGCGATGCCATGCGCGACGACCTCTACCGCGACCGCACCAAGCTCGCCGCCTACGGCCTCGCCATGTTCGGCATGGCGCTTCAAAAACAGCACGAAGCCGAAAAGCTGGCAATGATCATGCAGAATCTCAGCCAATTCGTCGTCGAAGACAACGAAGACCAAACCGCCTATCTCAAGCTCCCTGAAGGAATCTGGTGGTATTGGTTCGGCAGCGAGTACGAGGCCGAGGCTTACTACCTCAAGCTGCTGGTGGCCACCAACCCGCAAGATCCCGTCGCCCCGAAGCTCGTGAAGTACCTCATCAACAACCGCAAACACGCCACCTACTGGAACAGCACCCGCGACACGGCTCTTGTGATCGAGGCGCTCGCCGACTACCTCAAAGCCAGCGGCGAAGCCAAGCCCGACATGACCGTCGAAGTCTGGATCGACGGCCAAAAGCGCCAAGAAGCCGCTGTGAGCGCCGACAACCTCTTCTCCTTTGACAACAAGTTCATCATCGTCGGCAACGACCTCGCTGCCGGACGCCACACCGTCGAGCTCCGTAAGCGCGGCACCGGGCCCCTCTACTACAACGGCTACCTCACCAACTTCACGCTCGAAAACGACATCCGCCACGCCGGCCTCGAGCTCCGCGTCGTGCGCCATTTCTACAAGCTCACGCCCGCTGACAAAACCACCGAAGTCTCCGGCGGCCGCGGCCAGGTCGTCGATCAAAAAGTAGAGAAATACGACCGCACCGAAATCCCCAATCTCGGCGCCGCCAAAAGTGGTGACTTGATCGAGATCGAGCTCGTGATTGACTCGAAAAACGACTACGAGTACATCCTCTTCGAAGACATGAAGGCCGCCGGCTGCGAGCCGGTCGCTCTCCAGAGCGGCTACAATGGCAACGATCTCGGTGCCTACATGGAGCTTCGCGACAACCGAGTGAGCTTCTTCGTCCGCCAGCTCGCCCGCGGCCGCCACAGCGTGAGCTACCGCCTCCGCGCGGAAATCCCCGGCCGCTTCAGCGCACTCCCCACCCGTGCCTCCGCCATGTATGCTCCCGAGCTCCGCGGCAACTCCGACGAGCTCAAGTTGAGGATCGAGGAGCGAGCGGCGAGCGGCGAGTAACGGGGTGGCTGGTGGTCGAGGTCCTGCCGAGCCCCCAGCCGGTTTCTTTCGGCCTGGCGATGCGTTAAGATTTGAGCGGCGAGCAAAGCTCCATTCGTTCCTCGCTCCTCGCCCCTGCCCCGAAAGGATTCGCCGTGAGCACCGTCGCCACCGAACGCGTCCTCGTCGTCCCCACCGCCCTCTTTCATACCCTCGGCTACTTTCAAGGCTTTTCGACCGAGGTCGCCCGCTACCTGCCCCGGCTCCTCGAAGGCGATCAAATCGAGTACCTCCCACGCGGCCGCATGGAAGAGGACCCCAGCTTCAAGCAGCTCATCCCGTACGTCCTCTTTCGCTGGACCGACGAGCGCGGCACGATCCACGTCTTTCAATACCAGCGCGGCGGCGGCATGGGCGAAGCCCGCCTCCACGCCAAATACAGTGTCGGCGTCGGCGGCCACATATCGTCAGATGACGTAGAAAATTCAATCGCCGTCAACGGGAACACCGCCGACCCCAGTACCGCCCGTAAGGGCGGAGCTATCAACGATCCTCCGCACGCCCACCACATCTACCGCTCCGGCATGCAGCGCGAGCTCGTCGAAGAAGTCGCCATCGACACGGCCTACGACGAAACCGTCGTCGGCCTGATCAACGACGATGAGACTCCGGTCGGCCGAGTCCACCTCGGCGTCGTCCACCTCTGCGACGTCGCGCAGCCGCTCGTCGCGCCGCGCGAACCGGACGTCCTCAACGCGCGCTTCGAGCCGGTGAGCGACATCCTCACCCGCCTCGACCAATTCGAAACCTGGTCCCAAATCGCCGTCCGCGCGCTCTTCGGCTAACCCACTGCATCACGCGACGTGACCGCTAGCCAAACCGGAGGTTCTCTCCGTGTTCGCGTATTACTCAAGTTTGCTCGATGCTCGCGTCACCAGTGATCTGAATGAAACATCCCCGACCAACTCCGATAGATGTTTCTCGACTATTCAGGTTTGTATTTTCGCCGATGTGGGTGCGTCCGGTGGCTCCTGAAGTGCCGCCCGTAAAAATTCGAGATGCTACAATAGACACTTTTGCGATCTTCACCGTTCCATGTTGGTGATCGATCTCAACTTGTTCTGCCGCAGTAAGGAATGCACCGTCGATGTCTATTTTGCCTGAACCGGCTGCAGCACGGATAGTGCTGGCCGCACTACGAACAACGTTCGCGGCGTCTTCAACTGTCTTGACCCTTTCAATCTGCTTTGCAATCTCAGAGTTTAGCGAATTGGCCACTCGAAAGAACGAGATGACGACCTTTGATGTAAAATTTGTGAAATAGTTGGCCGCGACCGACGTGGCAAACGAAACTATAATATCTGAGCTGTCCACAACTACTCCTTTCGCCACTTTGTTTCAAAGTTAGC
>DASYDU010000364.1:0-27937 GCA_036499445.1 Lacipirellulaceae bacterium
AGAGGTTGTGGCGCGATTCGCGGCAAGTCCCGACGGCCACTTCGAAATCGTCACCGCCGATTCGCCTGAATCGGTCCGAGCGACAATGCCGGCCGATTGGTCCGAATCGCTTGGTCCCGACTTCATAGGCCGTGTCCGCTACGTTCGGACGTTTCAGAAGCCGACCGGTCTCGAGCCGGGCGATAAGGTCTGGCTCTGTGTCGAGCCGCCGCGGTCGCTCGGAATTGTGCGCCTCGCCAACCATCCGCTAGGCAGGGTTCATGGCAGTGGCTCGGCGGGAAGATTTGAAATCACGACGCTCCTTGCCGACCGCAACCGGCTTGAGATTGTCGTGGAGCACCCGGCACTCGATGAGGAAGGCAAACCAGCGGATGGCTTCTTGTCTCGCGGCCCGGGCGGCCTCGTCGGCGAAGTTCGACTGGAAATTGAGCCAGGGATATAGCCACAGAGACCACGGTAATCACAGAGCAGGATCAGGCTGTATTAGCGTACTTGTCTTGCCAGTCGATTCGCGACGAACCACAATGGGTGGTTTGTGTCTGAAAGTGGTCGCGTTCCAAGACACCGTGTTGATTCGCGGCAGATTCGTTTTCGCCGGCGGCGCGATTGAGCTTCCCTGACCCCCGACCTCCGACCCCTACGTTCTCCTATGCCCAGTTGCGTTCTCGCGTATTCCGGTGGCCTAGATACCTCCGTGATTCTCGGTTGGCTGCAAGATGAGGGTTACGAGGTCCACTGCGTCTATGTCGATCTTGGCCAGCCGTGCGAAGATCAGAAGGCAATTCTGAAGAAAGCTCGCGACCACGGTGCCGCGTCGTCGCGCGTCGTCGATGCCCGCGAGGAACTGTGCCGCGACTTCGCTTTCCCCGTGCTCGCTTGGCAGGCGAAGTACGAAGGCATCTATCTCTTGGGAACTTCGATTGCTCGGCCGCTGATAGCGAAGGCATGTTTGCAGGTGGCCCGCGAGGTGGGCGCCAAGGCCTTCGCCCACGGCGCCACCGGCAAAGGGAACGACCAGTGCCGCTTTCAGTTGGCGGCCGAGGCGCTTGAGCCCGAGATTAAGATCATTGCGCCGTGGCGGAACGAGAAGTATCGCGCAAGGTTCCCCGGCCGGACCGAGATGATCGACTATTGTGACGCGAAGCAGATTCCTGTGAAGGCGTCGATTGCCAAACCCTATAGTTCCGACGAGAACTGCCTGCACATTAGCTACGAGGCGGGTAAGCTCGAAGACCCGGCGGTCGACGGCATAGCAATTGTTGATTTCGGCATGACTGTTTCGCCGCAAGACGCACCGGACAGGGTCGAAGAAGTAACGCTGGCCTTTGAACATGGCGTGCCGGTGAACCTCAACGGCAAGGCGCGGTCGGCGCTCGAGACGGTCCAGGAGCTGAACAAAATCGCCGGCCGCAACGGCGTCGGGCGGATCGACATAGTCGAGAACCGGTTTGTGGGCATGAAGAGTCGTGGCGTGTACGAGGCGCCCGGCATGACCGCGCTCTATGCTGCCCACCTGGCCATCGAGCAACTGACGATCGATCGGGACACCGTTCATTTGCGCGATCGATTAGCGCCCGAAGTGGCGGAGATGGTTTACTACGGCTTCTGGTACGTGCCGAAGATGGATGCGTTAATGTCCTTCTCGCGCGAAGTGCAACGGCCGGTCACGGGCGAAGTGACGCTTGGTCTTTATAAAGGCAACGTGATGGTCCGCGGCCGCACGAGCCCGAACAGCCTATACGATGCGGCGGTGGCCAGCATGGAAGGCGGCGGCAGCTACGATCAGACAGATGCCGAAGGCTTCCTGCGGCTGCAGGGACTGCCGAGCCGGGTTCTCGGAAAAGTTCGGCCACGGAAATATTGAGGCGCTAGGCAGAAGGCGCTGGGCGCTAGTTGGAAAACTCCTCAAATGGCCGGATATCGCGATTTAAAGGTCTGGCAGTCCGCAATGGTACTCGCCAAACGCGCGTACGCTCGGTTCGCTCGCCGAAGTCGAAACTCAATTGCTCTTAGCGGCAGCTTTTGAATACGTGAATGGGTCCGATGTGGAAGAAGTACTCAAATTGACGGACGAGATCGGCAAGATGCTTCACGGTCTGATTCGCTCAAACCGCCCAAAGTGACCGCCTCAATGACGATCGATCCGAAAACCGGCGCCTAGCGCCTACCTCTTAGCGCCCCAATGTATCTAACTCAAAATCCCGTCCTCCAGCGCGAGTTACTGACCAACCTGCGGATGACGCGGGCGTTTGTGCTCTTGTTCGTTTACGTCGCGCTGCTTGGGGTGGTGGTTTACCTGGCCTGGCCGCAGCAGCAGCGGATCGACATGGCGCAGTCGGAGAATGCCAAGCGGTTGGTCGATCTGTTTTTTCTCGGGCAATACTTGCTGGCTTCGCTGATGGCGCCGAGCTTTGCCGCCGGGGCGATTACCGGCGAAAAGGAGCGGAAGAGCTACGAGATGCTGCTTGCGAGCCCGCTGCAACCGGGAGCGATTGTGCTCGGCAAGCTGTTTGCCGCGCTCTGTCATCTCGGCATCTTGATGATTTGCTCGCTGCCCATCGTAATGCTCTGCCTGACCTTGGGCGGCGTGTCGCCCTACGAAGTATTCGCCGCGTATTTCGCGATGATTTCGACCGTCGGCCTGTTCGGCATGATCAGCCTGTGGGCCAGCAGCTATTTTCGGCGGACGAGCGCGTCGCTTGTCGTGTCCTACTTGTTGATCTTGCCGCTGGCGCTCGGGGCAGTGCTTGCCTGGAACCAACTTGCACAGCTAGGGCAGGCCCGACTGTTGTTCGTGGTGACCGTTGTGCCGATTGCATGCGTCTCGCTCTGCGCACTGATGTGGCGTGACACATGTCGGCGGCTGCTCTACCCGCCGGACCTGGGTAGCGAAGGGAATGAAGTCGTGAACCTCGAGACCGAAGCCCGCGAAGCAGTCGGCCTTTACATCAAGCGCGATGAGTTTCCGGACCGGCTCTTCGCGCCGCCCAAGCGAACTTCCTTCATGGACGAAGGCGTCAACCCGATCTATGACAAGGAGATGCGCAGCGAGATTTTTGCGCAAGGTACGCTGATGCTTCGCGTGGTGATTCAGATCAGCATGATGCTGGCGCTATTTGTGATGGCGATCTGCCTTTACATTTCGCCGTGGCATGCGCCCTGGTACATTGCCTACGTATTGCTGTTCAATGTCTTAGTCGGGCCAGTCTTCTCCGCCGGCAGCGTCACCAGCGAGCGCGAACGCGAAACGCTCGATCTATTGCTGGTGACGCTCGTGACGCCTTGGCAAATGCTCTGGGGCAAGCTGCTCTCGGGTCTGCGGGTGTCGAGCGTGCTCACGAGTTTTCTGTTGTGGCCGGTGCTGCTGGCGTGTTTGATGCCGCTTGGCTTTTGGGCGCACCTGCCGACGATGTTTGGCTACTTGGTGATTGTGGCGCTGTGTTGCGTGACGACTTCTACCACGGCCCTCTTTTGTTCCACGATTTTTCGGCGGTCAGCAACCAGTCTGATTTCCACTTACATCATTATCCTGGTGCTATTTGCGGCGCCGGTGGCAGCCGGCTATTTTGCCCAATCATTTTTTCACGACACCGGCGGCGCGACGGCCACCGAACAATTCGGTGTCCTCAGCCCGTTTTCCGCGACGTTTGCGCTGCCGCTCGAAATGGTGGACAACGACGGCAAAGCACATTCCGACGCCGCACCGAATTTGGCCGTGTTCTTCGGCCACGTCGGCTGGACGCTTTTGTACAACGGCTTGCTGTTGCTGATCATGATGCGGCTGTTTCAAGTCCGCTGGCGCGTCGCGGATTAAGACAGAAGCGATTAGTAGCAGTTTCAAAGCCCGCCACCGGGAGGGCGAAGCTCCTGCTGAGCCATGATGTATCAGCACTCGGCTCGGCGGGAGCCTCGCCTCCCAGATTTCGAAACTGCTTCTAGCTCGTAGCTGTGACCCATCAGTTTTGTAACGCCCATTTGGTTAGCGGCCAACAGGTAATAACCTTCCTCTCCCTTGACGACACCGCGCCCACCGTGGGATAAAGATTGCAGCACTGAAACGGCACGGCCGCCGGCTTATGACGATGTCCATCCCACCGACCATCAAGCAGCCCGCCACGCAGGACGATCGCGATCTCCTGCTCTACGAGTCTCGTTTGCAGCGGCCGGTGCGGATGAAGGCGGCAGAATTTCAGCGGGCCGATCGCCTGCGTCACGTAATCTTTTCCGGCCAGTTCTCGGTCGCATTTTTGGAAGAGCTGGCGGAAATCGCGGATATGATCCGCATGCTATCCAAGGGCCGCGAAGGGCAAGATTTTCTGATCAAGCTGCTGCCCCACAAGCGGGCAATGTTGTATTTCACGCAGCCCTCCACGCGGACATTTCTGTCGTTCATGGCGGCGTGCCAAATTCTGGGAATCACTTGCAACGAGGTCCGCGACCCGGCAACTTCGTCGGAGACCAAGGGCGAGACGCGCTTCGACTCGATCCGGATGTTTAGCAGCTACTTCGACTGCATCATCATGCGAAGCCCGATTGCCCGGCTCGCCGAGTCGTGTGCCTACCTGATGAACGACCTCGAAACGTCGGGGAGCCGGAGTGTGCCGATCGTCAATGCCGGTTCCGGGGCGGACGAACATCCCACGCAGGCGCTGCTCGACATTTATACGTTGCAGCGGTCGTTCGCCTTCGACAGTCCGCAAGATTCGCCCGCGGCCGACCGGTTTGACGAGCTCCGCGACAAACGGGGCTACGCCAGCTTGACGCGCGGGCTGGCTCACAAGACGTATGGCTTTTGCGGAGATATTGGCCGCGGCCGGACCGTCCGCTCGCTGTCGATGTTGCTCGCGCTGTATGAGGGCGTGCGACTGATATTCATCGCGCCAAATCATCCGAAGCTGGCAATGGGCGCCGATCTGCGCCAGCGGCTCTTGGACCGTAATGTGCGGATTGACGAGGTCGAATCGTTCGACGACCAGATCGACGGGCAGCCCGTAATCGAGCAACTCGACGCGCTTTACATGACCCGAATTCAAAAAGAACACAACGACCCACGCGATGCCGAGTCGTTCAGTCGCATCGACTTTTCGCGTTACTGCCTGAATCCGGAACTGGTGGCCCGGATGAAGGAATACGCGCCGATTCTGCACCCGTTTCCGCGGGACCAGCATTTCGGCGAGATTCCGCCGGAGATCGACAACGATCCGCGGGCGATGTACTTCCGCCAGGCCCGCAACGGAATGTGGATTCGGGCGGCCCTCCTTGCCCACATCTTCGACGTGGACCACCACATTTCGCGGCATTTCCGCGGCGTCTACCGCGAGCTGCACCATTACAACGAAGCGGCCGTTTGAATTGGCCGGTCCGCGGCGCGGTGATTCGGGCGACCCTGACGGTCGTAGCACTCTTGTCGGCCAGGTCGCGATAGCTGCTGTCCGTGCGCCCAGCGCTCGATGCAAAGGGACGTGGGCCGACCGAATTCATGAATCGAATGCGCAAGGGATGAGCAATGCCGCGTAAGATGTTCAAGATCGCTGCGGCAATTGCCGTCATCGGGTGCGTATTCGGCATGCCGACGCCGCGGGCTTCGGCGGTCGGCTATTGGAATATGCCGGGCAATTTCTGCCAGTGCTGGGGCTATGGTTGGGGCGCCGGCTATCACTCATGCCTCGTGCTAGGACCGCCCAGTTGTGACGGCATTCTCAATCCACACGAAGTGCGGCTGATGTGCGCTCCGGGACCGCCGAGCTACTGCGACCACGCCACAAACTGTGGCTGCGCCAGCCAATCGGTGTTCGAGCCCTCAACGTTGTAGCCGGCCGATCGGCGGCCGACACCCGCAGCTTATCTTTGCGCGCCGGTTATGCGGTAGCACGATTCATGATACGATCGTCGTGCTTTGCTGCTGACTGGTTGGCCCTTGACCGCCGGGCAAGCGCGGGGTGTACCCCGCCGTTAAGTGGTCGATTTTTCACAGTCAAAACTGAGTCCATGTACTTCCTTTGGTTTGCATTATTGGCACTTATCGTGTTGGCCGGCGTGGCGATTTTGGCAATGCGGCCGGCGCGATCGCGGCAGAATATCGAGCGGGCGCGGGCGCGATTTGAGGAGCAGCGCGACACCAGTCAGCGGCAGTTTCTGGCCGCGGCGGCTGCGACCGGCAAACCTCGCGGCCTCGCCTGGAAGAGCTGCGATTTCCAAGACGCGATGCTGCTCGCGCGCGACCGAGCCACCGGCGCACTCGTCGCACTCGTCGGAGTGACGATCAGCTTCGAGGCCATCGAAGGGGGCGGGATGGAGGACGTCGAGGCGGTAGGGAATCTGCGAGCCGCGACCGCCGTCTTTCGCTGGAATGGCCGCAACTGGACGACGCAGGGCCGGGCCGTGTTCAACCTCGAACCGCAGGAAGCACTCGAACGCTTCGGCGCGAGCCTTGATTCGGTAGTGGAATCGGCATGAGCGGATCATCCTGCGTATCGCCGGTCAGGTTGCTGCGGTTTGTCTTGCCTTGTGTCAGACAAAAATGCTATAATGTCTGACAAGGAGAGTGACATGTCCACCGCCCGCATCACCATTCGAATCGAAGCGTCGCTTCGCGACAAATTGGATTCCATCGCGGAATCGGCCGGCAAAACGGAGTCGGATGTCGTCCGTGATGCGATCGAAGATTACGTATCGCGAAACGGGCCGGTCGCAACTGCCTACGAAGCGTTTAAAAAGGCAGGCGTCATCGGGTGCGTTAAGGGTGGCCCAAAGGATTTGAGCACGAATCCGAAGTACATGGAAGGCTTCGGCCGTGATTAAACAGCATCGCGAGCTCTTCACGCGAGTGCTGGTCGATGCCGGACCGCTGGTCGCGATCTATCGACGACAGGATGAACACCACGAAAAGTGCGTGGAGACCCTCAATCAGATCGTTCAGCCATTGTTCACCACGTGGCCGGTGATCGCCGAAGCGGCCTATTTGCTCCGCGACTCACTGGTTGGCGTTGAGGGATTACTGGACGGGCCGGCAAACGGCCTCTATCGTATCGTTCCACTGACCGAGGACGATTTACCCGCCATTTCGGCACTGGTCAGGAAGTACCGCCGACTGGGGCCTCAGGTGGCGGACATCTCGCTAGTTCACGTTGCCGGACGAGATTCGCACGAATCCGTGTTCACGCTTGACCGACGCGATTTCTCGGTCTACCGGACCGCAGCCGGCAAATCGCTTGAGATAATTCCCAAGATGTGAGGCGCCTCGAATATCCGCGGCGACCGCCGTCTTTCACTGGAATGGCCGCCGGCTGGACGACGCAAGGCCGAGCCGTGTTTAACCTCGAATCGCAGGAAGCACTCGAACGCTTCGGGAGCCTGGAGCTGTGGGCATATAAAACAGCCAATCAGATATCCGCCGCACCCTTGGGCGCGCGCGATTCCGCCAGCGCCAACAGCTGCTTGTGGACGAGGTTCAACGTGGAAGCGGTTCGCGGATGCACCGAGCCGCGCAGCAAATCGACCCAGGCGGCGTCATTCTCCCAAATCAGCTCGCGCGGTTGCCTGATCTCGCGTGTCGGCGGACCGTACTTCTTCAGCACAGCGTCGCTCACGACGTGGAATTGGTCGGTGGCAAAGAAGGCCGAGATGCGAAACAGCTGGCCGTCGACGAAATGGTAGAGCAAAAGATCAGTCTTGAGGCCGGCGATCGTGGGCGAATTGTCTTCGGAAGGGTTATCGATGCGAGCATGCACGATCCCGGCCTGCCGATGCCAAGCTTCGCCATGCAGGTCGGTCCTGCCGCCGCCCCAGCCTTGATCGGAACAAATCGGCAAATCCTGCCGGCCATCGTTCGTGAACCGCGCGTACCTCTTCTTGAACTCCTCCAGCGTCATGCCCAGCCGGTCCCCCTTGAGCTCAAACAGCGGATCGCCGCTCGCCGGTCCACCGCCCGATTGTGCGTCCGATTGGCCAAAGTCCGCTTGAGGAGAAGCCGGCGTCGCCGCAGCCAGCCGGCGCGGCGCAAATCGCTTGCTAAAACTGGCGACCAGCGCGGCAAATCGCGCTTGATTGATGTCTTCCGTGGCAATGCACTTGAGCTTGTTGTCCGGAACGTCCGCCAAATCGTACGACTCATCGTCACCAGGCTCGAAGACCAGCAGCAGCGCGCTCTTGCTGCGGTCGAACAGCTCGCGGACCATCGACTCGGGCGAGGCCTCGGTCAGGAATTGCACCGGTGCGGGTGGAGGCGGCGGAAGCGGGGGCGCCGTAGCGGCCATGCCGCTTTGCGCGGGCACGACAATTCGATGGCCGCAATGGATGCATTTGCCCTGCTTCCCGGCCAGCGCCTCCTCGACCTGCAGCACAGCCCTGCAACCCGGGCATTCAATCCGCAAAAACATGAACCGGCCCACCGCTCGAAGTATCCGTCGCGAATCACTTTATGTTAGTCTACACGGCCGAGGTCGAAGGCAACAACGGCTGGTGTGGGCCGGCTAACTTGGCGAGGGCGTGCAACCAATGGCTGCGGAGGCGATCGCTGGCAGTCGAGTGACTCGCATCGGCGATATCACGGCGGAGCAGTGGCGTTCCGGCCTGGCGGCCTGGTTGGGCTGGCTATTCGACGGCCTCGATATGCATCTCTATACGCTCGTGGCGACGCCATTCGTCGCCGAGCTGCTGGCCACCGACGTCCGCGCCGAGGTCGTGGGTCAGAAGGGCTCCTGGATTCAGGCCGCGTTCTTAGTCGGCTGGGCACTGGGCGGCGGCATCTTTGGCCGAATCGGCGATCGCCTGGGCCGCAGCCGGGCGCTCATGCTAACGATTCTCACTTACGCAGTCTTCACTGGGCTGTCATTTTTCGCGCTCCAGTGGTGGCACTTGCTCATCTATCGGTTTTTGGCGGCGCTCGGGATCGGCGGCGAATGGGCGGTTGGCGCGTCACTCCTGTCCGAGACTTGGCCCGCGCGGTGGCGGCCCTGGATCGCCGCCGTATTGCAGTCGGCCGTCAACATCGGCGTCCTTGTTGCAACGCTCGCCGCATTTCTATTGCTGACCGTTGGCGGTTTGCCACACCGGTCAGTATTCCTGGTCGGCATTCTGCCCGCGCTTTTGGTGCTCTGGATTCGCCGCGCTGTTCCTGAACCCGCCGAGTGGCAAGCTGCGAAAGATCGCGCCGACAACGATCAGCCAAGGTTCGTCGAGTTGTTCCATGGACAGGTTCGCCGCACGACGCTAATTGTGGTCCTGGTCTGCGCCATGTCGCTCACCGCCCACTGGGCATTCATGTATTGGTTTGCCCAGCACCTTCGCAATTTACCGGACGTCGCCAATTGGTCGGACGCCGACAAGAATTGGCTGGCCAGCGTGGGGCTCGCACTGGTAATGGTGATGTCAATCGTCGGCAACTTCCTGGCCGGGGCGATCGCGAGTCGCATTGGCTACCGTCCGACGATTGCAGCGCTGTTCCTGGCATACTTCGCCTCGATGTTCGTCGGCTATGGCGTCGCGCGCGAGTTGAGCGGGATGTGGATCTGGCTGGCGGCGATCGGCATCTGCCAAGGCGTGTTCGCCCTGTTTACGATGTATTTGCCGCCGCTGTTTCCCACGCTGCTGCGGACAACCGGCGCGGGCTTCTGCTACAACATCGGTCGCGTCGCGGCTGCCGGCGGCACGGTCTACTTCGGCACCTACAGCAAGGCCGGCGACCACCGCCTGGCACTGCTCTATGCCGCGTTCTTATTCTTGCCGGCCGCGGCGTTCGCGTTGCTGCTGCCCGAATTGCCCCGAGCGGTGCGCGGAGATTGAGGTGCCACTATTTCACGATTGTACACCCGACGGGCAGATGATCGGAAAAGCCGTCTTTATGGAAGTTGTTCTTCGTGTAGCTTTTCGAGGGTGAGTCGATTGCTCCCTCACGCTTGGAGTGAAAGAGCAGCTCGGGGAAATCGACCGGATGGCTGCTGCCCGGCTTCCAGCGATAGCCGGCCTCGTCCAGCATGCCCGGCGTGATCAGGATGTGGTCGAGCATTTGCCACTTATCATTCCAGACAAATGTGCCTTTTCCCTCGGCATGGATCGGCGCCAGCGTGTCGAACACGTTGCCCGCCGGCATCTTTTCGCCGCTATCGACCGCATGCAGATGATCTTTCAGTGCGACGGCATCTGGATCCTCATTGAAATCACCGACCGCCACGGCATCTGCCTGCGGATCGGTCGCTAGAATTTCGTCGAGCCGCTTCCGCAATACGTCCGCGGCAATGCAACGCTGCGATTCATCGTGAGTCTGCGCCGGCCAGTGATCCACAAACACAAACAGCGGCACGCCGGCATTGACCAGTTTCGCCTCGACAATTTCGCGCGTGTTGCCCGCATCGACGCGATGGAACTTCGAATCAGCCAACTGAAACACCTTGGCGTCGTAAACGAGCGCGCAGTCGATTCCGCGCTCGCTCGGCGAATCCTTGTGAACAATCTGGTAGTCGCGGCCCAATGAGCCAAGCCGCTCAACCAGCATTTCGACAACTCTGCGATTCTCGATTTCGCACAATCCCAGCACGTCGGGGCCACGACCGTCTTTCATCTTGCAAATGATCTTCGCCAAATTATCGAGTTTGGTCTCCAGATGCTGCTCGGTCCAATGCTTGGGCCCGTCCGGTGTGAATTCCTCGTCGCCGGTCACGTTCGGATCGTCGACCGTGTCAAACAGATTCTCGCAGTTCCAATGGGCAACGAAGAATTCTTCGGCCGCCACCACCGACGGCCGAAAGAAGATTAAATATGAAATGCCCAACAGGGCGATCGCAAGACGGCGCATAAAACACCCTCCATTCCGAAGCAAAGTGCAACCTACGACTTCAATAGCTTCCGCAGCACCGTTTGCAGAATTCCGCCATTGCGGTAATAGTCGAGCTCGACCGGCGTGTCGATCCGGACCGTCATCGGAAAGACTTTTGGCGTGCCGCCGCTCGTGGTGGCGGTGACGTTGATCGTCTGCCGCGGCTCGAGGCGGTCGTTGAGATCGGGAATGGCGAAGATTTCTTCGCCGGTGAGGCCGATCGATTGCCAAGTGGTATCCGGCGCAAATTCAAGGGGCAACACGCCCATGCCGACGAGATTACTGCGGTGGATTCGCTCGAAGCTGGCGGCAAGCACTGCCCGGACTCCCAGCAGAAACGCCCCCTTGGCGGCCCAGTCGCGGCTCGAACCGGTGCCATATTCGGCGCCGGCCAGGACCACCAGCGGCACGCCCTCTTCCTTGTACTTCATCGCCGCGTCGTAAATCGTCATCTGCGTGCCATCAGGCAAGTGACGCGTGACGCCGCCTTCGGTGCCCGGCGCGAGCAGGTTTCGAATGCGGATGTTGGCGAATGTGCCACGGGTCATCACGCGATCGTTGCCGCGGCGAGCGCCGTAGCTATTGAAATCGCGTGGTTCGACGCCGGCAGCAACCAGAAACTTGCCGGCCGGGCTATCCTTGGCGATTGAGCCGGCGGGAGAGATGTGATCAGTCGTCACCGAATCGCCGACGGCCGCCAGGCATCGCGCGCCGCGAACCGGCTGGATTGGCCCCGGCTCCGGCGGCAGGTCGACCAAGAACGGCGGCTCTTGAATGTACGTGCTCGTGGCGTCCCAACCATAGAGCTCGCCCTCGCTCGTCTTGATCGCGTTCCACTTGGGGTTCTTCTCCCAAATGCCGTCGTACTGAGTCTCGAACATCTCGGGCAGCACGCACTTCTCGACGACCGACTGCACCTCGGCATGCGTCGGCCAGATGTCGCGCAAATAGACCGGCTGACCGTTCTTGCCGGCACCGATCGGCTCCTTCTGGAAGTCGATGTCGGTGGTTCCGGCGAGCGCGTAGGCCACGACCAGCGGCGGGCTGGCGAGATAGTTGGCCTTCACATCGGGATTGATGCGACCTTCGAAGTTGCGGTTCCCCGAGAGAACGCCCGCCACCACGAGATCGTTTTTCTTAACCGCATTCGAGATCGGCTCGGGCAGCGGGCCGCTGTTGCCGATGCAGGTCGTACAGCCGTAGCCGACGGTGTAGAAGCCGACTTGATCCAGGTATTTGCTGAGGTCCGCTTTGTCGAAGTAATCCGTAACCACGCGCGAGCCAGGCGCGAGACTGGTCTTCACATGCGGCGGCACTTTGAGACCTTTTTCAACCGCCTTCTTCGCCAAGAGGCCCGCCGCCACCATCACACTCGGATTGCTCGTGTTCGTGCAGCTGGTAATCGCCGCGATCACGACATCGCCGTGCTGCAATTCGAAGTGCTTATTGTTCCACTCGACGTCGACACCGTCAAAACCGGGATCGACCTTCGGCGCGGCGGGTGTGGGGTGGGCGGCGGCGGTCGGCTCGATCTTATGCCCACCTTCGCCTTCCCAACGGCCTTCGGGCGAACCATTCGGCGGCTGCTTTCCGTACACCGCGGTGAGCGCTCGTCGCCAGGCGGGCTTCATGTCACCGAGCGGTATGCGATCCTGCGGTCGCTTCGGACCCGCGAGGCTCGGTTCGACCGTTGACAGATCGAGTCGCACAATTTTCGTAAACTTCGGAGCCACCTCGGCGTCCGTCCGGAAGAGTCCCTGCTCCTTGGTGTACCGCTCGACCAAGTCAATTTCGTCTTTGGTCCGGCCGGTCTGCCGCAGGTAGCGGAGCGTTTGGTCGTCGACCGGGAAGAAGCCCATCGTCGCGCCATATTCGGGCGCCATGTTGCCGATCGTCGCCCGATCGGCAAGCGCCATCGTCGACACGCCGGAGCCGAAGAACTCGACGAACTTGCCGACGACCTTCTCCTTGCGCAGGATTTCCGTCACGGTAAGCACAAGATCGGTCGCCGTTGCGCCGGGCGAAAGCTTGCCCGTGAGTTCCATGCCGACGACTTCCGGCAGCAGCATGTAGATCGGCTGACCGAGCATCACGCCTTCGGCCTCGATGCCGCCGACGCCCCAGCCCACCACGCCCAGGCCGTCGATCATCGTGGTGTGACTGTCGGTGCCCACGAGCGAATCAGGAAACGCCACCGGTCCCGCATGGTCCTTGCCCAGGAACACAACCTTGGCCAGATACTCAAGATTGACTTGATGGACGATGCCGGTTCCGGGCGGCACGACTCGGAAGTTGTTGAACGCCTTTTGACCCCAGCGCAGGAACTCATAGCGCTCGCGGTTGCGGGCGAACTCCATGTCGATGTTGAGCTCCAATGCATCGGCCGAATTAAAGTAGTCGACTTGCACCGAGTGATCGATCACCAGGTCGACCGGTACGAGCGGATTGATCTTCTTCGGGTTGCCGCCGAGCCGCCGCATCGCCGAGCGCATCGCTGCCAGATCGACCACGCATGGCACGCCCGTGAAATCTTGTAGCACGACTCGGGCCGGTTTGAACGGAATCTCGACCTGCGCCGGAGCTGCCGCGTTCCAGCTAGCGAGCGCCTTGACGTCGCCTTCCATCACCTCGTAGCCATCACAGTTCCGCAAACACGACTCGAGCAGCACTCGGATCGAGTAGGGCAGGGCGGAGACATTGCCGAGCCCGGCATCCTGCAATTTAGAAAGTCGATAGATCCCAGCGTCGCCGCTGGCGGTTTTGAAAGTGCCGCGGGCCGAAAAGGGGTCAGTTTTGATTTTGGCGGTGCTCATGGTAGCGTCCTTTTGACACGGCTGGCCAACGGCTGGACAGGCCAACGGCGGTCCGTGCGGCAATCCAACACGATTCTATCGTTCCCACCCTCTCGAAGAAACCGCATCACGCTGCAACCCGGTTCGCGACCGCGGCCGGTTTTAATCGACCACGTGTCCGCCGAATTTCTGCTCCAGCAAGTCGCGAGTTCGCCGCTCGAGTTGCCGGCCGAAGGCCACGTCGCCGGTCGAGAGATACGAACGGACCACACCCTTTTCATTCGTAGCCCCGCGGAAGTAGCCGGAATACCAGTGGTCGGCGAGCTTTGCACTGCCGGCGCCAAGCATCACGCCCCGACTCACCACGGTGCCCTCCAAGTCGATTCCGTCCGTCGTTGAAGACTGGCTTGTCGCACCATCGGCTTCCAATTCACGGACCGCGGCTGCCAGCGCCTGGTCGCGAACCCGATCCGTCGGAAATTGGTAGTTGAACTCACCGGTCGTGAACACTTGGTCTTGCAGATTCCAAAGCTCGTCCATGAGTCGGGGCGATGCTTTCACAGCTTTCAAGAATAGTAAAATTGTCAGAATAGAATTCTCGCCCGAGATCGTGAGGCCCTCATGCTTCAGCCGATGGTAGTAGTGGCCAGATTCTTCTGCGCCTGCCACGGCGTCGATTCGCCGCATGTAGTCCTTGATCTGCGAATGCCCATTGCGGAACAGCACCGGATCGACACCGAGCTTCCCCCATTCCGCGAGCGCGAGCGGATTGACCTTTGGATCATAGAGGACTTTTTCTCCAGGGCGAACGCCGCCGGCAGCGATCAGCGTGCGCAAAACCGGTAGCGTGACAAAACCCGCGCTCAAGATTCCGCGGCGATCGCCGAACACGATCCGGTCGCCGTCGCCGTCGACGCCAAGAACGACCTCGGCCTGCGACTGCTGTGCCAAAAGGATTGCGTCATCCATCTTCCCTTGGCTCGTGGGATTGGGTGAGCCGGTCGGGAAGGCACCGTTGGGAACCCAGCGCAACGGCAGAACGCGGGCACCGGCCGCCATCAGTGCGCGCCAGATCTCGGGGCCCGCCGAACCATGGAACGCGTCCAGCACAACCGTCAATCCGGTGAGCTCGCCGCGCTCAACGCCCGCCGCGTCAAGCGAGTACGCGACATACTCCTCCGTCGGATGCTTGATCAAATGGAGCTCACCGCCGCCCACCGCCGCGAATTGCTCCGTGGAGTGATAGATCTCGCGAACCTTGGCAAGGCCACCGAGCGGACCGCAGTCCAGCCCGATCGCCTGCACCGTCGGCACAGTGAACTTTACGCCGACGTATTGGGCTGGGTTGTGCGATGCCGTGATCATCAGCCCCATCGTGTGCGGATGCCGGGCGGTGGTCCGCAGGGCGATATAATAGCCTTGGGGTGTGCTGATCGGGTCGGGGCACGCCACCACACGGAAACCGAGCCGCAGCGCGGTGTTGATGCCGATCTCGAGCACGCGCGGGCAGCCGAGCCGCGCGTCGCGCGCGAGCGTGACCGTATCGACGCCGAGTAAACGACCGTAGGCGAACGTTGCCTCAAACAAGCGCCCGACCTCTCGGTCGTCAAACTCGGGAACCTCCCAGCGGGCGTCGTAAACTTTGATCGGATCGTGCATGGATGCTTCCCAACCGAGCCGAGAGGCTGCGAGCGGTCGAGGCCGTGAAACCTGTCTAGCGTAATGCGAGAACAGCAACCTTTCCAGGGGAAACGCGCGCTGAACCTCGGCGGAGAAGGGAATGTCTTGGCTCTAAAACTGCGGAGCGGCCGGGCATCGTCAGGCGTCGGTTCTCGCGTTACAATTAGGGCCAAAATCGAACCGTCGATCAACAGCGCGGACGAGGAACCGTCGATGACGCAGCGGATATGTAATTTTTCCCCGGGGCCGGCCGTATTGCCCGAGCCAGTGCTGGCCGAGGTGCAGCGAGACTTCATGGCGCTGCCGGGCGTCGGCGCGTCGATCCTCGAGATCAGCCATCGCAGCAAGGCCTTTGAGGACATTCTCAAACAGGCGGAACTCAATCTGCGGGGGCTGCTAAAGATTCCGGATGAATATGCGGTGCTCTTCCTGCAAGGCGGAGCTCGGCTGCAATTCTCGATGATCCCGATGAATCTCGCCGGAGAGGGAAACCAATCCTTTGACTACTTGATTACCGGGTCTTGGAGCAAATATGCCGCGCAAGAAGCCGCGAAGTTTGGCGAGCTGCACTCGGCCTGGGACGGCAAGGCGACAAATTTCGACCGGTTGCCGTCGGCCAGTGACATAAAGCTCGATCCGCAAGCGGCGTTCGTCTACTTTGCATCCAACGAAACAATTCAAGGAGTGCAGTTTCCCGCGGAGCCGGCCGTGGGCGGTGTGCCGCTCGTCTGTGACGCATCGAGCGACTTTCTCAGCCGACCCCTCGACCTCCGCAAGTACGGCATCCTTTACGCTTGCGCCCAAAAAAATGCCGGCCCGGCCGGCGTCACGGTGACAATCATCCGCAAAGACCTGCTGGAGCGCAGCAGCGACTCGCTCCCCGGTTATCTCAACTACAAGATGCACTTCCAGGAAGGCTCGATGTGGAACACCCCGCCGACCTTCGCCATCTACGTGATGATGCTGGTCACCAAGTGGCTGATCACCGACATTGGCGGCCTGGAAAAGATGGATGCGCAAAACCGCGCGAAGGCAAAACTGCTCTACGACGTGATCGATGCCAGCGGCGGCTTTTACGGCGGTCACGCCCAGCCGAATTGCCGTTCGCTGATGAACGTCACGTTTCGTTTGCCCAGCGACGAGATGACGGCGAAGTTCCTGGCCGGTGCCAAGGAGCGCGGGCTAGCGGACTTGAAGGGTCATCGTTCCGTCGGCGGCATTCGCGCGTCGATTTATAATGCGATGCCGGTCGCCGGCGTGGAACAACTCCACGATTTTATGAGCGAGTTCCGTAAACAGAATTAGTCCTAAGCGCCCGTTGATGATTCTCCCGCTCGCTAAAGCGAGTTCGCCGTCCTGAACCCCGAACCCTGAACCCTCCGCTATGTCGCGCGTCATCGTTCTCGACACACTTGCTCAGGAAGGCCTCGATATGCTCGACGCTGCGCCCGGCATTGAATATGAGGTCCGCACCGGCCTCAAGGGCGATGCACTGCGCGAGGCGCTCGCGCAATTCGAGGGCGCAATCTGCCGCAGCGGCGTGAAGATCACCGCCGATGCGCTCGAAGGCAATCGACGCCTCAAGGCGATCGTGCGGGCGGGCGTTGGCACCGACAACATAGACAAAGCGGCCGCCACGCGGGCGGGCATCGTCGTGATGAACACGCCGGCCGGCAATACGCTGAGCACGGCCGAGCACACGATCGCCCTCTTGCTGGCCTTGTCGCGAAACATCGCGCCAGCCTACGCAAGCCTGCTCCAAGGCAAGTGGGATCGCAACAAATACATGGGCAGCCAGGTGGCCGGCAAAACGCTGGGCATCGTCGGACTCGGGCGGATCGGCATCGCAGTGGCCAAGCGGGCGCGTGCGCTCGAGATGAAAGTCCTCGGTTACGATCCGTTTTTGGCGCGCGAGCGAGCCCAGGAGCTGGGCATCGAGCCGGTCGAAAAGGTGGCCGACATGCTGCCAAAAATCGATTACTTAACTGTCCACACGCCACTCACGGACGAAACCCGCGGCTTGGTGAGCACGGCGCAGATCGCCACGATGCGACCCGGTGTGCGGCTGATCAATTGCGCTCGAGGCGGCATCTATGACGAGGCGGCGCTTGCCGACGGCCTGAAGGCCGGCAAACTTGGCGGAGTCGCGCTCGATGTGTTTGCCACCGAGCCCTGTACCGACAGCCCGCTCTTTGGACTGCCGGGTGTGGTCTGCACCCCGCATCTTGGCGCGAGCACGGAAGAGGCCCAAACCCAAGTCGCTACCGAGGCCGTGGAACTGCTCACCGCCTACCTCACGACCGGTGCCATTCGTCACGCGGTAAACGTTGCCTCGCTCGATCCCAAGACCGTGGCATCACTTCGAGGTTACCTGGACGTCGCATATCGTTTGGGCCTGTTGCTCGCCGGGTTGCAGCCGAGCGGCCTCAAGAAGTGCCGGCTCCTCTATCGCGGTGAATTGGCCGACAAGGAAACCAAGGTGCTGACCGCTGTTTTCGCGGCGGGCCTCCTGCAGAATGCGCTGGATGAAGAAGTCAATCTGGTGAATGCCGAGGTGCTGCTCAAGCAACGCGGCATTAGCTTAGTTGAGGAATCGCGCAGCGAGATGGGCTCATTTCGTTCTTCAATGACCGCCGAAGTCACTGCCGATAGCGCCCCGCATAAAGCCGTGGGCACGGTCTTTGGCCAAGTGATGCCTCGACTGGTCGCGCTGGACGACTATCGCCTCGAAGCCTATCTGGACGGTTGCCTGCTCGTCTTCAGCCACCAGGACGTGCCGGGCATCATCGGCAGCGTGGGCACGATATTTGGGCAGCATCATGTAAATATTGCCCAGATGGCGGTTGGCCGTGCCAAGCCGGGCGGCGAAGCGGTCGGTGTGCTCAACCTGGACGGGGAGCCACCGGCGGCAGCCCTGGAGGCAGTTCGCCGGCTTCCCGCCATCACGTCCGCCATCGTGATCCAGCTGCCGCCCGCCGGAGACTTGCCAGCTTGGATTCAAAGCTAGCTGGACCCGAAAAGTCGTTTCGGACGGACGGTTCAGCAATTCTCTCACCGCGCCGAGCGACTCGAAGCCGCTAAAGCCCGCATAAACCGGACCGTCGACCGCCGGCCAGCTATCCTTCGCCCGTCTTCGACTTCACCCAGGCCGCATTCTTTGCCGATCTAAACGATCGTCTCGCCCTAGCGCCCGATTTCGACCCACGTGTTTGCTATCACGGCATCGTGTGGCGATGCCGTAGCCGCACAACTCCCGGAAGCATGTCGAAGAAATTTCTTCGAAAATCTGTCCGGGAAAATGTCCGCGCATGAACCCTGAGCTACGTTTGATCGGTCCAAGGAAGTAGGCCGCCCGCAGCCGCTCGAAACGGAGCGATTGCCGACAAACTGTCATCTCCACGCCGATCCACGAACGCTAGACTCACCGAACTCGCCATGAACCCCACGACCGCCCCCACGCCGCTTTTCGATCTCATTCACAGCGCCCTGTCGACGAGCCCGTACGTCCCGAACCGCCAGGTTCGAGTCGAAGCCAATGACGGCCGCGTGGTGCTCAAAGGCAACGTCGGCTCCTTCTTCCAAAAGCAGATGGCTCAGGAAGCAATTCGCCGCATCGACGGCGTACAGCTCATCGACAATCTGCTCGAAGTGACGTGGGCGTGAAGAAAGCTATTAGCTGTTAGCCGTCAGCTATTAGCAGCTATTAGCCAGAATCAATCGCCCCGCCACCTCTCTGCTTTTGGGCTAGCAGCTAAGGGTTAATAGCCGACAGCTTCCCTCAATCTATCCGCCCAAAACAAGCCAGGCACATGTCGTCGCTCTGAGCGTAGCCGTCGACGAACTTGCGGACGTCTTCGAGAATGTGCCGCCCCAGGTCGTTGACGCTGACTGCGGGCGAACCGACCTCCGCTGTCAACCGCTCCATTCCATACAGCTCTCGCTCTGAATTCATCGCTTCGCTAAATCCGTCGGTGAAGATCGTGACGAAGTCGCCCGGCTCCAGCACGCGGTGATGGGCTTCATAGGGGAAGTCATCGGTTACGCCAAGCGGAAGTCCGGCGGCGTCTTCTCCCAACAACTCCACATTGCCGCCATTTTGTCGCAAGAGCGGCGCCATGTGACCCGCGTTCACCAGCGTGAGCCGATGCGTCTGCGGGTCGACCACCGCCACGATCATCGTGACGAACTTATCCTGCCAGTCCGCGTTGGCGAAACCTGCGTTGATCTTCTGCACCGCGAGCGCCGGATCGGGCTCGCTGGCCAGCAAGAATCGGACGTCGCTCGAAAGCCGCGCCATGAGCAAAGCGGCCGACACACCTTTGCCCGCGACGTCGCCCACGATCACCGCAAATCGACTGCCCGGGAGCACGACGTAGTCGTAATAATCGCCGCCGATTTGCCGCGCCGACTGATAGTAGTCAAAAAAGCAATAGCCGGAAATCTCCGGGGGCTTCGACGGCAACAGTGCCCGCTGCATCCGCCGCGCCAGTTCCAGGTCCCGCGTGAGAGCCTGCTGGGCCAAGACTTGTTGGTGCATCTTGGCGTTGTCGATCGACACGGCCGCTTGGCTCGCCACGCCCGCGAGCACCTCCAGATCGTCATCCGTGAAGCGGCTCCGCTGGTTGAGCGTGTCGATCTGGATCACGCCAAGCGGAACCCCGTCCGAGCCGATCATCGGCGCGCAGATCATCGACCGGATCGAAAAGTCGGCGATGCTCTGCGCCATGCCAAATCGCTCGTCGCTCGCCGCGTCGGCCGAGAGGATGGCTTTCCGCTGCGAAACGGCCTCTTCGACGATCGTGCGACTGATTCGCAGCTTGTGCTCGTCTCCTTCGCGACGGCTCTTCATGGCGACCGGCACCAATGGCCCGTCCGGTTTCGGGCGCATCACTACGAAACCGCGATCCGCTTGTACGAAAATCTTGAACAGGCTGTCGAGCAGCTTCGGCAGGATCTCGTCCACTGAGAGCGTCTTGCCTAGGTTGTTGGAAATCTCAATCAGCGCCGCCAGCTTGACCTCGGGCTTGGCCGAGAGCCGCCAACTAGCCGAGCCGCCGGCGACGTCGAATGTGGCCATGACACTGGCACGGCCAGGCTTGGCGGTGTCCTCGTCCATCAGGTCGGCCAGATGCGTCGTGTCTTCAAGCAAGGAGCCGGCAAGGCTGTGATCTCCGTGAAAGCGAATCGTCTGGCCACAGATCAGTAGCTCGTCGCCGTCGCGAAGCGGAGTGCGATCGACGATTCGTTGCTCATTGAGATACGTGCCGTTTCGGCTTTCGAGGTCTTCGATGAAGTACCGGCCCTCGGCACGGAGCACCGCGGCGTGGCGACGGCTCACCGCCGCGACATCGAGCGGGACTTCGCAATCGTTGCTGCGGCCAATGACCGCGCGCTCGCCGTCGATGGCGAAGCGCGTCGCCGGGGCACCGTTTTTTACGAGCTCCAAGAAGGCCATGATGAACTGATCTTCAGCATCGAAAAGGCACGAGAAGGCCTGCCGCGGCAATCCCGCCGCAACGCCATTGTTTGGGCTCCGAATGCATTGAGCCCAATTGGTTTAGGCCCAATTATTTTAGGCCCAGCCTCGCGCGACCGTCAATCACCGCGATCGCGATCTGCAATGTCAGGGTCTGGTCCATTTTTCGGCGAGCCAGCGCCGACCGATTCGAAGAACCGACGACCGAAAACATGGACCTGAGTCTTTGTTTTGCACTGGCGCTCTCGTTGGCCGGACTTGACCATACCCGTCACGCGACGTACGGTAGCGAAAGGTGATTGTCTCGACAAATCGGCGCACATTAACCCGCTATTGCGACGCCGAGCCGCTGGCGATCGACCGTTCTTGGGGAATGGTGTAACGGTAGCACGAAGGATTCTGACTCCTTTAGTCTAGGTTCGAATCCTAGTTCCCCAGCTCTTAAGCTTCGCTACAAGTTGTTACGGATCAACAACTTCTCTTCGCGAAGCTTTGTTCATGCGCCGAAACCGATCCGACACACTAGGGCGCAAGCATTGGACTTAGGCCGATAGAGCTTTTTGAAACCGCCTACTACGATTCACCTGCCTCAATGCGGGGCAGGGGATCGTAATGGCCAGTCTCTTCTTCGACGAAGCTTCCGAGCATCGCTATGTTCGCTTTCGGTACCTGGGAGCACATCAATCGCCGAAAAGAATGACATCCGAGCAATAGACAGTTATAATTCGGCTCGTTATCTACCATTAGGATGAAAACGTGTGGCTGATAGCCGCCGTAGTGATTCGTCTAGGAGCGTGACGTCGGGCGACGAGTTCGATAGGGTGAATAAGGTGTACCGTACACTCACTCGATTGCTGCTGGCAGCCCTTCTGTTTATTGCCGCGACTCCGACGAATTCTCAAACGCCACTCCAGCCGCCGGCGCCGGTCGCCCAAGCGCCTCAGCAGAAGCTGGCCGAGTTCGAGGGGCACTACGAGTACCGTGACGGCGCAACGCTCTTTATCGTGGCCAGCGGTGAGAACCTGGTCGCGATCATCGGCGATTCGACCTATAAGCTTCGTGCCGCGAGCGCCGATACATTCAAGAATCCGAGTGGTCAGCTGATCCCGTTTCTCCGCGACGCCAATGGGCGTATCATGGCGTTCAAGGAAAACGGCGACACTTTCGCCCGTCTATCGCCGGAAGTCTCCGCAGCTACCCGTCGGCTCATCGAGCCGCGTCCGCCAGGGCCGGACGGATTGCAAGTTGTCTATCGATATGAGCCACCGCCGCGCCTGCCAGATGGCATCCGCACTGGCGTTGCGCGAGCGGACACGTTGCCTCCCGAGGTGGCCCAGCGGCTCGTGAACGGCGTGATCGATGGCACTTACCCCGGCGTCCGTTCGATTCTGGTCGATCTCAAGGGTGAGCTGCTGCTGGAGGAGTACTTTTACGGCTATGACCGAAACCAGCCGCATCAGATGCGGTCGCTCACCAAGAGCGTGATCTCGTTGCTCGCGGGCGCGGCGGTCGACCGGGGACTGCTTCGCGCCGACGAGCCCGTGCTTTCGCGGCTTGGTTACCCGACCTACGAGAATCCAGATCCCCGCAAGGCCAAAGTGACGCTGATCGACCTGCTGAGCAACCAGTCGGGCTTTGCCTGCAACGACCACGACGATGAGTCGCCTGGCAACGAAGTCAAGCTGTACGAAACTGCGGATTGGGCAAAGGCGTTCGTCGATCTGCCGATGGTGGCCGATCCAGGCACGGTCGGGCGA
Organism: Lacipirellulaceae bacterium; assembly: GCA_036499445.1. Classification (GTDB taxonomy): domain Bacteria; phylum Planctomycetota; class Planctomycetia; order Pirellulales; family Lacipirellulaceae; genus DASYDU01. The sequence goes on from DASYDU010000364.1 coordinate 22,519, forward strand.
TACTGTTCAGGCGGGTTCTTTACGACGGGCCGAATCATCGAACGCGTCGTCGGCAAGCCGTTGCCTGAGTTCGCACAAGAGGTGCTGTTCGAGCCGCTCGGTATCCGGCGAGGCGATTGGAAATGGACCTTCACGCTTGATCGCGGCCAGCGTAACGAGTTCGGTCAAATCTATCTCCGTCCGCGCGACATGCTTAAGCTCGGGATTCTCATCCAGCAGCGGGGCGAGTGGGAGAGCCATCGCGTCGTGTCGGCCGCATGGATCGATGCGGCCGTCGCGCGTCAGTCGCGCGTCGACGACAGCGACTACGGTCTGGGAATCTGGCACCGTTGGTACCACGTGCGGACCTCGGCCGGCGAGCGCCGTGTCGACACGATCATGCTTTCGGGCAACGGTGGGCAGAAGGTGTATCTTGTGCCGTCGCTCGATCTAATCGTGGTGACCACGGGCGGCGGCTTCAATGTGGAATCGCCGGTGAACGAGATGATGTCGGGGGTTCTACTGCCGGCGCTGTTGGACGGCGAATCGACCCCGAACGCGCACCGCACGGCGGCTGAGCTTTCGCGTACCGATAGCAATATGCAATGACCGAAGCAGCGCTCCCCGGATCGCCGGTTCGAATAAAAATCGTATCATTGCGCAAAAACTTCATTGAATATGCTTAGCGACTTGGGGTGCGACTTCTGTTGCACCGGGGGAAGTGTGCGTATCGCAGCGAATAATCCGCAAACGCAAACAGCGACGCCGCAACCCAGATTAAAGACAAGAAAAACGTCCGTCTGTTGGTGTTCAGTATTCGACCGGCACCGGGTCGAGGACCCGCCACATATACCACGTGCCGAGCGAGCGATACGGCCGCCACGTTTCGCCGATCGCCAATAGCTCGGGCTTGCTCATTTTTTCACCCGCGTTGTAATGGCGGTGGATGCCCCGGAGCAGGCCCAGGTCGTCGATCGGAAAAATATCGGGCCGACCAAGGCTGAAAATCAGAAACATCTCGGCCGTCCAGCGGCCGATGCCGCGGATCGAAACCAGCTCGCCAACGATTTCTTCGTCCGTCATCAGCGGCCATTTCCTGATCTGGCGGCTGTTCTCGAGAAAGTGGGCAGCGAGCGACTGCATATAAACGACTTTGGCGTTCGAGAGGCCGGCGGCCCGGAGCAGCTCGGCCGGAGCGCTCGCGACGCGAGCCGGTGTAACGCGAACGACAGCCGTCTGCATCCGTCGCCAAATGCTATCGGCGGCCTTCGTTGAAATCTGTTGCCCGACGATCGCTCGGGCGAGTGTCTGAAATCCTCTGCCGCGCAGCCGCAAGGCCTCGCCGCGGTACGAGCGAATGATCGCTTTCAGGCGAGGATCGCGGCGGGCGAGGGCGCGCTTCGCGCGGAGCCAGTATTCAGGCGTTGTGGTCGGCATGAACTGAACTCAGACACCATCGGAAACATCGGCAATTATAGCGAACAGTCGGGCCGCGACCTGCCTGCCGGCCAAGTCCTTGTGGTATATTGCTTGCGCGGCATCTGACTCCAAAGTGATGCCAGAGAATTTGATCCCGCTATCTATTGCGTGGAGCCTCCAGGGAAAGCGCAAATGAGAACTGCTCTATTACTGGTTGTCGTACTGACGCAACCTGTCCAGGCGGCCTCGATCGAAACGGTTTTGGTCGGCAACCCCGGCAACCCAGCTCAAGCGATCGGCTTTGGCAGTGTTGGCTACGAATACCGTATCGGCAAGTACGAGGTGACCAACGATCAATACGTGGAATTCCTTAACGCCAAGGGGGGCGGCACCGACCCGCTGAGCCTTTATGATCCAATGACCATGGGTAGCACGACCTTCCGCGGCGGAATTGATCGCGCTGGATCGTTCGGATTCTATTCCTATAGCGCCAAACCCAATATGGGCAACAAGCCGGTAAATCACACGACTTGGTACGACGCAATCCGATTCATCAATTGGCTGAATAACGGTCAAGGATCCGGCAACACGGAAATTGGCGCATACACGCTCGAAGGCGGAACTGCCACGCCGTCGAACGGTCCCAATGTCACGCGAAATTCCGGCGCCACTTGGTTCATGCCTAACCAAGACGAATGGTTCAAGGCGGCCTATTACCAGCCTACCGACCAGGGTGGCGACGCAGATGGTTATTGGCTTTTCCCCACGCGGTCAAACACCGACCCAACAGCCGCGTCGGCCAGCAGCGTCGGCGATATCGCCAATCCGGGCCCCAACGTAGCGAACTACAAATTTGGCGCGACGTGGAATGATATTCAAGCCAACGTTACAACCGTTGGCTCTGCCGGGCCGCTTAGCGCCAGCTACTACGGAACATTTGACCAAGGAGGAAACGTTGATGAATGGAACGAGACTCCCTTTATGAACGGCCTGAGCCGCGGATATCGTGGCGGCAACTATTTCAGTCCATCAAGCGCCCTGGCGTACAGCTCGAGCGGCGCTGCCGGCGCCGAATTTGAAGGCGACGGCTTTCGAGTTGCAACGCTCGCTGTCGCCTGCTCCATCGCGGGTGACTATAACTGCAACGGCGCCGTCGATGCCCCCGACTATACCGTTTGGCGCGATACGCTTGGCTCGACGATTGACCTGAGGGCCAACGGCGACAACACCGGAATGAGTGCGGGCACGATCGATCAGGCCGACTTCAACGTTTGGAAGGCGAACTTTGGCATTCACGCCGGCAGCGGCTCTGGTGCGAATCGGAATGCCGTCGTCCCCGAGCCAGCGACTATCTTACTGCTCGTCGCCGGCCTTGCATTTGCAATGATCGCACGTCGCCCCTGAGCGGCGAGCCAAATTAGTCGGTCGCCACCCCTGTTACACTGTCCGATGGAGGACAGCATGCTCCCCGAACACCCGCAGATATGTCCTAAGTGCAAGGGCCAGATGGACCGAGGCTTCATCGTGGACAACAGCCACTTAGGCTTAGGCGTTAGCCAATGGACACAAGGCCAGCCAAAATGGTCGTTCTGGACTGGCATCAAGAAACCGAAAGAGCAGATACCAACTGGAACATTTCGTTGCTCGGTCTGCGGTTATCTTGAATCCTATGCGCGGCCCGAGTTCGGGACCGGCTAACCGAAAAGCTTTCCCAGCAACAAACTTTTCCGACAGCGGGCCCGCGTAGCTCACCGCTTCACTTCCCGATCCATGTCCGGTCGAGGGCATCTCTCGGAATCGTAACGGACTCGCTGGCCGAACTCGCAGCAAGTAAACACGGCCGGTCTATCCGCGTCTTTGCGGAGCATTTTTGACCACTTGGTAGCTTGAAGTCCGCTGACCCGGTTGGCAACTATTACAGCGCGGATCAAATTGGACGTCGATAAGTTCTCTGAGGCGAGTCAGGTATGCCCGAGAGCGTGACGCTGAAGCAACGGTTTTTTGGGGATGACTGAACATGGTTCAATTCCCTGGTCCGAAATGATGTCGCACCTACATCGAACCCCAATATGCAAAGCGGATGCCGAAACCTGCCGACATTATGCTAATTAATAAAGGGCCACGGGGTGCATGATGATTTTCTGCCTGGCTGCCCACAATGGAACGGCGGACAGGGCCACGGCTGGCCCCTAGGACTCTCATCAACGCGGAGGTCATCTCGTCCACTCTGCAACACTGTCTAATGGAGGACTAAATGATAGTCGCCATGTTTTTTGACCACGGACTACCTACTGGCGTGGTGATCGGTGTAGCCCTCATTGTCGCGTTGTTGGCCGCGACGAAGCGCCAAAAATAGTTCCGCAGGAACTCACCATTTCGACAGCCAAGCCCGCTCAGCGTCATCGATTTCCCTGCTGCCGATCTCGGATTTCCAAGGCCCGCTTTGAGATACCGACTGACGGCGGCTCTGCGGACGGGGCTGTCGGACCTTCCCGCGAGCGTATCGTGAGATAGTTGCAAAGACTCTGAATCGCAAGATCGGCCGCGATGACCAGCCCCATCAGCTCATCGTCCGCGTGGAAGCCGCGTTTGTTCATCCGTCGGCGAAGCTGAATCAGGTATTCGCGCGTCGGCTCTAGCCGCTTCTTGACGATCCGCGCTTGCCGGCGGGTCACTTCGCTACTCTTCATCCCCAGATCGTGGCCCAACGCTGCGCCGGGATCAACCGGACCGGACCGAAGTGGGGAGGCAGAAAACCGGCAAAGACCACCCGGTTTTGGCGTTCCTTGCCGGCAACGGATATACTGGGCAGCATCAATCTCGTTCTTTTCCGGGAGGTAGTGCTAATGTCCGTGAAACGCCTTGCAATACTATTGCTGTGCGGTCCGCTGATTGCACAAACGGCGCGGGCCGACGTCTTCCACATGGCCCCCGGGTTGACGAGCCTCCAGTTCGTGACGGTCGGTAACCCTGGCAACGCGCCCGACACCCGTTACAACAACATCGCGGTCGGTTCGGTCGACCATGTCTATCAGATGGGCAAATACGAGATCACAGCCGGTCAATACACTGAGTTCCTCAACGCCGTGGCCAAGGATGATCCCACCGGGCTCTACAACCCCTACCTGAGCGACCCCAGTGGTCTATTTACAAATGGTGGATTCGTGAGCGGCGGTGCGTTCGGCGCCGATATCCAGCGGAGCGGCACCTCTCCCAACTTCAGCTACAGCGTCGCGCCCGACTGGGCCAACCGGCCCGTGAATTACGTCAGCTTCTGGGATGCTGCTCGGTTTTGCAACTGGCTCCACAACGGCCAACCGACGGGACCACAAGAGCCTGGCACCACCGAAAACGGCGCGTATCATGACCTCGGCGATCCGCTGCTGTTTGGACTTAATCCAGGCGCGCGGTTTTTCATCTCGACCCAGGACGAGTGGTACAAGGCGGCCTATCACAATAAGAGTGCCGGCTTAACAGCCGATTACTTCGATTATCCAACCAGCTCCAATAGTCCACCGACAAACGCGCTTCCCGACCAAGGAAATCATGCTAACCTCTTCGACGGTTTCGGCACTGGAAATGGCGACACCACGATTGGCGGCCCTTACTATCGCACGGAGGTCGGTGCATTCGCGAACTCGCCGAGCCCTTACGGCACGTTCGACCAAGGCGGCAACGTCTGGGAATGGATCGAGACGCCCTATGCACCGTTTCCGGCCTATCGCGGCCTAGAAGGCGGCTCGTTCATCAACTCTTCGGACATTCTACTGGCGTCCTTCCGAGGTGGTTTCGACGACCCCGCGAACGCGAGCCTCAATGTGGGTTTCCGAATCGCGACGGCGATTCCTGAGCCAAGTACATTTGTGTTGGTGGTCCTGTCCGGTGGGTTGATAATGTCGTTTAGAAAGCGATTCATCGCGTGAGCCGCAACGCCCCGGCGGTCGCTACTCGCCGGGGCCATCTATCCGAATTGTCAAGCATCGATTCGCCCCACGTCCCGCTGCTGGCCACGGTGTACCCC
>DASYDU010000365.1:0-15019 GCA_036499445.1 Lacipirellulaceae bacterium
ACACGGCTTGATCACTTCCAATTCATCCTGTTGATCCTGTCAAATTCTTCTCTGTGTCCTCCATGCCTCTGTAGTGAAATCCGAATTTCCGATCCGGTCATCCTGTCATAAAAGCTGTGTACTCCAACTCAAAACATCACCCGTATTGCACCACCCAAACAAAAAACGACCATGATTTAACCAGCAATTCGCCAGCCAAGCGGTGCAGAAACAGTGAGCTTTGCACAACCGATTGGGACCCCCCAGCACGCGCGCAAAATACTTTCACGGCCTGCAACGCGCCGGCCGGTTTACCGCCCAGCCCACGCGCGTTAAGTTCGATCAATCAACTAATTTCGACGCCCCCCCGCGTCTGACCCTTGAACCCTGACCCATTTCTACTCCGGCTCTCGACCCTAGAATCTAGACCCTCGACTCCCCATGCACTTCCGCCGCGTTTGTCTCGAAGCCTTCGGCTACACGCTCCCCGACGAGGTCGTCACGACGGCCCAGCTCGAGCAGCGCCTCGCGCCTTTATATCAGCGGCTGCGGCTGCCCGAAGGGCGGCTCGAACTCATGAGCGGCATTCGCGAAAGGCGATTCTTTCCGCCCGGCACTCGGCCCAGCACCATCAGCATCGAATCGGCCCGCAAGGCAATCGAAGCCAGCGGCATCGATCGCGGTCACTTCGGCGCGCTCATCCACGGCTCGGTTTGCCGCGACTACTTGGAGCCGGCCACCGCCTGCCGCGTCCATCACGGCCTCGATCTCGCTGGCGACTGCCTAATCTACGACGTCTCGAACGCCTGCCTTGGCCTACTGACCAGCATGATCCAAATCGCGGGCATGATCGAACTGGGCCAGATTCGCGCCGGCATGGTGGTCGGCACCGAGTGTGGCCGCTCGCTGGTGGAGAACACCATCGCGCGGCTCAACGGCGACCCGTCGCTCACTCGCGACTCGATCAAAGACTCGATCGCCTCGCTCACGATCGGTTCAGCGAGCGCAGCGGTCGTGCTCTGTGATGAAGAATTGAGTCAAACCGGCAACCGCCTCACCGGCGCGGTCGTCTACTGCGATACTAGCCATCACGACCTCTGTCGCAGCCGCGGTCTTGAAACGATGATGGACACCGATAGCGAGCAATTGATGCGGCAAGGGGTGGCGACGGGCGCCAAGACGTTCGAGCGATTCCTGGCCGTCGCGGGCTGGGAGCCGAGCGAGATCGACCGAACTTTCTGCCATCAAGTCGGCGCGGCCCACCGTAAGCTGATGCTCGATTCGCTCGGCCTCGATCCAGCGATCGACTTCGCCACGCTCGAAACGCTCGGCAACACCGGGGCCGTCGCTCTGCCCGTCACGATGGCGATGGGCATCGAGCAAGGCTGCCTGCGAAAGGACGATCGCGTAGCGATGCTCGGCATCGGCTCGGGAATCAACTGCCAAATGCTCGCGGTCGAATGGGAGAAAGCGATTGCGGATCCCTCCGAACAATCCGCAATTGGCAATCCGCAATCCGCAATCAACTAGCCGTGCAACACCAAGTAGACCACGACCGCTACAACCACAATGGCGACGCCGCCCACCAGCAGCCACAAACCGACCGGCTGACTCTTGTTTGGCGGGACGTAGTTTGGCGGCTGGAGCGGATTGTGCTGGGCGCGCAGGGCCACTTTGCGTTTGATCGCTTCGAGCTCTGGGTCGTGCAATTCCTCTTCCCAAAGCGATCGCTTCGACGAGCTCGAACCGGGAGCACGGACTCGCTGCGACAGATTCACGTCGCTCGAAGTAACAAGGTCATCCTCGACATTGGCGGCTTCTTTGGCCTTCGCGGCCTCTTCTTCGAGCGGCGCCAGCCCGATTTCCTCGTCGGTTGCGGGCGAGCTACCGATCTCGTTGAGCCGTTTCGTATCCCGATCGGCCATGCTCGACGAGCGGCCGGTGTTCGACGACCCGAGACCCGACATCGGTGTAGCCGGACCGACCGAGAACCGCGTGAAGATCCCACTGCCGACGCCACTTCCCTCGTCTTTGCCCTCGATCCGGCCGCCACCCAACTTTCGCCCGCGCTCGGCGAGCCACTCGGTCAGCCGTTCGGCCAGGTCGCCCGCGGTTTGCGGACGTTCGTCCGGTTTCTTGGACATCATCTGCTCGCAAATGTCCACGAGCGACGGCGGCGCATCAGCCCGGGCCTTGAAAATCGACTCCGGCTTCGACGTCTGATGCTTCAGCAGCCGCTCGGAAATCGAGCCTTCCGGAAACGGCGGCCGACCAGTAAGCAAATAATAAAGCGTGCAGCCCAAACTGTAGATGTCCGAGCGGGCATCCGCCTCGTGGCTGTTGAGCGCCTGTTCCGGAGCCAGATAGTCGGCCGTTCCCAGCACGTTTTCGTCATTCGCCTGCGTGAGCGAGGTTTGGTCGTCTTCGGTGAGCTTGGCCAGACCGAGGTCCAAGAGCTTGACCGTTTGATGCTTGTCAACAAGACAATTGGCCGGCTTGATGTCGCGGTGGATCATGCCCATTTCGTGGGCGTGCTGCAGGCCGTTGGCCACCTGGCCGATATAGTCGGCGGCGGCATCGTAGGTCAGCGGCCCGTTTTGGCTGACTATCTGATGGAGGTCCTGCCCGTCGACGTACTCCATCACGATGTAATGCGTATCGCCTTCGTTGTCGATGTCATAGGCCCGGACGATATTGGGATCGTCGAGCCGGGCGACGGCGCGGGCTTCCAGGCGAAACCGATCCAAATAGGAGGCGTCGCCGACGCGGTTTTTCGGCAGGACTTTGACCGCCACCCGCCGCTTCATCAATTCGTGCTCGGCAAGGTAGACGCTGCTCATGCCCCCTTTGCCGATCTGTCCCAAGATCTTGTACTTGCCGAGACGAAAGCCCTTGTGCTTTCCGGCGAGCAGCTTTTCCGCCTGCCACCGCGTGATCAGATTGGCTTGAACCAAGAGCTCCGACAAGCGGTCCTGGTCTTCAAGCGCGGCTTCACCATGTTCAGCGGTCGCCTTGTCGAGAAATGCCGACAGGCGCGATTCTTCCACCAGGCCGCTGCGACGCAGCAGCTCAAGCAGTCTGTTGGCGGTCACTTTCGACATGTGTCCGTCATCTATCGGACCGACACCAACCGACCGGCAGACCTAGACGGTCGCGATGGGCGTGGTCCTGCCTCTAAGTTACGCTTCTCTCGCCTGTTCTGCGACAAGATGAGATGTCGCCCGCTTCTAACTGTTCCGTTCCTACCCGTCCCTGTCCATGATCCCATTGCGCGAATGGGCCACTTGCGAGCAACCGATGAGCCGTTCCCTCTAACTCGCGAAGTGCATGAGTTGGCAGTCTCTGCCTATTAACAGCATACCATAGCCGACGCTTGCCGGCCAGCAGATTCCTCTCCGCCGCGGACCGGATTTGGTTGGCCGAACGACCCGTTCCGGCGCCCGTCGGCCAGGAGAACAGTCACCCAGCCAAGTGCCCAGGTTTTGGCGGCAGCGTCGGATTATTCGACACGCAAAGCTTGTCGCAACAGCGTTTCATCAAAGTAATTGACGCTCATTCCGGCATCCACGACGATTCGCTGGGCATTGATGCCGCTCGAGCGGGGGCTGAGCAGAAAAGCCGCCGCATTGGCCACTTCTTCGGTGCGGATTGCCTGTTTGCGAAGCGTTGCCTGTTCCGCATACAGGTAGGAATCGACGTATCCGGGAATGCCCGCCGAGGCGGACGTTTTCAAGAGCCCTGGCGCCACGGCATTGAATCGGACTTGCGAAAAGCGGCTAAACGATTTAGCCAGGAAGGCAAGCGACGAATCGAGCGCTGCTTTGATCGGGGCCATGTAGCCGTAATTCTCGCTGGCCATGCGCGTCGTCGAGATCGAGATCGTCACGACCGACGCATTCGCCGCCAAAAGCTCTTTGAGGGAATTTGACAACGCCACGAGGGAAAAACAAGAAATGTCAAAGGCCCTCAGGAAGGCCCGCTTCGGCGTCTCGTGAAACGGCTTCACACCATCTTCATAATCGGCAAAGGCAATCGAATGGACCAAGCCGTCGATTTTGTCGTACTTCGCGGCCAGGTCGCCAGAAAGCTGCTCGATCTGATCCTCGAACTCAACGTCGCAGACAAACACGGCCGCCTGACCCGTCAGCGGCAGCACCTGCTCGCGGCGCTCGTCGCTCCGCACGACGTACACGACCTCCGCCCCGGCCGCAGCGAGCACACGGCTGATGTGCCAAGCCACACTCTTCCTGTTGGCCACGCCAAAGACGAGAATCCGCTTGCCCTCAAGTTGTAAAAAATCGTCAACCATGATCACGATGAGCGATTTGTTTGCGCGATTTTGCAGGCGAAATCAAACGTGACCGACGTTTTGCCACCGACTGCCACTTGGGCGTCTAAAAAGAAGGCATCCGCCACCTGCTCCTTGAGCTCGACTGTCACCTCAATCGTATCACCAGGCCGAACCATGTGTTTGAACTTCACGTTGTTCATCCGCGTCACCACCGGCACGCCTCCTGGCACCGCGGCCACATATTTCGCCAATAGCACCGCCCCGGCCTGCATCGCCGCCTCGCACAACAGAACGCCCGGTGTCAGCGGAAACTCTGGATAGTGTCCCGCATACCAAAACTCATCACCCGTGAACGTCTTGCGGCAAACGATTCGATTCTTCGATTGCTCGACGATTTCATCGACGAGCAAAAATGGCTCGCGGTGCGGAATTGCGGCTTTGATCGCTTCGAGGGACTTCATTTGTCATGATACCGACGCAGCCGATGCGACCGATGGCGTTGCCTCGTTCATCATTTGGCTATCCACCTCATTCGCCACGATCACGCCGTAGTTCATTGCGCCGAGCCAGCCGGACATGATAATCCCCACGCTGCCGGCATGGTACAGACCGGCGATCTGCTGCGGCAGCGCGCGGCTCACTGACAGGCCTTCGAACTTCGTGCCAAAGCTCGCGCCGCTTGGGTGCTTCGTGTAATGCTCGAACGTCACCGGCGTCGACACCTCGATGTGATCGATTCGCTCGCGGACATTGGGCACGTATTTGTCGAGGGCAGCGAGCGTCGTTTCAATGAGATCACGTTTGCTTGCTTCGTACTCCTCGGGGTTGAGGTCCTTCCAGTCGCGGTAGTTGGCGTTCGTGCTGGAGACGATTAGGCATCGCGGCCGGCCCTCGGGTCGCGTCCGCGGATAATAGAAGGAATAGGTGCGGCTCGTAATGTCGCGGCTCAACAGCAGCTCCGTGCGAAACAGCGGCGCCGTCGAGCTGAAGAGCAAGTCACCGGTCGTTTCGTCGATTCGCTCGTCCGCTTTGAGTGCCATGTAGACTTGCGTGCTCGAATTGTTGAGCCGCACAGCTCGCGCCTCGTCAATGAAGCCGCCGTCAAAGTATTTCTCACCAACCAGATTGAAGATTGTCGCCATTAAATTGGCGTTCGACATCACGGCCCGTGTGCGAATCTTTCGTCCATTTACCTCGACGGCTCGCACCCGCCCGCCACGGCAATCGATCCGCGAGACGTCGGCCTTGATGCAAATATCGACGCCGCTCTTTCGCAGCTCGGCCTCCATCAGGCCAATCAGTTTGTCTGTCCCCCCCTCGAACGTGAACACGCCCTTCGACATGAAGTTCGAAAAGACAATGCCGTAGCTGATCGCCGGGTCTTCGAGCGTGCTGCCGTTGGCGTAAGTGATTGGCTCCATCAAGAGGCGGATCACATCCTCGCGACCAGGGAAAAACCGCTCGAACAATTCGCCCGTCGTGGTCGATTGGTCGTCGTAAAAATTCATCCCGCGGGCTGTGTCGAAGAAGCCATTCACTGCCGCAGCGTCGACCTTAAAGTCGCTGACCAAGAGCCGCGTGAAGTCGTCGCGATTGAACGACGTGGTGAGCGAGAACATCGGGTTGTCGAAGCGGATGTGTTTGAGCTGCACGATCGAGTCGGCAATCTCCTGGCTCCAGTATCGCCGGCAGCTCTTGAACATGCCGTAAGGGAAACCGTGGAGCGAGATGTCGAAAATGTGGCCGCCCGACCGCTTGAACCAGGTGGCCAATCCGCCCAATTTATAATGCTGCTCCAACAACAGCACACTCCGCCCTGCCCTGGCGAGCACATTGGCCGCGGTGAGTCCGCCCAACCCGCTGCCGATGACGACCACGTCATATTCGTCCTTGGCGTCTTTGAGAAAATCGCGGGGCATAGCGCAAAGAGTTTAGAGGTGGGAGGCCAGAGATCGGGGAACGCCGAGCGAGCTTGGGCGTCCTCGCTCCCGGTTGAGTGACTCGCCTCGTCGAACCACCTAGTCTACCCCCGCCTCGTGCTCTCAAGAAACCCCTTGCCACCCAGTGCATCATTGCTCGGGCGGCACAGTCGTGGCAGGCGTACTTGCTCCCGGCACCGAAGGGTGTTGTTCAATCCACATGACGATCCCTTCCGCTGCGCCGGTTGGCCAGTCGTAGTTCGTTCCGCCTCCGGAACCTGGAGTGACGTTCGGTTTCGGAATGTACAAGAGGAGAATTGGCTGGTCCGGCGCAAAAGTCGCTTGCGAATCGACTTGAAGATCACCGCCCACAAGCCTGGTTCCGGCAAACCAATCATCCTTGAATTTAATATCCGTTGAGATGCGACCCGGTGTGGTTTGGACCGTCCAGAGCCCATTTCTTTCTTTGATAGAAGCCTCCCAAGTACGTTCGCCGTCAAGCCCGGAACCGCTGATCATCGCGACGTTGTCCAATTGGGGCATTGAATCGAGCCATAGTCTGAGGGGTTTCTGATCGCGTACGGGCAGAATCCCTTCAAGGCAATGGAGGGAATACTGCCTGCCCGGCGGCAAATAAATCTGCCATCGCCAGAGATCTTTGTCGTACTGACGAACCTGAATTCCATACGCCCGGGTCGGATCGTCGATGGTAAGCTGGCCGAGGTCAATTCGCATCCGGCGGACTGTCGCCCGTAAAGGCCCGACTTCCCTCCACAGCAGGGCGATCACAACTCCCATCGCGACGAGAGTCGTCAAGAGAAACGCCATCAGCAGCGAAAACCGTGGCCACAGGCGACGGTGGTTTTGTGTTTGATCCATCTCAGCCATCATCTCGGCCATTATCGAATGTCCATGCTTCTGTCGCTCAAGTGGGATGAAAAAGGCCTGGGCCGCTTCGCCTCGCACGTCATCGCTACTTCGTTGGCTCGAGCCAAATCATAAGTCCCTCCGACGGATCCTCAATGGCTGTAGAACTGGATGCCTGCGAGACGCGCTCGCTGGCGAGGACAATGACCTTACCAGGCTCCGCCGACTGTGTGTCGTAACTGACGCCGTCGCTCGCAATCGTCCTGTGCGACCAGTTGACCCAATCTTGCTGGGAGCCACCGACCGACGCAGAGGGCGTTGTGAGTTTGTCCTGCCACGTCTTTGAACGCGGATCGAAAGCGATTCGATACTCTATCCAGATCTCGCCGGGTTCACTCAACGCGATGCTCCCCTGACCGGCGGGAAATCCCTGTTTCGGAATGCTGTCGTCATGCTTGAGCAAGTACTCGCGACACTTGGGAATCCACAACCGCCATTTCCACGTGAAATCGTCGACAGTCCGCACGCGGATTGCGCATGGCTTTGTTTCGTCATCGATCGACAAAGTCCCGACCTCGTTGCGAAGCCGACGAACTTCGGACCGGAGTGGCCCGATCTCCCGCCAAAACAGCATGATCACCATCGCCATCGCCACAATCGCTGTCAATAGAAGCGCGGTTAGCAGGGAGAATCGCAGGTTTGGCTTGGCCGTTTTGTCGCCCATGATTCGCTCTTGCTGACAATCGCTACGGTTGTTCGAGCCAGATCACAAATCCTGGTCGCAATTCGTCGGCAGGATTCGCCGTGCCGCTGGCACCTTTGGGCGGCACTCGATAGTTGAGCAGCAAGAAACGATTGTGTTCGTCCAGCCAGACCGCCGTCGACATCCCCACGCCGTAAAACTCCGCCCCGTGGCTCAGCTCGACCCACGACTGGCCTTGGCCGATCGGGCTCGAATTCCGTCCTCCCTCGGTCGCGAGCACCCCCTTCCACGATCCATCGCTGGGATCTTTGCGGGCGCTAAGCGTCACCCAATTATCGCCTTCGTTCAGTTGAATGGTGCCGTCGGGCTGAGGAAACGAATCGCGCGGCACCTGGCCCCAATGATAGTTCGCCAAGACACGATGCCCGCGCGGTATCCAGGCGCGCCACTTCCACGTTAAGTCGTCGAGCGTTTGCACCTGGATCGCGTAGGCTTTGGACGGGTCCTCGATTGTGATCACTCCGGTTAAATCTTGCAGCTTGCGGACTTCGGCCCGTAACGGCGCCACCTTGCGCCACAGCTGGATAACGACAATCGACAATCCAACGATCGCCACAAGCAGCAGAGCTGTTCGCAGCGACAGCCGCGGCCGCCCAAGCATTTCATCTTTGGGAGATCTTACCGTCATCATCGGCGTCAGGCAAAATAGCTTCGGCCAACTCAGTGCTCTTCTTCGATCCAGATCAATGCCCCGTCCGTCACGCCTTGCGTTGGCCGCTCCGTCCCCAACCCCTTCAAACTCGGGTCCTCCGCAGCGGGATACTTTGGGATAAACTCCCGCGGCCGAAGCCGCAAGAGCTCTAGGGGCTGATCCGGCACATGCGATTGTTGCGTTTGACTCGTGATGCCCGACCAGCCGGCACGAGGCGGCGTGTCGAGCCATTTGTTTGCCGTCGTCTTCAGCGGCAACGTCTTCTCGATTGGATCGCCCAGCTCGCCGTCGGCGAGCACCTTTTGAACCGCGGTGCGTAGGCACCAAACTCCGCCCGCCTTGTAAAGCGACGCTTCACACACATGCTCCCCTGGCTCCAGGGGCAGCGAATCGCCAATGGAATCGTCGAGCGGAAGAAACCCCGCTTCGGGCACGGACTGAGCGACGATGCGCAAAGAATACTTATGGTCGGCCGGTAAGTAAAATCGCCAATTCAAAGTTCTAACCAAAACTGGGTCCCGGTCGTAGGCCAAAGTGTACATGAGCTTTGGATCATCGATCGAAAGCCGGCCGGTTTCCGCGCGGAGTCGTCGGACCTCGCCTCGCAACGGCTCCTGCTCGCGCCATAATTGCGCGGCGCCGATCAACAGCGCGACGATCGCGGTCGCCATCAATAATCCCAGCAACGAAAACCGCGGCATCCAACGACGACGAGGGGAATGGCCCGCAGCATCGCTCATGCGGACGTCTCCCGCAAACAATGCCGGTTGGCCATGCCAATGCCGCTCGTGATCGCCCCGATGATGCCGACGAAGCCCTGGTCCGTGCCGCAGATAAACAGATTCTTAAGATGCGTCATGCCGTCGGCTTGTTTTTCCGGGGCACCGTAAACGGCTCCATTGTCGTGGCCGGTAAAACGAACGATCGTCGTCGGGGTGAACATGTCCGTGTCGACGACGTGGCCGCGATAGTCGGGCACAAAGCGAACTGCGGAGGCCGTGATCCGGTCGTACCAGCGTAGCTTTTCTAACTTGTATGCTTCTTCATCGAGCGCCCGCCAGCGATCAAAATTTGCCAGGGCGGTGATCCGCATCGTGCCATCATCCAGCGGCTCGGCGTAAGCAAAGTTATTGGGAGTGCAAATCACGCCGCTGCGAATGTCGCACAGTTCCTCCGGCCGCTGCCAAATAAATTTATCGTGGTCATTGAAAAACGTGATCGTGTGTTCGTGCCCTAGCTCGCGCGGAGGCCGATCGAGCGTGGCGATCGTCTCGCAGAAGCTCAATTGACCCGGCGCGCGTGAAGAAACGACCGGCTGCCCGTCGTCGCAAAGCCGCATCGTCTCGCACCAGCCGGCCGATGAAAGCACGTACCGGGCCTCAAGCTCTTCGTCGTCTTCCAACACGATCCTGGTGACTGAGCCGTTCTCGACGGTGAGCTGCTTCACGCTGCTGCGAAGCTTGAGCTCCCCGCCCAGCGCACGAAACTTGCGCACCAAGTGCTTCAGAATCAGCCGCACGCCCGCGACTGGCCGCCCCAACCCCTCTAAGAAGATGCTGCGAAACATGATCGAGAACTGGCCCCAATCCATGTCGTGCTCTCGCGCCGAACCGTAGAACATCAGCGGACAAAAGAGCATCTCCACGAGCAGCGGTTCCGTAATGATCGAACCGACCACCTCGCGGGCCGAAAGATTGGCATGCGCGTCGCTGAGGTCGTCATACTGGACAATCTCGCGCGCGAGCCGATCGAAGTTGTCGACTTGGGCGGGAAATACTCGGGCGACTTCGTTCCGCAAAGTCTGCGGCGTATTGTCAAACTGCAGCCGCACGCCAGGAAACGCAATTTCAGATCCGAGCTGCGGCGAAATCGCAAAGTCGTCCCAACGAAGCCGCAATTGACGCAGCAACCGCGCAAGCGGCCCGGTCTTCGTCCCCTTCGGCGTGAAATTGGTGAGCGCGTGCAAGCCGACGTCGTAGTCGCGGCCGCGCAGCCGATAGAACGAATTGAGCCCGCCAATCGTCGAGTGCCGCTCAAGGATGCAGACCCGCTGGTCGTAGTATGCCAAGCGAATCCCGGCCGCCAGCCCCGACATCCCCGCGCCGATGATGACCGTGTCGTACATGCTAGCAGGGGGCAAGGAGCCGGGAGCGTGGAGTCAGTGATTTTCGCTCCCTGCTCCGTGCTCCATGCTTTCTCAGACGCTTTCCCGCTCAATGTCTTTCATCATCGGCTCGAGATAGGCCACTGTCGAATTCATGCTCGCGAGCTGAACATAGTCTTCCTCAGGAATCTGGATGCGATGCCGCTTGCGGAGCTCCATCACGATGTCCAGGAAGTCCATGCTGTCGAGCTCCATCTGCTCGCGGAAGCGGACATTATCGTCGAGCTGCGACAAATCCTCGTCCGGAGCGATGTCGCGCAGAATATCCAAAACTTCTTCTCTGATCTCGGCAGGTTGCATGCGATTGAATGCTCCTTAAGACTGTCGCACGTTGACGACTCGCAGGGTTCAGGGTTCAGTCAATTGCGTCTGAACCCTGAACCCTTGGCTTACACCTTCCCAATAATCACGACCGAATTGATCCCCAGCATACCAAAAGAATTGTTGAGGATATAGCGGATGGATTTCTCCTCTCGCGGCTCGTTCAAAACCAAGCCCGGAAGCGCGCATTCGGGATCCAGCCGGTCCACGTTGATCGTCGGATGGCAGATGCCGTCCTGGAACGACGGTAAATTCCCCGCCAATTCGAGCGCCCCGGCCGCCCCCATCGCGTGACCGATGAAACTCTTCGTATTGTTCACTACGGGCTGCGCCCCGTTGCTGAAAACTTGCCGCAGTGCCACGCATTCTTGGATATCGCCGCTGGTGGTCGCCGTGGCGTGGGTGCTCACGAGGTCGATGTCATCGGCCCGCAGCTTCCCCCGTCGGAGGGCCAACTCCATGCAACGGGCCTGCTGTGCCGGATTTGGCAGCACGAAATCGCTAGCGTCGCTATTCATCGCGTAACCCACCAGCTCGCCGTAAATCTTTGCGCCCCGCTCGCGGGCTTCGTCAAATCGCTCGAGCACATACAGGCAGCCCCCCTCGGCCACCACGATCCCATTGCGACCTTGATCGAACGGCCGCGAGGCCTTCTCTGGATCTTCGTTTGAAGCGAGCGCCCCTTGGCTGGCAAATCCGGCAAAAATCCCGAATGTGTGAATGCTCTCCGATACGCCGCCCGCGAGTGCCACGTCGCACTCGCCGAGCCGCAGCATCTGGGCCCCTTGGATCATCCCCGCGTTGCCGGCCGCACAAGCGGCACCGATTGTGTAATGAGGCCCGGTGATCCCCATGTTGAGCGTGATCTCGCCGGCCGGATTGTTGGCCACCGTCCGCGGATTGTGGTGGTGCGACCAGACCGACGTGTCGTAGTCGTACCCCTTGATCTCGAAGATTTCGTTTTCGGTCTCGACATTGCCATGCTCGGTGACGCCGATGTAGACGCCCACCCGCTCGCGATCGAGGTTAGCCCAGTCGAGGCCCGAGTCGGCCACTGCCTCCTGCGCACAGTAAATGCCGATGCTGCCCGCTCGCGTGCCGCGCCGGACTTCTTTCCGCTTCTGGTACTTCAGCTCGTCGAAATTGCAGATGCCCGCGAGAGTCTTGCCGACATAGCGAATCTCGTAGGGCTTTACGCCGCTGCGGCCGGTGAGCAGCGCCTCCCGATATTCGACCAGCGAGTTGCCGTTCGGCGCGGTGAGCCCGATGCCCGTGATGACGATTCGCTGGTGGTCGCTAGCGGTGCTGATCATGACCTTTGAACCTACCGGCAATCGCGGTCACTGACAACCCGCTGCAATGATGTGCTTGCACTTGAAATTTGCTTAGGGCTCGCCAATTCCCAGATCTTTCAGGCACGCCTCCCGCTGCGCTTTGCGGCCGTGCGCGTCGGTGATCTTTTCCCACTTTTCGGCAGCTTGTTGAAGGCGCTCTGCAGCCTTCGTTGTCTCTGCACGGCCCGTAGCGTGCACCGCTTCATCGAGCGCAGCCAGGTATTCGTCTGCACCAGGTATTCGTGGGATCATCAGAAAGAGTTCGCCTTCAAGAGCGTCTCCCAGTTCGCCTTGTTCGCGTGCGTCAAGCTTGATTCGGTACCATTTGGAAGAGGAAAGTAGGGAACGCCTCACCGGCATTCCGCTGCTCGTCGGTGCGAGCTGCGAACTGACATCGGCACCAGCCAACCAACTCAACAGCTGGAACGCGCTCGCGGCATTCTTTGTCGATGTCGTGACCGCTGCGAGCCGGTCGCCAACTCCAAGCAACGGCACACGATCAAAGATACGGCCATCGCTTGGTCGTTCCTCAAAATCTTTCATCGCCTCCACAAATGCGGGCTCGGTAATTCGCGGCTTCATGGTATCTGGATCGAAAAGGGCGCCGACTCGATCGCGTGATGCAATGTGTGGCGCAGCGCGCTCTAAAAAGTTTAAGTAATTCACCGAACTACGTGTCGGATCGACACCCGGCAAATCAATGCACAATGGCAGCGCCATCACCGCGCCGCCCCACGTGATCAGCTGCCTGCGGACCAGCGGGAAGAAATCGGCGAACTCGAGCGACTCGTCCTCCAAAACGCTCTTCCGCACCGGCCGCAGCCAACCGCGAGTGCACAGTTCGCCCATGTAGCGCGTCGGAAAAATGATCAAGTCGGCGTCCAGAGGGTGGGCTGCAATCACTTCACTCCACGGCTTGGAGGCCGCCGTTAGCTCGCCGCCCGAGACTTCCCGCCATTCGCCCCGCAGCCGCCCGATCGCCTCGGCCAGCGGCACGTCATTCACCACCAGCACGCGCAATGCTACACTGGTCCCCGACTCGGCCGCAGGCAATGATGGCGGTTTAGCCGGCGCGGGCGGCTGGCCTTGGCAACCGGTCCAAATCAAGACGGCGATGCCCCAGTACCGGCAATTTCTTCTTGCAACCATTCGCGATCATCTCAACTCGGAGTTACACGGCGATGAGCGTCTATCTCGGCATCGACATCGGCACATCCGGCACCAAGACTCTCGCGATCAACGCCAAGGGCAAAATCCTAGCCCAGGCCACGGCCACCTATCCCTGTCACCATCCCAAACCTCTCTGGAGCGAGCAAGACCCAGACGACTGGTGGGACGCCACGGTGAAGACTGTTCGGGCCGCCGTCAAGCAGGCCAAGCTCAAACCGGCCGACGTCAAGGCGATCGGCCTTTCCGGCCAAATGCACGGCTCGGTCTTCCTCGACAAAAAGAACCGGGTGATCCGCCGGGCGCTGCTGTGGAACGACCAGCGGACTGCCGCCGAATGCGAAGAAATCGAGAAGCGAGCCGGTGGCCGCCGCGAACTGATCAAAATGGTCGCCAATCCCGCGCTCACCGGCTTTACGGCCCCCAAGATCCTTTGGCTCCGCAACAAGGAGCCCAAAAACTTCGCCAAGCTCGCCAAGGTGCTGCTACCCAAGGACGACATCCGCCGCCGCCTCACGGGCGAGTATGCCACCGAAGTCAGCGACGCGAGCGGCATGTTGCTGCTCGACGTCGTGAAGCGCGAGTGGTCAAAGCCGCTCCTTTCCAAGCTGGAGCTTGACCCGAGCCTCTTCGGCAAATGCTACGAGTCGGAAGAGGTCACCGGCAAACTCACCAAGGAGACGGCCAAGCTGCTCGGCCTCACCACCGATTGCGCGGTTGTCGGCGGCGCCGGTGACTGCGCGGCTGGAGCGATCGGCAACGGCATTGTTCGCAAGGGCGTCCTTAGCACCTCTATCGGCACCTCGGGCGTCGTGTTCGTCCACAGCGATGCACCGCAGGTCGATCCTGAGGGCCGGCTCCACACCTTCTGCCACGCCGTCCACGGCAAATGGCACATGATGGGCGTCACACTTGCCGCCGGCGGATCGCTGCAATGGTTCCGCAACGCGCTCTGCGAAACCGTGGCGGCGGTGGCCAAGAAAAACAAAATTGACGTCTACGATGTCCTCACCGAGGAGGCGGCCGTCGCGCCGCCCGGCGCCGACGGATTGCTGTTCCTGCCCTATCTTGCCGGCGAACGCACACCGCACGCCGATCCCTTCGCCCGCGGCGCGTTCGTCGGGCTCACGATGATGCACACGCGCGGCCATCTGGTTCGCGCGATCTTGGAAGGCGTCACCTACTCACTTCGCGACTGCCTCGCGATCATTGAAGAGCAAGGCGTCGCGGTGAAGCAGATTCGCGCCTCAGGCGGCGGCGCGAAGAGCGGCTTCTGGCGACAGATGCAGGCCGACGTGTTCGGCAAAACGCTCGTTACGATGGCGGCCGATGAAGGACCGGGCTACGGCGTCGCGCTGCTCGCGGCGGTGGGAGCCGGCGAGTTCAAGGATGTGCCCGAGGCGTGCGAGGCGACCGTGAAGACGACTGGGCAGACGAAGCCAGTGGTGGCGACGCGGAAGGCGTACGACAAGGGCTTTCCGGTGTATCAACAGCTCTACAAGTCGTTACGCGCTGATTTCAAAAGACTTGCCGAACTGGGCTGATAAAATCGCGCCGCAAAG
>DASYDU010000366.1:0-23417 GCA_036499445.1 Lacipirellulaceae bacterium
GCACTAGCGAATGGTTCATCACCCTGAACGATAGGAATACATTCCTGGATCAGCCCGCAAATAATCAGTTCACGGTATTTGGCCGGGTAATCCGCAATACGATGACCGTGGTTGACACGATCGCGCATCTCGGCCGTGTCAACGCGTCTGTCACGACAAACACGCAGCCGCCTCAAACGTTTAATGGTGCATTCAATGAGGTGCCCGTTTTAAATGTAAGTACGGTTCAAGCCAAACATGACGTGGACAATACTGACGTTGTACTCATGAACGATGCGATTGTCCTAAACTATCCCAAGGGCGATTACAACTTCGACGGCAAGGTCGATGTCAACGACTACAACGTCTGGAAGACCAACTTTGGGTCGACGACGGCGGCCGAGGCCGACGGCAACGGGAATGGCAAAGTCGACGACGCCGACTACACGGTTTGGCGCGACTCGTTCGGGCAGATGAGTGGGCCGGGCAGTGGCGCCGCAGCGGCCGTGCCGGAGCCGGCGTCTGTCCTTCTATTCGTCATGGCAGCCGCGATGCTTCTCGTTTCGCGAATTCGGCGCAGTCGCGAGTGGTAGCAGAAGTTACGCCGTCTTTCGCCGAGCGCTACCAGTTGCCTCCGCTTGCTGAGAGCCGACTTCTGTGTCACCATCAGTGGTTTCAAATGGGCCTCCATTCAATTGACCGGCTTGGCCCTCGACTCTCAACCTTTCGCTCTCGACTGATTCTATGCCTGACACAATTATCAAGCGGCTGCGCGAGGGTCAGTTGGTCCGCGTGATGCTCTTTTCCGGCCTCTCCAGCCCGAAGCTGATTGAGGTGGCTGGCATCCTTGGCAACTTTCACGGACTGTGGATCGACCAGGAACATACGGCCGTTCCGCATTCTCAGCTGGAGCTGATGTTGATGGCCGCGCGGGCGGTCGGGCTCGACGCCTTTGCCCGGGTGCCGCCGACCGACTACGCAACGGTGATGCGGCCGATGGAGGCCGGCTGCAGCGGAGTGATGATCGCTCAAGTCCGTACGTTGGAAGAGGTCCAGCAGGCAGTTCAGTGGGCCAAGTATCCGCCGCAGGGTATCCGCGGACTGTTCTCTTCGACGGTCGAGTCTCACTACGGCAAAGTCGACGCGGGCACCCATATCGCCAACGCCAATCGCGACCGCTGGCTGGCAATCCAGATCGAAACCACCGAAGCCGTCGAAATCGTCGACCAGATTGTGGCGGAAGTGGGCGTCGATTGGCTGTTTGTCGGGCCGGCCGATCTGTCGGTGGCGCTCGGCGTCCCCGGCGAGTTTTTGCATCCCAAGTGCGTGGCCGCGCTGGAGCGTGTGGCAGCGGCTTGCAAAAAGGCCGGCAAGCCCTGGGGCGTCTTATCCAGAGATGCGGAGCACGCCCGCAAATGCCGCGAGCTCGGCTGCCAGCTATTCAGCATCTTCGGCGATACGGAGTGCTTCCGGGCGGGGCTTAAGGCGCTGGAAGATCGCTTTGCTGATATACTGTAACGCAACTATTCTTTCTGCCGAATTGCCAGGCAGTTTTCAATCGCGAAACTATAAGGTGTCACGATGCCGACACTTGCCACCACCGTCAACGGCCTGAAACTCCCCAACCCGTTCGTCATCGGTTCCGGCCCGCCGGGCACCAACGCCAACGTCATTGGCAAGGCCTTCGACGAAGGTTGGGGCGCGGTCATTTGTAAAACCGTCAGCCTGGAAGCAGACAAAGTAATCAACGTTCAGCCGCGGTACGCCCGGCTGCGCAGCCGTGACTCTGGCGAAATCTACGGTTGGGAGAATATCGAACTGATCTCAGACCGCAGCTTCGATACCTGGATCAAAGAATTCCGCGAGGTCAAACAAAAGTATCCCGAAGGCATTCTGATCGCGTCGATCATGGAGGAATACAATAAGAACGCCTGGCACGAAATCGTCGGCCGCTGCGAAGAGGCCGGCGTCGACGCCTTCGAGCTCAACATGTCCTGCCCCCACGGCTTGCCTGAACGCAAGATGGGCGCCGCGATGGGCGAGAATCCGGACATCTTGGAAGAGGTCTGCGGCTGGGTGATGCAGGTCGCCAAGCGACCAGTCTGGGCCAAGATGACACCCAATGTCACACACATTGAGGATCCGACGCGGGCATCGCTCCGCGCGGGATGCGACGGCATCGCCGCAATCAATACAATTCGCAGCGTGCTGGGCGTCGATCTAGATACCTTGCGGCCTGAGCCGACCGTGGAAGGTTACACCACGCCCGGCGGTTACTCCTGCCAGGCCGTGATGCCAATCGCGCTCCGCATGTGCATGGAGATCGCCACGGTGATTAAGCGCGAGTTTCCGGGCCGCACGCTCAGCGGCATCGGCGGTATCGAAACCGGCAAAGACGCAGCTCAGTTTATCCTGCTGGGGGCCGACACAGTGCAAGTCTGCACCGGCGTGATGAAGCTCGGCTACGATATCGTCAAACCGATGCAGGAGGAGCTGCTAGCATTTATGGAGAAGCACAAGTTCAACCGCCTTGAGGACTTCAAAGGCCACAGCGTGCAGTACTTCACGACGCACGCTGACCTCGTCAAGCGTCAAACGGAAGCCCGGGCTGCGAAGAAGGCGGAGCACGCTAAGAAGATGATTCGAGCGGATGCAGAATGGGACGGCGACGACTTCGTTAAGCAGACGGACGCGCTGGCTCGCGGATAATCAGGCGGGACAACGCTAATTATTTTCGCCGGCTCATCGCCCGTGTCGGCCGCGGCGTTTTCGCCACTTTTTCAACCTAGCTTGCGGCGCTCGCTCCGGTGGAGTTGGGGGTTGGGGCTGTCGAGGGAAGGGCGGCTCAGCCGGGGGTGGCGGCACATCGTGCGGCTCGCGCACCGGCACATCACTTGGACTGTGAACGGGCACGTCGAATGGATCTGGCACCGGCACATCCGTGGGCGCTCGCAATGGCTTCTCCGAGGGCAGCGGCGGCTCGGGCAAATCATCGTCGTAAGAGCCGGCGGGCACAAGCGAATTCATCGCACGGCGACCCCATAACAAACCACTGCCGTCCGTCAACATTCCAAGCGAATGTCCACGAGTTGTCGTGAATCCAAGCATCCATCGCGTTGAGAATATGTTGACGAACATGATGGCAACCTTTTTCGAACACGTTCGTGGAAGGGTTGCAAACTTCGTACCGAAGTCGTCAGACATGCCTGATTTGGCGGCACCGGTTAAGCGCCGTCGGTCGGAACTCCCTTGCTGCTCACGATTAACGGCCGGCATTCTTTAGAGTGAGCAGCTATTGTTCGGAGCTGGTCAACGGCGGTCAGCGCCGGCAGCGACGGTCAATTTGGCACCAGCCGCGCGCGGGACTTGATTGATTCTGCCAAGTGGGATCGCCGCGCAGATCGTTCGCCGCAAACTGAACCAAGATTTGAAAGTGCCGCTTACTTCCGCTTGATCGCCCGCTGCATGGCCGCGCCCATGTCGGCTGGGCTCTGGGCGACTTCGATGCCAGCCGCTTCGAGGGCAGCGATCTTTTCTGCCGCCGTGCCTTTGCCGCCGGCGATGATCGCGCCGGCGTGGCCCATCCGTTTGCCCTTCGGCGCGGTGCGGCCGGCGATGAAAGCCGCAACCGGCTTGGTGACATGCTCGCGAACGAACGCGGCCGCCTCTTCTTCGGCGGTGCCGCCGATCTCGCCCATCATCAGAATCGCCTCGGTCGCCGGATCGGCCTGATACATTTTCAAAAGATCGATGAACGAGGTGCCGACGATCGGATCGCCGCCCAAACCGACGCACGTCGATTGACCGAGGCCGAGATTGGAGAGCTGCCAGACGGCTTCGTACGTCAGCGTGCCGCTACGACTCATCACGCCCACGGGGCCCTTCTTATGGATATAGCCTGGCATGATGCCGATCTTGCACTCCTCGGGAGTGATAACGCCGGGGCAGTTTGGACCGATGAGGTGCACGTTGCGGTCGCGAATCAATTCAAAGACGCGCACCATGTCCACGACCGGCACGCCTTCCGTGATCGCCACGACCACGCGGCAACCGGCGTCAACCGCTTCCAAAATCGCGTCGCCTGTAAACGCGGCCGGCACGAAGATCATTGCCGCGTCGGCGCCTTCTTTCTCGACGGCTTCGAACACGGTGTCATAGATTGGCACGCCGAGCGTCGTCTGGCCGCCTTTGCCGGGCGTCACGCCGGCCACGAGCTTCGTGCCGTACTCGATGCAGTTCTTGGAGTGAAACTCGCCGGCTTTGCCGGTAATGCCCTGACAAACCACGCGCGTCGACTTATTGATCAATATGCTCATGGCTACGTTAATCGAAGAATGGAACAGGAGATAACAAAGAGATCGGAGAAGGTCAATCCGTCGCGCGACACTCCAAATCTGATTCTCTCCGTGTCGTCTGTTTGCTCCTGTTCAAAAAAGGTCCCCTTGTTAACCTGCGGCTTTCACAACTTTGTTTGCCGCGTCGGTGAGGTCGCTCGCCGCGATGATGTCCACGCCGCTCTCGGCCAAAATCTTGCGGCCTTGCTCGACCTCCGTGCCTTCGAGTCGCACCACGAGCGGCACACTGAAGCCGACTTCCTTGTAGGCCGTGACAATGGCGGTCGCGATCGTCGTGCAGCGCATGATGCCGCCGAAGATGTTGACCAGCACCGCTCGCACGTTTTTGTCCGAGAGCAGAATTCGAAAGGCCTCGGTCACTTGTTCGGCGTTGGCGCCGCCGCCCACGTCGAGAAAATTGGCCGGTTCGCCGCCATGCAGCTTGATCAAGTCCATCGTGCTCATGGCGAGGCCAGCGCCGTTCACCAGGCAGCCGATGTTTCCTTCGAGCTGAACATAGCTCAGACCCGCCTTGCCGGCACGTAGCTCGTTTGGATCCTCTTCCGCCAGGTCGCGAAGCTCGGCCAACTGTGGATGGCGGAAGAGCGCGTTGTCGTCGAAGCTGATCTTGGCGTCGAGCGCGAGTAGGTCGCCTGCCTTCGTTACGACCAATGGATTGATCTCGATTAGACTCGAATCCAACTCGACGAACAGCCGGCAGAGCGAGCGCATGAACTTGTCGGCCGATTTGACGCATGCGCCGGCGAGCTCCAGCTTCGCGGCAAGCTTACGCACCTGATAAGCCAAGAGTCCCGTGTCCGGATGGAATGGCTCGACGAAGATTAGCTCGGGAGTCTTGGCCGCCACTTCCTCAATGTTCATGCCGCCCTGGCTGCTGGCCATGAGCACAGGCATTGCCCGCGCGCGATCGATGACGATACCCAAGTACAGCTCGCGGGCTATTTCGCAGCCGGCTTCGACCAAAACTCGGCGGACCGCCTGCCCGGCCGGGCCAGTTTGAATCGTCACGAGCGACTTACCCAGCAACTTGCCAGCGACGCTCTTTGCTTCGTCGGCACTGCGCACCAATTGCACGCCATGTTGCGCCGCATTGTCGCTAATCGTGCCCTTGCCGCGTCCGCCGGCGTGAATCTGGGCTTTCACCACGGCGATCGCGCCGCCTAACGTCTTGAACGCCGTGGCCGCTTCGTCGGGCGTCGCCGCCACGACGCCTTTTGGAACGGCGACGCCGGCACCCCGCAGCAATTCTTTGGCCTGATATTCGTGAATCTTCATGGATTATTCGGGCTGAATCAATTTGCACCGCCCCAAATGGCTCACTGCAACCGTGAAAACAATAGTCGCGATGCTACCCGGCCTCGCGCCGGGGTCAAGGGGAGTACCGCGCGGATCGCGGCGAAATCGATTGCGAGGCCCGGATCAATCACTGCGGTAGAGCGCAACTCCGGCGAATTCGGCGGCAAGACTCAGATGCCGCATGGCGGACAGATGCTTGAGCAGCAGGCCCTTGGGATCGCCATGAAACTCGCGGCTGTAGATCAGCCAGAACGGTTGCTTTGGCTTTGCGGAGGCAGAGAGCGTCGCATCGGCGACATCCAAATCGCTGGATTCCGCGATGACGTTGTTGTCGCCGCCAGGACGCGGCAGCTCAACCACTTGCCAGGGCTCTTCCAGATAGTAACGGGCAGCGGTGGACAGGTAATCTGACACGACGAACACAGGCTGCCCTTGGTCGGCATGGGTATGGAGGTAAGCCGCCGCACCGCGGAGGTCTTCGTTTTGGTATCGCGGAACGCAGTGGCGATTGTAAATTGCGATTATCGAGATACACGCGATGCCGAGCGTAGCCAGCTCGACGTGCCAGCGACTCCCGGCGGCGGCCAATCCCGCGCCCAACCAAACCGCCAACGGGATCAGGATCCACAACACGAATCGCACATGATAGTTCACGCCGGCAGCGTAACCCAGTCCGCCGACCAAGAGCGGTGGCATTACCAAGAGCAGCGCCAGCACGGGCAGAGCAGGGCGGCTGCGGAGCGCGCGCCATCCCTCAAGACCGAGCGCCAATGCAGCAATGCCAATCGCTGCCGCCCAAGGCGCCATACCCCTTGCGGCCTCGCCCACCGAAATGCTGTGAAGCTCACGGGACGACGGCCCCAAAGCGTCGCCGGTAAAAAACGTCAGATAAGTGTACGCGAATGACACGGCGGTGAGCCGTTGCGGATCGCGGAGACTTGTTTGAAAATGAAAGTCGCCCGGCAACAAGTACAATAGCGGTAATCCACCTAGAGCAATCGCGACATAAGCGATCAACGCGCGTTTGCCGACGCGCAGACTCCGTTTCATGATCACGACAACCAGCAGACTTACCGCGAGAAAGATAGCAAAATAGTAGTGAGTATAGGCCCCCGCGAGCGAGGCCAGCACGAAGCCGCACCAATCGCGGGCTCGGTCGCTCGCAACGGCGCGCAAGAGCATCCACAGGGCGAGGGCGACGAAGAACGCGAACATCGCGTAGCTGCGGACAAATTGCGAATACAGCACGTGGAGCGGCAAGATCGCCAGCAAAAACGCCGCCGCCAGGCCCGTGGACGCATCGACGAGCCGACGGCCAATGCCCCAGACGCAGACGACCGTCGCCACGCCGAACACGACCGAGAGCCACCGGGCGGCGGCGTCCGTGCCCCAGGACGCCAGCCAGGCTTTGTGGACGAGGGCATAGAGCGGCGGCATCGAATCGGCGGCGAAGATGACGTTCGTTACCGACTGCTTGGCGAGCGCGAGCTCGTTGACTTCGTCGGTGTAGAAGCAGGGGCCATTGAGATCAACGCCCCGAATTGCCACCGCCAAGACTATGATCGCAAAGAGCAGTAGCGGCTCACGAAGACGATGCATCGCCAGATCTTCTGCCGTTCGAGATTAGTCCGCAATGTCCGCAGCGGCTGCGAAAGGCGCGACAAACGCCGCGGACTTCGTGGCCACTTGCGGACGGCCTTGCCGCGCCAGCACATCGGCGGCGTGCTCGCGCAACGTTACTAACCTATACTCGGCTGTGAGCTGTGCAAGTACTTCGTCCAACAATTCCATTTTCTCCTCGCGCGGCACGGTCATGCCGGGAAAGAAACGCATGTCCGGATCGTCCTCAACGCCTAGCAAATCAAGCGGATGGAGCAGCATCGACGGGGCAACTTTCCTGAGGCGGCAAGCCGCGAGTGCCAGCCGGACATAGGTCCGAGCCAAACGCGGCGAAAACTGCCACAGATAGACCAGATACGTCATGTGGATTGGCAGCCGCAAAAGCGGGAAAGTTGTCACCGGAATCTCTACGATCGGCCCGGCGGCGGTATCCCAAACGTACGGTTTGATCGACCGGAACCCTTCCCGCAGCGAGCCGAACAGCTCACGGCGCTGGGCCTCCTGCGCGGCCTCACGGGTGGCCGTCTGGCGAAAATACCAGCGGGCGAGCGGGCCAATATAGGTCGGTAACGTGCTCGCATCATACAGGTAGCCGCGTTCGACCAAGATTTCGAGCACATCCTGGCTCACGCTGTAGCCTGGACCGCGAAAGCCAATCGGCCGTACGCCGGTTACCCGTTCGATCAGTTCCTCCGCCATGCAGATTTCCGACTCCACGCGGGCGCGCGACAACGTATGGAGCCAGGGCTCGTGATTGAACGTATGGTTTGCCAGCTCGTGCCCGGCGGCCGCCAGCGCGCAGAGCGCGTCGCCGTTGTCGTCGATCGCCGCATCTCGGCCGACGACGAAGCACGTGAACCGCAGATGGCGGGCCTCACAGGCGCGCAACATCCGCGGCACAGCGACGTTCAAGTAGCTAGGATATTTATCCCAGCCCGCGACGCCGTGCGTTCGCAAGTAGCACCATTTGTTGTCAAGATCGAGCGACAAGCTCGCGATCGGTTTCGTCATGGATGGCAGCAGTTGGTTGCAGTGGGGAAGTGGCTGGTAGGTCGTACGGTTCCGCGATGGCCGGTGCCAGCACGCCGCGGATGGCGTTCTCTGCGATTTCTATTGTTTCGTTGACGTTGAGATTTCCCTTGAGAATGTGTGCGGAGTTGACAGCATAAACGCCGGGCACTGAGGTCTTCATGGGCGGCAGCCGGTCCGAGTACCCAAGCGTGGGCAAGGCCATGACATAGCGGGCGCGCGACGTACGAAACGCGAGCACATCGTCGCGAGAAAACTCGGGATACATTCGCTCGAGCGTCGACAAGCAGCGCTCGCGGACTTCTTCGTCGGATTCGGCAAAGCCCGGATCGTCCGACATCATGTACTTCGGCAGGTAAACTAGCGCGTGGCCGCCGAGTTCGGCGCGGTCGACGATCGTCGTCATCTCGATGACGGCCGTGAGCGGCACCCAGTCGTCCGTAATGTTGGTGACATAGTATTTTGAAAGCGGCTTTTTCAAGAGGAGCGACGAGCAAACGATGCCGAGATACTCGACGCCGCGGAAACGCTCTTGCTCGTCTGGCGTGAGCTGCGAACAAACATTGGCAATGATCGGAGCAGGTGTGGTGAACACAACTTGATCGAAGACTTGTTCGCTTCCGTCTTTCAGTTGGATAGTGACTCCGGCCCCGCGCTCGCCGACCACCCGCTCAACGGCGGAGTTACAACGAATCTCGACGCCTTCGTGTTCCAGCACTTCGGCCAGACGGTCGAGAATGCGGGCGTATCCACCCGGCACGTAACCGAACATCTCTTTTTTCTGTCCGCTGCGGCGGGCTTTGTACATCCGCTGGGTATGGGACCAAATGAACGCGGCCGAAGTCTTGCGATAGGCCTCACCCAATTTCGCCCTCAACAACGGCAACCAGATTTTCTCAAATGCACCACGGCCGGAGTAGCGACGCAACCAGTCGGCGACAGGAATCTGTTCCAGCGGCTTCCAATCGCGAATCTTCGAGGCATAGAAAATCGTGCCGCCGAGCCGCAACCGCTCCCACATCGACAGCGGCGGGAACCGCAAGAACTCCAGGCTCGTGGACATCGAATGGAGCCGGCCGCCACTGTAGAAGCCGGTCTTGGTCTCGACCCAGCGCATTTGATGCTCCAGTCCGATCTCCTCCAGTAGGGCGCGGAGATTGGTGTCTGAGAGCAACGTGACGTGATAGTGCCGATCCCAAACGACGTCCCCCAGCGACCAGGCGCTGGCCAAGCCGCCAAGTTGCGGCGCCGCTTCCAGCAAAGTCACGCGTTGGCCGCGCTGCGCAAGACGGTGGGCTAGTGTCATGCCCAACATGCCGCCGCCAATCACCGCCCAGTACTGTTGTTTACATTTGTTCATTGAGTTGGTGTCCTGAGGCTCACTGCCGACCGAATCGACGACGCACGACGAGTGACATGGTTTCGCGAATCGTCCGGGCGACTTGCATCTTGCTGCCAGTGCCGCGACGCTCGTAGTGTAATTCGAGGGGCACTTCCGCCATCCGGAGCGGCAATCGCTGCAATTTTAACAGCAAATCGGCCATGCAGGAGAATCCTCTCTCACTAATTAATTGGGCATGGTACTTTTGCACTGCCAGGCGCAAGGCCGCGGCCCGATAAGCTCGATAGCCGCATGTGTAGTCTCGCACGCCGCGGATCGGAAACATCGTCTGAAACAGAAAGCGGGCGCCGACGCTATAGAGCTGCCGCGATCGCGGCACGCCATAAACCTTTGCGCCGGGGCGAAAACGGGAGGCGATGACGACGTCGAAACCATGCTCAATCTTCGCCATCATTTCGGTAATCAAGCGGGGCGGATGGGTGTTGTCGGCATCCATGGTCACGATCACGTCATCGTCGCCACAGCGATCGAGCGCGGCGGTCAAGCCGGTTCGTAGCGCCGCTGCCAGACCTCGGTTGACGCGGTGTTCCACCAGCTCTATCGGCATGACAAACGTGGCCTTGCTGGCGACCAGGGCCGTCGCATCGCGGCTGCCGTCGTCAACGACAATCACCTTGTATGGCCAGGGCCCGCCATCCAAGGCCGCGCGAATGGATTCCAATAACGGCGCCAACGCTTCTTGCTCGTTGTAGGCGGGGAGGACCACGTACACGGTTTGCTGCGCAGCGGCTTTTGGCGCAGGCACCTGCGTTGCGAGAGCCTCTCCAGGTTGGGCCAGTTGAGCGGCCGGTAATTCGGACATTACTATTCTCTTAGTGGTGTGTTTAACAAAACTCGATTGTCTCGGGCCCCTGTCGACGCCAGTCACGTTCCTATCGGTGATTCGACGCAATTCGTCGCGCCAGCATATTCCACTTAGCCGTAGCACATTTCTTGTTGCGGCTGCCGTGCATCTTCTGGATCCATCGTGTACAGTCCTGTCGCCTGCAAAGCCAAGTACCAAAAGTAGGGCGGATTCTGGAGCAAATATCGCTTCCAAAGCCGCCGTGGCTCGGAGGCCAGACGAAACGCCCATTCCAGCCCGTATCTCTGCAGCAAGGGCGGCGCTTGCGGCAAATGGCCGGCGTGAAAATTCAGCGCCGCCCCGACTGCCAGCGTCGGCATCGAAAGAATGTCGCGCATTTCATAGACGAACACCTCTTGTCTCGGGCAGCCGAGACCCACGAGCATGATTCGCGCCCCGCTCGCTCGGACTTCCTCGACCAGCGCATCTCGTTCGGCGCTCGTGACCCGGCAATACTTGGCTGGTCGCATGCCAGCGATCTGCAATTTGGGTAACTTCTGTTGGAGCTGACGGCGCAAGTCCGATAAAATATCGTCGGCGGCGCCAAACACGAAAATTGGCAGTCCCGCGTCGGCCGCTCCACGGCAGACTTCGAACATTAGCCGCGGCCCGTAGACACGTTCCCGCAGTCGAGCAGAGTGCAAGCGGTTTAGCGCCCAACGCACCGGCTGCCCGTCGGGGACCACCAAATCCAACGCATTGAGACGATATCGGTGCGCCCGATCGCGCACGCTCGTCATCAGACCGTGCACGGAAACAGCCGCGACGGCCATCGGCGCGCGTCGGCGCGCGGCATCGACGATCTTTGCCACCGCCGCCTCGTAATCCACGGCATGGACCCGGACCCCGACGACGTTATGAGAACCGCGGTCAATCATTCGAGAACCCTCTGTGAATAACTGCTTGAGTTGGTCGCGCGGGTGGTGGTCGGCGAATTTGTCGAACGGGTCGGTGCCCGTCGAAACTTCGCCGCGCGGGCGAGCCGTTCGAGCGTCAACTTTGGCGCGCAAACCGCCGCCCAGGCCATTCTCGCCGAACCGCGCAGTCGACGCCCTCCGTAGAGCTCGGCCAGCGCCAGGCGATATTGGGAGCGGGCGTGCAAATCGACGGCCTCGGCGGCGCGTTGCCATGAGGGGCGAGCGTCGCGCCACGTCTGAAACTCGTCGAATGAGATCGCGGGCAGGCCATTTTGACGACGTCGAGCCAGTTCACAAGCATACGCAACGCTGACTCGCATCCGCCGCATCCCGGACCCGTTCATGCTCGCCTGATGCACGCGATATTGGAGCAAGACGCGATCGAGGTTTGCCAGTTCAGCAACCTCGCCGATCCGCAACATCAGGTCGTACTCTTCACCAAACGGCAAAGACCAATAGCCGCCTACCCTTCGCAATACGTCGGTGCGAATCATAATCGTTGAATGCGCCATGGCATGCCGACCGGCCATCAAGGCGCTCATGATCTCACGGTGCTCGACAGGCAGTTTGAGGCTCGACCCGGCGCCGCAATCTCCCAACGGTGCGACTTGTGTGCCGACGATCGCAACTTCGGGGCGAGCATCGAGAAACGCTGCTTGCTCGGCCAGCCGCGTTGCGAGTGCGACGTCATCCGCATCCATCCGCGCAATGTACCGTCCGGCGCAATGCGCGAGGCCGTGATTGACTGCGGCCGAGATTCCGGCATTGTCTTGCTGAAGAATTAGGAATCGGTCGTCGCGGATCGAGCTCAGGAAATCGCCGGTGCCATCGGTCGAGCCGTCGTTGACAATCACGCATTGCCAGTCGGCGAGCGTTTGATCCAAAACAGACTGGACCGCTTGGCGCACGTACGGCAGGCCGTTGTAGACGGGCAGCAGGATGGAAACGTCACATGTCACGACAAGCTCACTTTTGGCGGAAAAAGGACGAGAGTTCGCGATTCGGCCATTCGTTCTCGTTCAAAGTCTGAAACTCGATCTTGAGATTCTGTGCCTCGGCGCACGACCAACAGACTCAGCACGGCAGCCGCGGAAAACAGCCCCATATCGCGGGGCATTACGAATGCCGACTCGGCCGTGCCGTTCACAAAGATGGCAATCAGGATGGCGACTAGCGCGCTCGCTTCGGGTAGGCCGGTCCGACGAACCAACGAAGCGGCTCGTCGCAAGGCGATTAATCCGATGGCGACGACGATTGCCAGCTCTACTAGCCCTAAGTTGACCATGACTTGAAGGTAGGCATTGTGCGAGTGGCGCGGGAACCAATGGAGCGCTTCGCGGGCGTCCTTGACTCGCTCGGTCAGCCAAAAAGCGCCCCACCCAAATCCTTGCAGCCGATGGCCCTCTGACTCGTGCCAGATGAAATTCCAAAGCGGCAATCGGCCGGTGAGATCGCCGACGTCGTCGCTGCGTCCCAAATTGGCGACGTTTTGCAGCCCGTGCTCATCGGAAATACCCAGCGCCGAAGCTGTCAGCAGTGCAATCGCCGCGAACGACATGACGCACGCTGCGTAAAACAGCCATTGCCGGGCGGGCCGTCCGACAACATGGATGGCCACGACGCCGGCAATAACAGTAAAGAGCGCTGTCCGCGCCTTGGTGAGGACCACAACGGCGAGTGCTGCCGTGAAGAGTGCCCAGCAAAATGCACGGCGCTGGCCCGGCTGGAGTGCAAAGGCGTAGGCGACAAGCGCCACAATGGCCGCTTGGATCGCCAAGATATTGCTGTGCATCGACCCGGTGAGACGATAGTCGGCGTGCCAAGGCTTGAAACCACCGGTTCCGATTTCGTACGCGACGGCCGTGGCGACAGAGCCGGCGAGCGCGGCCGCCAGGACAAAACACAACGTTCGAAGATCAAATCGCAGCGCGAGCGCCGCCGCCACGCCGCCGTAGGCCAATAGTCGGACGAGCTCGCGCGCCGTGGTGTCCGGCTCGACCGACCAAGCTACGCTTGCCATCGCCCAAGCCAGGCCCATCGCGATCAATATCGAGAGCCTATCCCATCGAAAACGCACGTCGTTTGGCAGTGTCGCGATGCAGAAGGCGCCGACGCCAAGCAGGAGCGCGAATCCCACCACTCGGCCGGCGGCCGCCACACCGAGACCATCCTCCATGACGGCTTTTTCTTCCACGTCGCGGCCTTCCTCCACTTGTTCCAGCGCGCGGGCGGTGGCGTAATTCGGGTCGTGGTTTAGGCCGATTACCGCGGCCGCCAAAAATGCCCCAACGCACCATGCGGTAATCCCGACCGCTGTAAATCGACTCACACCCGCGACTTGGCGCGGAATGTCGACAACCATCGTGCCGCTATGCCCGTTCGTCGAAACCAGTGATGGATTCAGTCGCAGCATCTTAAACGGCACCACTGAGCGCGGGTTGTTGTTTCAATTGCAGGAACGTATACCACTGGACGACGCCCGCACCGACCGCGCTGATCGCCATCGCGTAGCCAACGCCCTCAAGGCCGATCCACCAAATCAGCGGCACTCCGCAACCCACGATCAAAAGCAGTCTCAGGATCGCGGCGACCAACATGGTTCGGCCGTATTGCAGGGCAACCATGGCGGCTTCAATCGGCATGACCAGCATGCGGGCAAACATCCCGAGGCAGAGCGACGTGACCACGTGACCGAGACCGATGTACTTATCGCCGAAGAAGAAATGAACGGCCGGGCCGCCGATCATCGCCAGGCAGATCAATGCCGCGCCCGTTCCCAAGGCGATATACAAGGTGCCCCGCACGGCCATCCGGCGTAGCTCGGCTGCTCCTCCGCGGGCGTATCCGTGCGACGACATAGACTGGGCTAGGTTGTTGATCGTGAGCAGCAGTGGGTTGATGGCCATCACGATCCCCTGCGCTGCAACGAATTGTCCCAGCATGTCTCGTCCGTAAAGCAACCCGACCATCCACCGCCCGGAGCTTTCTCCGACCAACCAAGCCACGGCGACAACTAACAGCCAAAGGCCGAATTTGCGGTTGTAGCCCCAGTGCAGAAGTGCCCGGCCGGTATGAAATTCGAATCGATCGAGATTTCGATAGAACCATGAAAACGTGTTCGCGCAGGCTAGGGCGACCGCCAATAACGCGGTGGTAGCCGTCAACATGCCGAAGCGTGCGAGCGCAAGCAAAAGCAGCATCTGCAAAACCGCATTCGGAACGTCGATTCTCAGCAAGTCCTGGACGCGCAGATCGGCGAGGTTGAGCCGGCGCGCATGTTCGCGAGCAATCATCATCAGGCTGAACGGCGCCAAGGCCAAACACATCGGCGCGATCCATGGGCTCGCGCTCGAAGTGAAATAGGCGACGGCGGCCGCGGCCAGGCAGCTTCCGGCGAGGACGAAAGCGACGACGGCCACATGGATCGTGGCGCTGCCGGCGAAAAATCTGCGCCGCCCCTGCGAAAGCCGCGCCGCCCGCGCGGTATAGGGAACCCACACCAGGGCATTGGGGATTCCTACGGCCAACCAAAGTGTATATACGGCCAAACCGTAGACGCCGAGATCCGCTTGACTGCAAGTGCGGCCCACGACGACCAAAGCCAAGAAGCTCGCCAAGCTGACGACCGCTTGGTCGGCGACGACCCAAATTCCTTGCATCCATTCCGCGCGAGCCGCGCTGATTCGCGGGACGAACGCGGCCCCGGAAAGGCGAGACAACCAGCTTGGAGAGGCGAGGCTCATTGAATGCGTACCAGGCCGGTGTTACCGGAAGGGAATTGTCAATTGCTTTGGCTGACTCAAATTGGCGGCGGCAATTATGCCAGCCAATTAGGTAGATAGGTGTGCTGGTCGGTGAGGACAGCCCCGAGGATTTGAATGCCGTCCTGGGCCAACCGCCGCTGACATTCGTGTGCAACGCCCCGCCCGATCCGTTCCGACCGAATTACCAATACAGCCCCGTCGAGAGCATGAGCCAACCAAAGTGCATGGCTCATCTGGCACGCTCCTGGCAAGTCTACTAACACCAAGGAATACAATTCGCGCAGCTCAGCCACGAGTTGCTCCGGCCGCGCGGAGTCGATCCGAATGCGTTTTAAGAGGCCTGCCGACCCGAGTGGCAACAGTTGCAGGCCCGGCACGTGAGTCGGCTGCAC
Organism: Lacipirellulaceae bacterium; assembly: GCA_036499445.1. GTDB lineage: Bacteria > Planctomycetota > Planctomycetia > Pirellulales > Lacipirellulaceae > DASYDU01. The sequence goes on from DASYDU010000366.1 coordinate 15,599, forward strand.
AGCCGCCGCGAGCGAAGCTTGACCGGTCAGCACTTCCGCCAACCCGGCTCTCGACTTCGCGCCGATCAGCCGATGTAGCTGTGGGTGATGATCGTTCGCATCGACCAGGAGCACCGGCCCGAGCCCGTGATCGGCGGCCCGGATCGCGAGGTTCGCGGCGACGGTGCTGACCCCGGATTGGCGAGCACAACCCGTGACGCCGAGCAAGTAGCCCGCGCCGCCGGCATCGTGGCCGCGATCAAATAGCCGCCACAGCAAGGCGTCGAAGTATTCAGCCCCGGGCCGCTGATAGACCGTCGGAGCGCTTGCGACGTGAGTGCGAGCACCGTTCATGTCCGCGTTATTGGCGCGAGGCGCTGGGCCGCTCGCCGATTCAGGTTGATGATCGATGTCGGTGCTCATAGGAATAGCCCTTCCGCCGGAAGGAATTGTTCACCGTTTCAATTGCGTGATATCGAGGATGCGGCCGGTTTCGCGTGGCCGTTGGTATGCAGGGGAAAAACCCGTCGGGCATGGCGGCCATCGGGGATCGTGGCGAGCACCGGCACACCCAAGGCCTGCTCGACGTCAATTTCGCTTCGCATCCGGTCATTGAGCTGCTCGCTGGCAAACACCAGCATCGCGGTTCCCGCCGTCGCCAACATGAGCGTGCCGGCGAGCACGATCAGCTTCGACGGGCTCACCGGCTTCTCGGCGAAAGTGGCAGCCTGGGCGACGCTGACATTCGAGATGTGATCATTCTCCAATGCCTTGTCGATCCGCCCTTCTTCGAGACTGTGCGAGTATTGGAAGTATTTCGTGCGGGCCAATTCAGTTTGCCGTTCCAACTGATCCAGTTTCACTTCAAACTGGTTGGCCGTACGCAAATCGGCTTCGACTGTGGCCTTCTGCTTCTCGAGCGCCTCCAGTCGCGATTTGCAGCCCGCAATCACGCTCTGTTGCTGCTTGAGGTCGAGCGATAAATCGCGGTGGATCGGGTTGACGTCCTCGGTCGTCTCCATTTCGTGCTCGGCCCGGCCGTCGACGACTTTCTTTGCGTCTTCAACCTGTTGTTTAATCGCTTGAACTAGCGGATGCGAATCGCTGTAGCGGGCCTGCAAATCCATCGATTTCATTTGCAGCGCATACAGCTCCTCCCGGAGCAAATCGGCGCCCGCGTTGGGAACGCTCCGCTTGGAAGACACCAAACGATCGGGCATTTGGCCAAGCTGTCGTTGAAGCTCGGCGACTCGTGCTTCGGAGGTTGCCAATTGCTGTTCCGTCTGCAGCCGTTCCATTTCGACGTCGCCAAATTGCTTTTCCAGCGTCGAACGGCGCTCGCCGATGCTTGAAAGCCCCATCTCACTTTTCGCGCTGCGGACCGCCTCGAGCGAATCGTCCAGCTGCTTACGCAAAACTTCTTGCTGCTCGGCGAAGAAGGGGCGCGAGTCTTCATTGCGGTGGATGCGCATGTGTTCCCGCAGATAGACCTCGACGATTTTGTTGCAGACGGCCTGCGCTAACTGCGGCGTCTTGGCGTCGTACACCAACACGATCAGAGTCGATTCGCGCTCCGCATCGACGCCGAGGTGGCGTTCAATTTCAATGATCGCTTCTTCGCGATCGGACACCGGGTCGATGCTCTTGACGAACTGAGCGACCGGCTTGATTACCGCATCCAGCGCCTGTTTAACCGGATTTGGCGGCGTAGTTCCCGGGCCGGCATTTCCCAGCACGACGTCCGCTCCCAGCTCGTCCACGACCTGGCCCAGCACACCGCGGCTTTTCACGACCTCAACCGCCGACTTGACTTCGTCCTTGCGGTCGTTTTGCTGCAATGAGATCGTCTGACCGGTCGAGGCCGTCGAATCCAAGGCCACGCTTTCCCGACCCATCCGCAGAAAGAGCTTGGCTTCGCTACGATAAGCTCGCGGGCAAAACATGAAGATCAGCGCGCCGAGCAACACCGCGAGCAGCGGGCAGACAAGGATCTTCTTCTTATGGCGAAAGAGCAGCTCGCACACACCGGCGATGCTGAGGCCCGGTTTTCGTCGGTCGATCATTTTTGTGTTCCTCAAGTCGAGTGACAAAGTCAATCGTCAGTGTTTGATTTAAAATGCCGCGGCGCTCTGTGACGCGACGGCCGGTATCAACAATCTCTCTTCACTGGCCGCCGGCACCACTTCGGGCCGGGATTCGTTGTGCGGCGCGGCAAGCTCGCCGCCCATTAGCACCTGCCGATAGAGACGGTCGATGAAGTCGCCTTGATGCGCCCAGAGGAATTTAGTGGCCCGCGCACGAGCTCCCTCACTCAAACGCCGGAGCCGGGCCGCATCGTTTGCCAAAGTCAATATCGCTTCGCGAAACGCGGCGATTGTCTCCTGGGGGCGCGCCACAGGAATCGGGATGGCGCAGTCGTCGGTCATGATGTCGGCGGCTCCCTGATGATTGACGCCGATGATCGGCACACCAGCCGCGAGCGCCTCAAGCAAACCTGAGCCGGACGTATCTCGCAAGCTAGTGAAGGCAAAAACATCCGCCCAGGAATAGTGGGGCAGCAATTCCGAATAGGTGCCCCAGCCCAGCCACTGGATGGAATCCGCGATGCCTAATTGGTCCGCCAAGCGCTGCCAGCGCTGACGGCATTTGCCAATTCCCAGGATGCGTAGCTCGAAGCGGCAAGTCTTAGGCAGCTTGGCGAGCGCGCCCAGCAGCAGCGGCAGCGCCTTCCAGGTCTCGAGGCGGCCGGTCCACAGAATTCGTAGTGGATCGCTCGGCCGCCGCTGCTGCCGATGACGCATTGGAGTCAGTTCGACACCGGTCTCCAGTTGGCGAATGACAGGAATTCCCTGTGTTCGACTGAGATCGCGCTTCCCCGTGCTGTTCGCGGCGAGCACAATTGACGCGCGGCGGCACGCCCGGCGGACCGGGCGACTAAATGACAACTGCCATGAATTGACGACATTGCGGAGCACTTCCCGGAGTCCGCCCACTAGGTCGACTTGCGGCAAAAACCGCCAAGGAAAATTCTGCGTGCCGCCAACCGGTCCAAACACGAACGGAATTCCCAGTTTCCAAAGATGTCCCGGCTGCCGATAGCCGCAAAAGCTCACTTGATGCACCAAGTCGAATGGCGCCTCGCTGTGGAGGCGCTTGGCGACCCGATGCGCCCGCCGGTGCCAAAAGCCGTAGCTCCAATAGAAAAACTGTTGATGCCGGGCCAGAGCGCGTTCGACTCGCGACGGAGGCAGGCACACGAGGTGGAGCGAGTCGGAAACTCCCGCTGCTTCGATACGCTCCGAGAGCAATTCGAGATCCTGGTCATTGCTGAACACGATCCAAGTATCCCAGTATCTGGCCGACTGGATCGCGCGATACCAGCCAATGCGGGCTTCCATGCCGGTGTCGGGGTGGCACCAATAGGCCATCAAGAGCACGCGGCGTCGGCGCGAACGATCCTTTTCCGGCTCGAATGAGACCGGGTCGGAACACGACGAACTCACCGCGGCAGCGCCAGGCATTACCGGGGCCCTCGCTGAAAGATGAGCGCCGTCGGTGTCCGTATTAACAGGTTCACGTCGTAGGCCAAGGAACGGCGCCGTAAGTACGCCAAATCCATCCGCATCCATTCGACAAACGACACTGTGTTGCGGCCGCTGATCTGCCACAAGCAAGTCAACCCGGGCCGCACGGCCAAGCGGTGCCGCTGCCAATGGGCACATTGCATCGACTCTTCGGTCGGTAGCGGGCGAGGTCCGACCAAGGACATATCACCTATAAACACGTTCCAGAGCTGCGGCAATTCGTCGAGACTGGTGCGCCGCAACCAGCGACCGATCCAAGTCGTTCGTGGGTCGTTGCTCATCTTGAATGCCGGTCCGTCTTGCTCGCTGTACGCACGCAAGGCCGACTGCAGGTAATGGGCGTCGGGCCGCATCGTACGCAATTTGTAGATGCGAAAAGGCCGACCGCCATGTCCTTCCCGCTCCTGTGAATAAATCACCGGGCCTGCCGAAGTGGCTTTTATCAGCGCGGCAATCACGGCAATCAAGGGCGCGGCAAAGATCAGTCCCAGTGATGCTCCGAACACATCGACAGCCCGTTTCAAAAGAGGCGTCCGATAGACGAAGAGCGAATCGAACTGCGATGCAGCGCCGCCAGCGGGCAACCCCTCGCGGTCGCGCTCGAGCTCAGTCGGCGGCGAGCCGCCGTCCGGATAGACGTAGACTTCGCAATTCGGGCGATCATGGCCGACCGGGTAAACGTCGCAGATATCGCTGGCGACCTTCCAAGCACCCTCGGACAGCGTATCGGGAAGCAACACGCCGACGCATCGCTCGGAGAGAAGTCCGGCCGTATCGGTTACTCGCAAACGGCGCTCGAGTTCCCGCGAAAGGAACAGAAAATCGCGCCGCGTCGAGCGGTCAGCCGGCAGCTCGATCACGAGAATCGCCAATGGCGAGCGAGATCGGTCCGCACGAACACGTTCGCGCGTGGCCTCAAATCGGAACTCATCCGCATCCAAGAGGTAGCGAGTTTTAATCCGATTGCCGCCAGTAACTCTCGCCTTCAATTTGCGTACCCAAGGTGCTAGGACCATCATCCAAATCCTCCCGCCACCCGGTCACCAACCCAATATGGAGCGGCAATGCGCCAAAGACGGCACATCACACGGCACTCAGAAACTACGTTTATAGGAAATAGCAATCGCTTCACGACGATTACCGCGGTTCGAACAAACCAAATACAATGCCCCCCCGTTGCGTGCCGGGCTGGCCGGCGCCGCAGCAGCCTGAAGTCGCAGGGCAAGCCTTGCGCCAACATCCCAACAATTCAGTCATCCGCCGGAACGCTCGCCTCTGGGCGATCAGCACCGATCGCAAATTCACAGTCGTTCCACGCTACCGCCGGACAGTGTAAAACAGGTGAATCAAGTGATAATGTCCGGCGAGGCAAATGTAAACATGGTCAAACTGGCAATAATGGAAGGCTTGCGTTGGAGTCTCCGATTATAATGACGAAATAGAATTTGTCGATTTTGTCAGATAGATTTTTTGGGCAGCTTTTGGAGGCATTTCAACACTTATTGCCTAGATTTTGGGCACTAGGGACTTTAGCGAGGCTCCCGTGGGCCCGAGATGCAACACGCCGTGGCCAGGGCCTAGCATCAGTTTTTATGATGAACGACGTGAACCAAAGACAAATTGCCGCCAAAGACGAGGTATCGAACGGGCTGGAGACGGCCTTCCGAGCAGCCATCGACCTCTGCGATGACGCGATTTGTCTCATTCTGCCAGATGGCGAAGTCGTGTTTGCCAACCGAGCCCTCTTGTCTTTACTCCAAAGGCGGCCGGATCAAGCTGGGCGTCAGTCCATTTGGGATTGGCTGCCCGCTGTCGAGGAACCCAGTTTTCGGAATCAATTGACCTGCCTTGCTCGCGGGAAAGCGGAAGTCGCGACTTTCGCCAGCCGATTCTTGGCCGCCGATGGATCGCAAGTACCGGTCGACGTGCGAATCGGTCGTGTGACGGCCTCAAGCGGGGCAATGCTGGCGATCGCCGTTCATCGCACGACGCTTAGCGAACCTTTCGCAAATCCAGCTCAGCGGGGCGTTCGATTTGACCCTCTCACTGGTTTGCCCGACCGCGATGCGCTGATGGACCGGCTCAGGTCGATGCTGAATCGCGCCGCAGTATCCAAGCAGCGATTCGCTGTGCTGTTCATCGACGTCGACGAGTTCAAACAGGTGAATGATCGTTTCGGCCATCTGATCGGCGACGAGGTGCTAAGAGAAGTGGCCCGACGATTGGTCGCGTGTGTGCGCTCGGGCGACCACCTGGCACGCTTTGGCGGCGACGAGTTTGTAGTGCTAGTGGACGGCATCGGCAGTAGCGGCGGCGGCGTTCGGGTCGTCGTCAATCGTATCCGCGCCGCATTCAAACGCTCGTTCGCTTTACCGGACGCCGAAGTACAAATGTCGGTGAGCATCGGCGTGGCGGAACCATCGGCCACGAGCGCAACAGCCGAGGATCTGCTCCACGCCGCGGATCGGGCCATGTATGAGGCCAAGCGCAGGGAAGCACCCTCGCCGGTCGGGACGAACGGGTCGAATCCGCCGACGGCATGAACCCGTGTTCCAGCCCGATTCTGTCCTGCTAGCATCGCGCTGCCGTCGTGGAGACTTTCTGCACCTTTTGACCGTCATTTTGTGGCAGATCGCCGAATTCGCGGTTGTCACTTTCTGCGGCTGCAACTAGACTGCCGCCCCGCGCCGCGGCTCAAGCGACGCTCTTCAGTGCCCGGTAGCTGCTGGCACCATCGATTCATCCGCATTGCTAAGGATACGGAGACTGCGCACCAAATGACGAGTTTTGCGCGAGCGTTGAAGGAAGCGTGGCGACACTGGCCGATCCTGGCGATCGCCGTGTGTTGTTCTTTGGGGGTGGCCGCATTGTGGGGAGCGAATATCGCGGCTCTTTTTCCGATCATCCAGACCACGCTGAACGGTCAGCCGCTTCAAGCCTGGAATCAGCAGCGAATCGATCAGGCACAAAAAGATCTCGCGGCTCACCAAACCGAAATCGACGACTTAGAGCGTCGCCTGCCGAATGCCGCTGGCAAGGATCAGCGGGAGCTAAAGCTGCAGCTAGAGGTGCTCCACACGCAGATCGAAGTCGATCGCGCATCCCTTAAGTCAGCCCAGTGGTTCCAACCGATCTTTGATCGTTATTTGCCCGCGAAGCCGTTTCCAACGGTGGCATTTATCGTGTTACTGGTCGTATTTGCCACTGCGCTCAAAGAGTGCTTGATGGTGAGCGACGACTTATTGGTGGCGTATGTTTCGCAGAGCATCGCGCGCGATATCCGCGGCCGGATTTTTGACAAAGGGTTGGCGCTCGACCGGCCCGGATTCAATCGCTTCGGAATCAGCGGCTTTGCGGCCTATATTACGCAAACCACCGATATGCTTGCCAATGGCATCACCAGTTTTTACGGCGATGCCTTGACCGAGCCGTTGCGGATTGTCTCTTGCCTTTGCGGCGCAATGTTTATTTCCTGGCGATTGACATTAGCGTCGCTCATCTTTGCACCGGTGGCCGCATATCTGATCCTGTACCTCAATCGAAAGATTCGCACTCTCTCGGTGCGCATTCTCGATCGCTCGGTGGGCTTCCACCACGTGATGCTTGAAGTCTTCAATAATCTGTCGTCCGTGCAAGCCAATACGATGGAGGACTTCGAACGTGAGCGATTCGGCGTGGCCACCTCGAACATGCGGAAAATTGCGGTTCGCGCCACCCTGTACAACTCACTCGCCAGTCCCGTGACCGAATTGCTCGGCATGGGAATGTTGTGCATGGCGGTGATCGTCTCCGGGTATTTGGTGATCAACCAAGAGACCAGGATTTTTGGCATCCCGATGTGCGACAAACCGCTGAGTTTGCCAGCGGTTACCGTGTTTTTTGGCATGTTGATCGGCGCCGCCGATCCGCTTCGTAAGCTCTCAGGCGTGATCGCCGGCGTAAATAACGGCATGGCCGCCGCAAATATTCTTTATCCGCTGTTGGATGTTCAGTCGCGACTCGTCGAGCCGGCACATCCGAAACCGCTGCCCGCTCCGCATGGCCAGATCGAGTTTCGTGACGTCACCTTCAGCTACGACGGCATGCAAACGGTTTTGCAACAAGTGAATCTGACCGTCAATCTTGGCGAACGCCTGGCGGTGGTCGGTCCGAACGGTGGCGGGAAGAGCACGCTGATCAATTTGTTATGTCGATTCTATGACCCGCAGCAAGGAGACGTGCTCCTCGGCGGCGTTTCGCTCCGCGATGTGTCTTTG
>DASYDU010000367.1:0-4097 GCA_036499445.1 Lacipirellulaceae bacterium
GGGTCGAGGCGTAATCCCGCCAGGTCGATCCGGCCGAGAGCAGCTCGAACGACACGCCGCTCACCACGAACACTTGATCCCTGTTGAGCCACGGCGCGCCCGGCGGCGTGATGATCACCGGCGTGTCGTCGAGCGAAAGCGACGGCTGCTCCAAAATTGCCTTGGGTGTGGTCACGCCTGAGAGCAGATAGCCGGCGGGGTGCTTATCATTGGCCGGTTGGTAAATCGCCGTGGCGGCCGAAAGCTGGCGACCATAGCGATCGAGTCCCGTGGGCAGCACGAAATTTGCCCGCACGATTTTTCGCTCGGCCGCGACGATCGTATCGCCGCCCATCAGGATGTCGGTTTTGCTGTCAAACCGCGACTGCATGGCAGCCTCCCGCTGGCCGCCGATATTTCGATAGTCGAGCGCAAGCTGGTCTCGCGTCTTGGGGATCACCAGCTCGCGATTGGCCACCGCGAACAGGCTCACGAGAATCGCGCCGGCGATCACGGGCCGCAAAACACGGAGCCGCGGAATGCCGGCGGCCAGAAGCGCCGTCATCTCGTTGTGTCGCTGAATCCACGTCACGGTGAACATCGCGGCCACCAGGGCCAGGACACCGCTCATCCAGTCGAAAAAAGCCAGCGAGCGATAGGCGTAGTACTGCGTGATGATCTTCAACACGCTGCCGTGTGCATCGGAATAGTCGAAAAAGTGGTCGAGGTGGCTGAAGGCATCGATCACGATGTACAGGCCCGTCAGACTCAGAAAGCAGATCGCGAAGACCTGCACAAACTGCCTCGCCATGTAGCGGTCGATGATCGTGGGCATGCGGGAGGAAGGGGACGGGGGGTCAGGGATCGGGGGTCAGGGAGTGATTGGTGAGCGGCACTCAGCGGTGGGGAGACTAACGTAGTGAATTCCGGCCGGTCAATACGGCTGCTTTCCAATTCATCGGCCGGGGCTACAATCGGAGACTGCTAGCACTGCCCCGATGGTTTCTCCACGGCGAGCTGCATCATGCTGGGACGAGTATCGACGCTCCGTTTGCCGCGCCGGCTATCGATTCGTCCGATCGGAGACGCGATCCTTGACGTGGTGTTTCCCTCCTCCTGCGTCGGCTGCGGTGCCGAAATCGCCGTTCGGGAAGTCTCTGCCGGTGATGCGCTCGTTTGTTCCGAATGTCTGCGGCAGCTGGCCGTATTCGCGGGGCCAACGTGTATTCGTTGTGGCGCTAGAATCCCGGAGGTTGCCCGCGATCGAAGCCAATGTGCGACGTGCCGCGATGTCAAACTCTGGTTCGACGAAACAGTCGCCTTGGGGGAGTACACCGGACTATTGCGCGAGTGGCTGCTGCGGATGAAGCAGAGTCGTGGCGACCTCGTCTCGCTGGCGATTGGCCGACTGATTTGGCAACGACACAGCCAGCGCTTGGTTGAAATGCGCCCCGATGTCGTCGTGCCCATACCGATGCACTGGCGCCGGCGCTGGTCGCATGGCACGAATTCGGCGGCGGTGCTGGCCGAGGTTTTGGCGGATAATCTCAAGGTGCCTTTGGCGAGCGGCCTATTGCGACGACTGCGTCATACGCCGCCGCAATTCAGCCTGCCACCCTCACGGCGGCGGGCCAACGTTCGCAACGCATTTGCCCTGCGATCCGGTTATCACTTGGAGCAGGCCAGCGTCCTCTTGGTGGACGACATCCTGACGACGGGAGCCACGTGCAGCGAGGCTGCGCGAGCACTCAAGCGGTCAGGGGCGGCGCGGGTGATGGTTACCATCGCCGGCCGGACGATGTCACATTAGATGCGGCAAAATAGGCACGACACACTGACCGCGACGCACTAGAATTCATCCATGGCAAAGCAGAAGACGCTGCGAATCGCGACCCGTGGCAGCGCGCTCGCCCGATGGCAGGCCGACTGGGTGGCAGATTGTTTGCGACGGCGCGGGCACACGGTTGAAATTATTGAAATCGCGACCCGCGGCGATGCAGACCAGTCCAACCCAATTGGCGATATCGGTTCGCCCGGTGTGTTCACCAAGGAAATTCAGCGAGCGGTCTTGGCGGGTGAAGCGGATGTTGCTGTCCATAGTTTGAAGGATTTGCCGACCGACGCGGTGGCAGGCTTGGTGTTGGCGGCGGTGCCCGCACGGGAGAGCGCTGCCGATGTGTTAGTCTCAACGGCGGCATCATCGTTCGACGCGCTTCGGAAGGGCGCTCGCATTGGGACAGGCAGTCTGCGGCGGCAGGCCCAACTGCGACACGCACGGCCTGATTTCGAGGTGATGGCCATTCGGGGAAACGTCGATACGCGGCTCCGCAAACTCGACGAAGGCCAAGTCGATGCGCTCGTGCTTGCCGAAGCAGGCTTGCAGCGACTGGGTTGGGCCGGTCGCATTTCGCAGGTCTTGCCCTGGGAAATCATGCTGCCGGCCGTGGGGCAGGGGGCCCTTGGTATCGAGTGTCGCGCGAACGATGTGCCGGCTCGCGCCGCGCTCGCGGAACTAGACAATGCCGCGACACATGCTGCGGTCGTGGCCGAGCGGACACTCTTGGCGCGGCTGCGCGGTGGATGTCTGGCGCCGATCGGCGCGCTCGGTCTTGTAGCAAATGGTCGGCTCGAGCTCTCGGCCGTCGTTTTGAGCCCCGATGGGGTCAAGCGACTCGAAGAACGCGACTTCGCGTCGCCAGAACAGGCCGAGCAACTTGGCTGCCGTGTTGCCGATGCATTGCTATCGCGAGGCGCCGGCGAATTAATTGCCGCGGGCAGGTCCGCATAACCAGACGAGCCAGCGATTCATGGACCCCAAGCTTCGCCGACTATTTGATGAGCAGCTCGACGTGGCGCTGGCCGAGATGCCGCAGCAGGTGCACGATTTGCTCGGCAAGGTGCCGATGGTGGTCGAGGATTATCCCTCAGCGGAGGTGATGCGGAAGATGCGGCTGCGGCATCGAAGCTCGCTGTGCGGCCTCTACACCGGCATCCCGCTCACTCGCCGGAGCATCAACGATTGGGGCGTGCCGTCCGACGTAATCCATGTCTTTCGCCAAGGGATTCTCAGCTCGATCGGCGGCATGCGAAACGAAATCGATCCCGCCGATCTTCGCCAGCAGATCCGGATTACGATTTTGCACGAATTGGGTCACCACCACGGCATGACCGAGGGCGAGCTGCGTGAATTGGGCTACGGCTAGTGCCACTTGGCAGAGGCAATTGGCAGCGCAACACACGTTCGAACTCGCATAGTTTGCCGCTGGCACGCGCTTCGCCCGGCAACTTCCGCCGACAGCAGCTCGGTATGCGCCGCTAGCAAGGGCCGGCAAGTTTCTCCGACCATTCCTCTATCTCGTTCCAAGCCAACGCTTTCGAAGTCAGCAATTGTTCGAGCCTCGTCTTCGGCACGGCGGTTGCTTTGTTGGCTCGCCGACGCAGGGGGGCGCACCTGCGATCTCGATCACGATGTCTTACGGCATGTATATCTCGGCCGAAGGCGCCAATTCTCAGGCCCAGCGTCTGGAAGTCATCGCCAATAACATGGCGAACGTCGACACGGCCGGCTTCAAGCAGGATGTGCCGACGTTTCAGGCCCGCTTGGCTGAAGCGATCCAGCGCGGCACGGCTCAATCGGGCAGCAAGTCGGTGAACGACGTCGGCGGCGGCGTCAAAGTCATCGATACGCAGACCGATTTTTCGGGCGGCGTGATCAAGCCGACCGGCAATGAGCTGGATTTCGCCGTCAACGGCAAGGGCTTCTTCCAGGTCAAGACGGCGGACGGGCAGACCAACTACACGCGGGCCGGCAACTTTATGCTGGATCGCAACGGCAAGCTAGTCACGGAAAACGGCATGCGGCCTGTCTTGGATCAAGGCGGCAACGAAATCATCATGTCGACGAACCAGGCGTTTAGCGTTTCGCCGGACGGATTCATCGCGCAAGCGGGCAACCTTCGTGCGCTGGGGCTCTCGGAACCCAAGTCAATGGGCGACTTGGTCAAAGTTGGCAGCAACATGTTTAAATCGCTTGGGCCGGTTGATCCCGTGCCGCTCGCTGCCCGCCAGGTTCGGCAAGGCTATCTGGAAATGTCCGGCGCGAATTCGGTCAATCAGAT
>DASYDU010000368.1:0-10682 GCA_036499445.1 Lacipirellulaceae bacterium
GCCCATCGACGAACCAATCAACGCGATTGACGATGTCTGCCTTGTGACCGCTGAGCACGGGCCAGTCGACAAAGTAAAACCGTTTGTACTGCGCCTGCGGCGAATGGGTCGCTGTTGTGCCAAGATTTCGTACCATCCCGGCGCGCGAGCGATACTGCAATTCATTTTTTGGCAGGTCGACGTAAACCAGCGGGCCGTCCCAATCGACAAGGCCGGCGCCGCACCCGTAGAGGATGGTCATTTCGGCGCCCGAGTCAGGTTTCAATGCCGTGAGCTTTTCCGGGTCAAAAAAGTCCTTTAGCTGGCCGGCGAAGCGAATTCCGAAGACCGGATCGCCGTTATCCAGGAATGGACCGACCAGGTCCGCGATCTCGCTGGCGTCCTTCTCCGCCCGTGCGACAGCGATCCAAGTCGGCTCGATACGCAAGCGACGTAGAGCCGTCTGCAGCTGTTCTTGGAATTGTTCCCAAGCCACGCCGACGAAACCGTCGATGCGTATGCACCGATGGCCGGCCAATTGCTCCGCCAGAGAGTCGAAGCCTTTCCCAACCGCGCCGGACGCGACCGGAAACGCCGGGTAGAGATCGTAATTACCGACGCCTGCGGGCGACTGTTCCGCAGGAGCGAGTCGCTGACCGGTGACTCGGAGGTTAGACATCTGCCGTGAGTCGAACACGGAGTTCTTCACGGCCATCGTCATTTACCAGAGCCCCACAGGAAAATGACCGGTTCAACGAGGAGGGGGGAGCCAATGCCGCCAACGACGTTTTCAGACAAAACAGCGAATGGCGACTCGCTAAATATCACGGTACCACTACACGGGCAACTGTCAAGACAAGCGCCGAATTAAAGACATAGCAACTATTGCGTGTTGACGTTGCCTTAAGCCTTTGACTAGGCTAGATTGAAGTCAAACGATCGTCTGTTTCGGCTCATCTAATGGCAGGAATCACCTCCTCCATGCACGATTCACTCAGCGTTGTCGAACGTCCGAAGCCTAGACATCAGCAGATCTACGACTCTCTGCGGGCTAGGATCGACAACGGCGAGTTTGGACCGGGCCAAAGGCTACCCACCGAGCTGCAATTGATGCAGCATTTTGCAGTATCGCGGACGACGGTGTCGCGGGCATTGCATGACCTGGAAATGCAAGGGCTGCTGAAGCGGCGACGTGGATCGGGCACGTTTGTGCGGGAGCTTGCCCCGGCAGTTGAACAACTTGATCTAGCTTTTTTCGTGCCTTGGATCGAGTCTGGATCGGGGTTGCCCTACGTCGAGGGTTTGATTCACCAGCGGCTGGCCGAAGTGGCCAGCGGCCGACGGTCAACACTGTCCTTGCAATGTTTGGCCGAGACCGGATCGCTGAAGGACCGCATGTTCAGCGCCGCCGACTTGCTCATTCAGAATGGCCTCGACGGCGTCTTCTATTACCCAGCCGAATTGCCGGGTGATCAAATGCAGCTAAACCGGTTGGTCGTCGATCGGTTGAAGGCCGCGTCCATCCATGTCGTGCTGATCGACCGAGACATCGTTCCTTACCCGGGACGAAGTGAGTTCACGCGCATTGGTTACGATAATCGCCGCGGCGGCGTGTTGCTCACGGAGCACCTGATTCAAGTCGGCTGTCGGCGGATCGCCTTTGTGGGAATTCCGGAAGTCTCGACGGCGGTGGCCGATCGCTTGGCCGGCTATTACGAGTCGCACCGGATGTCCGGTCTAAACGTTGCTGCGAATCTGGTCCGCACGGCGGATGAGATCGACTTGACCCAATCGTTCTGCAATGACTTGATGCGACGGGGTAAACCCGACGCGATCATTGGCAAGATGGACCGTTTTGCAGCGCTGATCGGCCGGCACCTCATGGCGCAAGGATTAAAGATCGGCCAAGATATCAGGCTGGCCGGTTTCGATGACGATCCTATTGCCGAGCTGCTGCCCGTTCCGCTGACCACAATCCGTCTGCCAGTGCAGTCGTTTGCGGAAGCGGCATACGAGGCAATGTTGGCCCAGGTCACCGGTGCGAAGAGCGATCCGCGGCAAATCATCATTGACACGGAATTGGTGGTTCGCGGATCGACGTGCAATGATACGGCATAGCTGTTTACGCTTTGATGCTAGTGCGCAGGACGATCATCTGGACGGCGATTGAACCTGAAGTGGTCGCCTCGGAGTTGCCGAATTGACCGATTCGATTGTCATTGGTGTCGACGGGGGAGGAACGCACTTGCGCGTCGCGCTGGCCACGCGTCTTGGCGAGGTGCTCGGCGTCGGCAAGGCCGGTACGGGGAATTATCATGACGTCGGTGCGGACCAAGTCGAAACTAACTTGGAGCTAGCGCTTTCACGGGCTTGGACGGCGTCGCAGCTGCCGCCACGGCAAGCGGATGCCATATTTCTCGGTCTGGGCAGTATCACCACGGACGAGGATCGCGCGACGATTCGCAGCATTGTTCGCAATATCTCGCTAATGCCCGACGACTGCATCGGCGTCGATCACGATCTGCACATTGCGCTGATGGGAGGCCTGGCCGGTGCGGCAGGCATCGTACTGATTGCTGGCACGGGATCATCCTGTTACGGCCGCAGCGACGACGGTCGAAGCTGGCTGGCCGGTGGCTGGGGCCATGTATTGGACGATGTGGGAAGTAGCTACTGGATGGGGCTGCAGGCAATGATCGCAGCCATCCGTGAATACGACGGGCGCGGCGAGGAGACTTGCTTGCGGGCGCGAATTGCGGACACCCTCGGTCTAACCACGATGCGCGAGATCATGCGTCAAGTCGACCTGGAGGGCATGACGCGAAGCGAGGTGGCAGCGTTGGCTCGATTGACCACGCAAGCCGCGTTTGAGGGCGACAAGGTCGCGTGCCGAATCGTATACCAGGGCGCGGCCGAACTCGCAACTTTGGTCGCGACAGTTTCCGCCAAGCTAGATTTGGCCAATACCGTCAATCAAATCCCGGTGACGGTGACCGGTGGGCTGACAAATGCTGGGGCCGTTTTCATGGATCCTTTGCAGAAGGCGATCAAAGCCCGGGTGCCACAAGCCGAGATCGTCGACTCTAAGCTCCCGCCGGTACTTGGCGCCGTTATGCTCGCCATCGAATCGTTAGGAGAATCGGTATCGTCGCGCGTACTGAATAACCTTGTCGAATGCAACGCTGCGGCGAGCCATGCGTAAGGGACAACTGTGCACTCTTCGTTTTGGTCATCGTCGAATTCGGACGTCGACGCCCGTCAGGAGCTGACGGACATTGTGCTGCGGATGAATTTAATTTCGCCGGTATGTTATAATCGGTGTATCTGTTTTCAGAATGATGCGCGAGGCGCATCGTCCGCAAAGAGTAGCCCGCGGAATAATTAGCTCGAATCAATGCCATGAGCGTTGGCTGTGCATTCTCGATTCGTCCCGAGTGTCGCGACGACGCCAAGGCGTATCGCATGCTGCTGCCCGGGGCAGCCGCCGCGCTGGACTACCGCCTCGTTGCGGAAGCCGAGAAACCAGCGCAGATTGTTGCTGCCGCCGGTCTCACTCGCACACAGCGCTCTAAGCCGCTCGTCGGCCCGGGCGTGGCGATCCACGTGATCGAGCCGTATCGACGTCAAGGCATTGGCAAATCCTTGGTCGCCCAACTTGAAGCGGAGGCAATGCGCCGAGGAGCCGGGGCCCTCTATGCCACGCAGAAGGTCGACGTGAATGGGGAGGAAATGCGGGGTTGGGCTCGGCTCGGATTCTCGCCATGCGAAACGGTTGAGCATCATGAATTACCGCTCGACCAATTTGAGCCGCGGCTGGCGCCGCTCCTTGAGCGAATGCGAAAGCAAGGTCGAATTCCCGACTCGGCGGAGATCATACCGCTTTACGCCGCCGACCTCGAGGCGGTTGTGCAGCTCCATCTGACGCAGTTAGGAGGGGATGCGGAGGCACTGACACGGAGACTTCACGGAGAGGGGCCCGACGCATTCTCGGCCACCCATTCGCGTGTTTTGCTCGTGGATGGCCGAGTGGTGGGATGCATTCTCGCCCATCGAACCTCGCGCGTCGTCAGTCACGTGGACGCAAACGTGCTAGAACCGGCGCTGCGCGGCGGCTGGGCAAATGTCTGGCTCAAGCTGGAATCCACGCGCGGGGCGTTGTCGCTCGGCATCAAGACGTTTGTGTTTACGACGTTTGACCACTACGCCGATACGCGAAGCTTCACCGAAAAGCTGCGGGGAGCTACGGTGCGTAGGATGGCTTTGATGGTTCGTCCAATTGCGACGACCTAGTTGCTTCCCGCCGTCGACGTACGGCCTCGCGAGCTTGATCCCGATAGTTTTCCGCCAGGGCCAGGTCGTTAAGGTGATGCTGAGCGACGTGGGCCAGCCAGCGCATGGGGGCAGCACGTTGTGGCTCGGCCGCGGCCCAGGATTCGAAGGCGCGGCGTGCTTCTGTGACCCGGTTCAGGGCGAGCAACGCGAGGCCGAGATGATAGTGGGCGCGGCCAAATTGCATATCTCTCTCGAGGGCGTCGAGCGCGTGGAGGGCCGCATCTTCATGCCGTCCCGCGTGAAGGTAGACGGTAGCCAAACCGTCGAGCGTCTGAGGACTCGGTCCGTCCAAGTCAATTGACGATTGGAACGCCGTGTCGGCGGCAGCGAAATCGCGTCTTCGCAAGTGAATGCTGCCGGCCAAAGCGAGCAGACCTGGCAGCGGTTGCCGAGTACGCTGCGCACAGCGAAGATACTCAAAAGCAAGTTCAAAGTTACGCTCGTCGAGGGCGATCGCGCCTTTGAGAAGGTAGAGCGGCGGTGATTCATCGCCGTGCCAGCTGAGCCAATCGATCTCGCGTTTCGCCGACGTCCGCTGACCGGCCTGGAAAAACACCTTGGCGAGCACCTCGTGCGGATACAACCAGTCGGGATTCTGTTCTGCAACGCCCTGGAGGCTGGCAAGAGCTTCTGAAACCAGGCCACAATCCAAGAGCGAAATCGCTCGATTCAACTCCGTTTGCTGCCGGCAACGATTGGCCGCCTCCCTGGCAGCAGTTTCTTCGGGATCGACATAGCCCAATTCGAGCAAATGGCGCACCGCGGAATTCGCGTCGTTCGAATCGCGTGAATTGTCATTCGTTTGATCGAGCTTGCTGCTGACGTTTTCGCTCGATGTTTTCTCGACGTCCGTGTCCCATGTTTCCACCACCTCTGGTTTGACGTCGACCTCAAGCAGATCGAGCCACGGCCGGCCGGCCATGTCTTGTCCGTAGGGAATGCCCAACATCGCAAGTACCGTAGGCGCGAGATCGAGAGCGCTGCGCGGCGAGGGAACGGCTACCCTACGCACTTTGGGCCCCCGAAGAACCGCTAAGCCGGCACCATGACTGAGCGGACGGGCCCACCTCGCATCTTCGGCCGACTCGGCAACTCGTTCGCCGCTTGGACTGCCGTAAGCACACGGCGATACGGCAATTACCTGGGTCTTCTCGCCAACTACGGTCAGCAATTGGCCGAGCAGCAAATCATGATGCTCATAGCAGCGGTCGCATAGTTCGCGGCAGACTTCGCTCTCGGCAACGGAGTTGCAAAGCAGCCAATGTGCCAATTCGTGACAAAGCTTGATGCCGGGAAACACGCAGGCGGCAAAGTCCCACGGTTCGTCGCTCAGACACCAGCGAAAGGCGCGGAAGAGTGTCACGCTTTCTGCGAGCAGCGTCCGGCAAATTCCCAACAACTGCTCCTGTTCGGGCAAGCCTGTTGCTTGGCGGGGCACAAGTTGCGAAAGAGTTAACTCTTCGACTTGGGCTGGCGCAACTCGCCTTGCCCGCAATTGGGACTTAACTTCTGGCGGCCAGGTCGACCGTTGATCTCCGGCTTCATCATGAGCAGCGTGCAAACGCGGAACCGCAAACCAATCGGACACAGAGATGCCCGAGATTGATTCTGCCGGGTGCGTGACCGGCCAACCCACGATGTGCGTTCGCAGTTTGGCGCGACTGAGAATGTTCCATATGGCTGCGCTTCGGCGACTTGACCGCGCCACGGGTTCAACACCCGAACCGTGTGCCGTCGGGCATGATGCATGAAGCACGCCGTGATCGTGGGGTCGTTTGCCGGTCGCCAACGACGTCCAGACCGTGGCTGTTTCGTGCGGCCTCGGCGCGATAAGCTCCAGGCAGATACCGCCTTCCAGCAGTGAGGCCAGATGTGGCAATCGTCCCTGCGCCAAGAGCGGGTGCAGGACTGACCAGTCCGCACCGTCCCAACCAATGAGCAATATGCGCTCAGCGAATCGACGAGAATCGGAGACTCTGACCGGCCCATCCTCCCGATGCGGGTGGAACATGGGAACCTAGCATGGGAACAAGCCACAGAAGCGCAAGCGAGCCTTGCCATTACGAATCATACTTCGCACGATGAAAGCGCCAAATAGCACGAGTCCGCCAATGGTGGCCATTAGTAGCGAGCTCGACTCGGGTACCGCTCCGTCATTGATCCCGGCACCCGTGCCCCCCGAGTGCTGGCCAAAGTGGTTGACCCAATATGTGTAGTCGGCCGAATTGATTTTCCCGCTATTTGTGCCGTCGCGGTTGGGCAACGCAAACGTTTGGTCGAGGTGGTCGCGCCAAACCGTGTAGTCGGCCGCGTTGACGATTCCATCGCCATTGTAGTCGCCCGGGACGGCGGGCGGTGTGCCGACGTCGCCCGCGGCGATCGCTTGGCCCAGCTGATTCTCATAAGCGTAACCAACAACCTGGCCAGTCGCATCGGCCTCGTTAGTAATCTTGATGCCAATCCAGCCGTACCAATAATTGAGAGGATCATCATCATTGGTACCGCTGTTGATTGTGGGAAGCGGGTTGCCGTGATAGCCTGCATCTTGCAGGTCAATGGCGACTCCCAAATATCGAACCTGGCCGTTGAGACCGACGAATCGCGGCGTGCCCGGCGGCGGATTCGCCGGATGATTGGTGTTGAGCGCAGTGTCGATTTGACCGTGGTCTTCGTCGATCAAGCGATTGGCCCGACGGACGTCTTGAGTGCCATTCCAATGATCCGTTTCTTGAAACTCCCAGACGCCCGACGAGCTCGGCCCGATCATGGTCCCGGACGTCAATGCCGCAGGATACTCTCCGGCGTTGGAGCCTGTCGCACCGCCATCAGTCAGGTACTTCTGGTCGTTGTTCCGGGGCTGGCCGTTCTCTGGAAAAGTTTTCTCAGCGTCGATGGGTAGCGGATTGTCGGCGCTGTTGATGTCGTTTTTGTCCAACTGCAAATAGTCGAGATTGGTGCCGTTCAAATTGACGCGGTCGTGGTCGATTTGGAAATCGGTCTGCCCGTCGTTGTTGAAGTCGATATTAACATCGCCGTTGATGCCAAACGACTGAACCGTCGTGTTGGCGACGATGGCGGCATCGCTTTGGCGCGCAGCCAGCGCGCTGACGGCCCCAGCTGCGGCGAAATAACCCGCCAACTTGGCGTCTAAGCTAAGCGACAGTTGCTTGCCAGCAGTAACGTTCCGCCCTTGCCTGTTCATGCTTGCCCCTTGCAACACGTTCCTGACAATCCAAATTTCTCGTTATCAGGCTGTTGCCGCACAACCTCGCAACCAATCAGCAAACGTCTCACGCCATTGATCGGCGCAGCGCCAACGGTGTCGACTCAAGGCAACGCTTTCGAGGGAGAGAGTTCGCTTTGCGGTAGGCGATCGGTTCGTGACCCACCAGAGAGCCGTCAACCTTTGAAATACGAAAACAACTTCCGCATCAGCAGTCCGCCCATCAGGAGCGTGCCGCCGATTGCGCCCATAACGATTGAAGCTGGTTCGGGCACACCGGCCGAGATCGGGATGCCCGGAACCGTTTGGTAGCCATAGCCGACGACCTCGCCGGTTGCATCGGCTTCGTTCGTGATGTGAATGCCGACCCAACCGTAATTCAAGGCGCCCGAACTATTCAGGTCCATCTGCAGGCCCAGGTACCGGACCTGACCACCTAGGCCGATAAAGTTCGGACCGTTGGTCGGCACCATCACCCCGGATGCCGGTCGTCCGCCGAGGACCTGATCAATTTGGGTGGCGTCTTCATCGATCAAACGATTTGCCCGAATCCACTTGCCGCTACCTTGGAAATTCGCCGATTCCTGGAAATCGAGCGTGGAGAGCGGTCCAATTTGCGTGCCGGCCGTCAATGCGGCCGGATACGAGCCCTGCGGGCCATTAATGACATACGCCGCGTTATTCGCATTATTGCGAGTTGTGGCCCCGTCCGAAAAAGGCGTCGCTTGAAAGGTGGCGTCGGGACCGGGATCGAAAGCCAACGGGTTCCCCTCGCCGTTGACGTCGTTCTTGTCAACCTGCAGATAATCAAGTGTCGGCCCACCGCCGGGTAGCGTCACCCGATCGTGATCGATTTGGAAATCGGTTTGGCCATCGTGATTGAAGTCGAGGTTAACGAAACCGTTGACGCCAAATGGCTGCACGGTATTGTTGGCGACAACAGCAGCATTCGCTTCAGTCGCCAAGAATGTACCGACGATGCCACTGGCCGCTAAGTAGGCTGCTAGTTTTCCATCAAGCTTCGATGGGTTCACTGCGCGTGAAAGAGATGTTGCGTCAATGGTTGTCTTCATTAGAACCCTCCCGATTTAATATGCGATGCTGACCTGATCGTACCGCTCGAAATCTTTGTTGCGAGTGAAACCTCACAACGCGATGCAATCAAACGCGTTACGCCTTTGTCAAGGATGAGATTTGCCTTACTTCACTATCACCGAGTCGATCATTGACGTCAAGAAGTTTTCGATGATTGTGCCGGGAAAAAGGCTCTAAATCGCTGACTATCTGCGGAATTTGCTATAGCATTTAGCTGACCGTCATCGTTGCGAGCGGGTCACCGAGAACTACCCGCACTTGCCGAGCGTCGCACGATTCAGCTGCGCTAAGTTGTGATCCGAGATCGCCCTGACTTGAGTGATAATTTGCGACGGATTACGATTAACTGTGCAGCGGCTTGTGGTGTTAGTAAGCACTTATTCCAAGTGCGCGGGAACAGCTTACCAAGTCGCGTGGCGGGGAGGCGCTCTTGGCGCCTTCGTGAGCATGCTGCTGAGATGGGGCGTCTTGATTGGCTGTTTGGCTACGGCTTGCGGGGGGGTGTCGCAGGCCGAAGCGGATGATTTCGCAGTCGAGGTTCAGGACTCCTCGACCGGTCGCGGCGTGCCGCTGGTTAGGCTCACGGCCAATGGCCACGTCTATTACACGGACAGTAACGGTATCGCTGCGATTTCCGATCCTAGTCAGCTCGATCGCAGCCTAACTTTTCTGGCGACTAGTTACGGCTACACAACCAGCATTCAGTTGTTGCAGACCACGGCTGGGACCACACAAGAATTGTCCATTGGCCGGGTGCAGTCGGCCGAACGCCTCTACCGGGTGACTGGCGCGGGGATTTACCAAGACAGTGTGAGTGTCGGCCAGAGCGTGCCCATCGACCACCCATTGCTAGACGCCAATGTGAAGGGCCAAGACTCAGTTCAGGCCGTTGTCTACAACAATCAGATTAATTGGTTTTGGGGGGACACTCTCTTTCAAATTGGGTTCGGCAATTTTCGCACGTCCGGAGCGACGTCCCAATTGCCAGGAATGGGCGGGTTGAGTCCGTCGCAAGGTGTGAACCTCAATTACTATGTCGACGCGAGCGGCAATTCGAAACAGATGATGCCGCTCACCGATCCGGGACCGGTCTGGATCGATGGACTATTTACCGTCAAAGACAATACCGGTCAGGAGCGGATGCTGACCCACTACTCCCGACGCGATCCAAACAATGCGCTCGGCGCCCAGGTCGAACATGGTTTGGCGTTATTTGATGACACGTCGAAGACGTTCCAGCGTCAGCAAGTCTACGACTTGAATGCGCCCATCACACCTATGGGACATTCGTTCGAGCATTCGGTGGGCGGCCAGGATTACATTTACTTCGCCCAGTCCTATCCCGACGTCCGCGTCAAAGCGGATTGGAACGACGTCAATGATCTATCAAGCTGGGAGGCGTTCACACCGCTCAAGGCGAACTCGCGCTACAGCGCGACGAATCCGCCGCTTGATTACGATGCTCACGGCAAGCTGATCTATGGATGGAAGACGAATACCGATCCGCTCACCAGCGACATGATGGAAGAGCTGGTTCAGAACGGCTATGTCGCCCGCAATGAGTCTCCATTTCGCTTGCAGGACGTTGCGACCGGTAGCCCGATTCACTTGCACCGCGCGTCGGTGTATTGGAACGACTATCGCCAGGATTGGATCATGATCGGTAACCAGACGGGCGGTGCCAGCCCTTTGGGTGAAGTCTGGTTTTCCGAGGCACCCACTCCCGAAGGCCCTTGGGCAAATGCCGTCAAAGTTGCGACGCACCACAACGGCAGCGACAACTACACTTTTTACAATCCGACACAGGATCCGTTTTTTGACGAGGACGGGGGACGAATTATCTATTTTGAAGGAACCTACTCCAATAGCTTTTCAGGCAATTCGCAGGTCACGCCGCTCTACGACTACAACCAGATGATGTATCGGCTGGATCTGTCGACGATTCCGTCGTTGCTTCCTCCCACGCTCGTAGGCGACTACAACGGCGACGGCAAGGTGGATGCCGCCGATTACACCGTTTGGCGGGACACATTCGGTTCGACGACCGATCTGC
>DASYDU010000369.1:0-32919 GCA_036499445.1 Lacipirellulaceae bacterium
AAAAACGTTTTGCGGCCGATTTGGCGGATGTTTTCGGCAGCGACGTCCTTGTCCTTTTGCGCATCGTAGTAATGGACGTTGCCGCCGAAATAGCCGCCGCCGCCCGTGGCGAGCGCGGTTTCGCCGCGGCGGTTGACCAGCGAATCAGGTGTTGGGGCGGCGGCCGGCGCTTGATCGGCGCGTTGAAGCGAGGCTTTTCCACCGCGTCCACCGCGTTGGTTGAAGCCAAACTCGCCGGATTTTTCTTCCAGAGCCTCGGATTCGCTCAGCGCGCGTAGCCGGTTTTCTGTGACTCGGCGGACGCTTGACGTCTCGTCGGCGAGGAACGAGGTGTAAGGAGTGAGGATGCCGTGTTCGGTGGCGAGCGCGACGAGCTCGTTGACGAGTTCTTCGTTGCGGCCTTTGAGGTCGAGCTCGTCGATGATGTCGCCGATGCGGCGGGTGGCCCAGAGTTTGGCGACGAAGGCGTTGGTGTCGTCGTCGCTCTTGCCGACCAGCTCTGTGGGAAAGTCGAACGACCGCTTCTGGTCGCCGACGGTGCCGCTGAGAACAACTTTGGCTTCGCCGCTGTTGTGATAACGGCCAACGACAACAGCCTGGTCGCCGGCGAACAAGTCGAATGGGCCGCTTGGATAGGCTCGATTAATTCCGAGCCCTTCCTTAGCGACGGCACCAAGCGGCGCGAATGCGATCGAGACATCGGTCATGACCGGAGTGCCGATACGGCCGTAAAGTTTGCTGACGGCGGCCGCAATGTCTTCGTTGGGCCGGACGTACTCGCTCTGGCCGAAGTTGGCGCGGGCGAGCTTGTCGAGCAAATGGCTGTTGACGTCGAAGCCGACGCCGAAGGCGAAGAGCCGAGCACGGACGTGGTTAGTTTCTTTCGAATTCTTTTCGATTGTGGATTCGTCGGTAGCGCCGTCAGTGGGAAGGCCGTCAGTGAGGAAAATGACGTAGTTTGGCCGGCTGCTATCGGTGAGCAAGTCCAGCGCGCGGTGGAGGGCGCCGTCGATATTGGTGCTGCCGCCGGCATAGAGGCCGTCGACGAAGCTGAGGGCGGCGGCACGGGTTTCATCGCTAAATTTTTGCAGCTCGGGCCGGAAGGTTTCGATCGCGCTGTCGTAGGCGACAATGTTGAAGAGGTCGCCGTCGTGGAGGTTGTTGAGGACGAACTTGAGCGCCCCCTTGGCCTGTTCGATTTTCTTGCCGCTCATGCTGCCGGAGCGATCGACCGCGAAAACGACGGTCTTGGCGACGGGCGCTGTGTCGGCCGACTTGATTTCGGGGCTGGCGAGCAGGAGGAAATAGCCGTCTTCGCCGGTTTTGGGTCGGTAGCTGATGACACTTGCGCCGACGGCGCCGTCGCCCGAGTCGAACATCAGGCGAAAGTCGTCGCCGGGGACGATCTTGGTCGCGTCGTAGGTGACGACGGCGTGGGACTTGTCGGGCCGCTCGATCTTCACGGCGTGGGTGGCCGAATAGACGTTTTTGATTGGCGCGGTGCTGTCGATCGTGATGTGGAAGCTGAGCTTGTCGACGGGGCCGGCCGTGTATTTTGCGGTGCTGAGCGGGAAGAGGAAGTCAGTGAGGCCGTGCGACTGTCGGCAGAGTTGCGAATAGCGGAGCGTGACTGTGCGTTTGGCGCCGGGCGGAATCGGAAAGACGCTGGTCTCGAACATGCCGGTGCCGACCCACTCTAAGAGTGCCGGGTCGCGATTCTTGCGGACGATCTCTTCGTAGCGGTGGCGCGCATCTTCTTTGGAGAGGAGCTTGGCCTGGTATTCTTTGCCGTCGACTAGCAACGTGAGTTGATCGATGGCCCCGTCGTAGGGGAGCGGGAACACGAAGGCCGTCTCCATTGGTTGGCCGCCGGTGTTCTCAAACGTCTGCGAAACTTGGACATGGGCGATTTGGTCGCTGAGCTTGGCGCTAACTTCCAGGGCATCGATTTTGTACGTCGAGGCGGGTTGCGGCATGGAGCGAATGATCGGCCGCGGGAGGCGGATGTGGTATTCCGGTCGGACGTCGATCAACAGACCTTGGGCTGTGACCGACGTCGCGATGCTTAAGGCGGCTGCCAATGCGGTAAAGATCATTGGCAATGCGATAATGCGAAAACGGCGCGAGTCGTTGCGGGAGATTGTTCGTGACATTTTCTGCTGCTCCTGTGCATGGCAAGTGGCGCAAAATCTGGCGGAGGCTGGTGAGTCGATCGTGAGACGCGATGACGGGGCGAAAAGTTTCCGACGTTTAGGGAGCTGCGGCGGGGAATCCCGCCAATCTGGGCGAACGGCGCAAACCACCCAGGCTTTCTCTTCTGGCGCTGCGGCGTGACGAGACCGGCCTTGCCGGAAACGGCGTGTTTCACGAAGATTCGCCGCCCACGATTGGCTTTGAGGACCGCGCGGCATCCCTGCCGCATCGGCCTCGTGGGCGACGGATGCCCGGCCCGCCGCGTTCGCCACGCATCTTGCGCGGCGACGATGGCGAACTGTCGCGCGGTGGTGAGGTTCCGAGCGACAGGTGAGGCATCCGTCCACGTCGTGTGACGACACACCGCCGCTTACGAGAGAAGCCTGTTCCGAAAGATGAGTCGATGGCCGACCGCAAAATTATTCTGCTGACGTCGATCATTCTGGCCGGATTTGGAATGTCGCAGGATACTAGAACCGCATTACCGGATGGACCTGCGACAAATAGTCCGACTACTACGACTACGGCTGTTGGCACCCAAGCGAATTGTCCGCCGGCTGGGCAATGCACCGTATTGCCGCCGGTAACGGAATGTTGTCCAGCGGTGAATTGCCCATCGGGATGTCCGCCGGCCGGTGCATGTGACGTGGCGACCGAGCCCTGCCTGATCGAGCCGTCGGACGCCTGGATTCAGCCTTGCCCGCCTCTGGAGACGATGCCGCTATCGGCGGTTCCGTTTCAAGCCGCGCCGATGCAGATGGTGCCCATGCAAATGGCACCGTCGCAGGTGGTGCCGCTGATGCCGCTGCCGATGAGCGCCAGCCCGCGACCGGCGCCGCTGGCGGTCCCGATTTTTGCAGCGCCGCCACCGGGCGCAGTGATATTGCCGCCGGGTACTGCACCGACGGCCACGGAAGGCCCGCTGGCGAACATTGCCCCGGGTGGAGCGATTTCACCGCAATTTGGTTTGCCGGCAGGTCCTGAATCTGTGCCGGGGATCGCCAATCCGATCCTGGTGCCAGTGACCGACGATCAATTGGCCTGGGACCAGATCGTCGACGTGGTGAGCGGCTATTTCCGGGTAAGTCGCGAGTTGCAAGCCCGGCGGAACGGCGATGTGTGGAGCGAAGGACGCATCGAGACGGCTCAGCAAGCTGGTGCGACGTTGCTTGAGCCGCAGCGAGGCGATTCGGTCGGCTGGTTCAATTTGTGGGAGAGCACATTTCAATCGATTCGCCGCAGCGCAGTGGTGCGCGTGATTCCGGATGCGAACGGCTACTTGGTGGAAGTCGTCGTGCAGAAGGAACTGGAGGATTTGCCGCAGCCGGAACGATCGACGGTCAGCGAGGCGACGCTGCACCAAGATGAATCATTGCCTTCGCATCGCAATGTCGCGGCTATTCGCGCTCGGACAGCGGTGAAATGGGTTCCGCTGGGCCGCGATCCGGCACTCGAGCAGCGGATGCTGGCGGATATTCATGCGCGGCTGACCGGGGTGGCCAGCGACGGATCCGTATTTCGCTAACGAGGTGCAACGATGTCGCTCGCCCGGGAATTTCAGCAACAGGGCAATTGGCTCTTTCGCTGGCGGAGCTATCTGCCAGTCTGCCTGTTGGGGCTGGTCGGGCTCGCGACGTGGAACGCCGGATTGCTTTCGACCGATGGTGAAATGCACGAAACTTGGAAGCGAGTGTGCATTGGCATTTCGCTGATCGGCTTGGCGTTCCGGGCTTTAGTCATCGGTTACGTGCCCGAGCAAACATCCGGCCGCAACACGACCGAGAAATTTGCCGATACACTTAACACGACCGGCATGTATTCAATTGTGCGGCATCCGCTGTACCTGGGAAACTATATCGTCGGATTGGGAATCTCGCTGATTCAGTTGACGTGGTGGCTGCCGGTGATTTATACGCTGGCGTTCTGGATCTACTACGAGCGGATCATGTTTGCGGAAGAGGAATTCTTGCTTGTGCAACATGGCCGACGGTTCGAGACCTGGGCCGCCCAGACGCCAGCGATCTGGCCGCGACTTTCGCAATGGCGCCGGTCGGAGCTGCCATTCTCATTGCGGAATGTGCTGCGGCGCGAGTACACCTGCATGATGATGCTCGTGCTGGCGCATACGGGTGTCGAGTTTTTCGACTATCTCTTCAAACGACATCGGCTCGGTTGGGAAATGTTTTGGATGACGTTCTCAATCGGCGGCGGGGTCATGTATGTGACGCTGCGGCACCTGAAGAAGAAGACGCGGCTGCTCGACGTGCCCGGGCGGTAGATGCGGTGCGTCGTGGTTTCGGGGCGAGCGTTTCAGGGCGAGGCAAGCCGCTTTTGACGGCTGTGGCATATTCCGGCGCCGGCGTGGTAGAATTCGGTCATGGACTCCTGGCTCGAACCAGAATCGGAGTGGGCGGACTGGTACGCATTGACGCCGCTGGAACGCTGGGCGGAGACAAGCAAACTGTGGGCGTTCTACTTGAGCGTGGGAGGTTCGCTTGATCCCGAACCCGATTCACAAAGTCCTTTCGACGCTCTCTACCCACGAAGTCCGGTACCTGCTGATGGGCGGACAGGCCTGCGTGTTATACGGCGGAGCCCAGTTTAGTCGCGACTGCGACATTGTAATTGTCTGCGACGAGCAGAATCTTGAACGGCTCAAGAACGCATTAGGGAAGCTTCAGGCCGAGCAAATCGCAGTGCCTCCCTTTGCGCGGGAATATCTCGAGCGTGGACACGCAGTGCATTTCCGCTGTCATGCCGCGGAGGCGAGCGAAATTCGGCTCGATGTGATGGCAAGACTGCGCGGAGTGGCACCATTCGAGGAACTATGGTCGCGACGAACAACACTTGAAGACGCACCGGGCGCTCGGCTAGAAATTGTCAGCTTGCCTGACCTGGTGGCGGCAAAGAAAACCCAGCGCGATAAAGATTGGCCGATGATCCGTCGGTTGATCGAAGCGCACTACTCAGAACATCGCGATAATGCCGGAGAAGAAGAATTGAAGTTCTGGCTGCGAGAATCACGGACGCCGGAGATCCTAATCGATTTGGCGGCGCGGTTTCCAGAACTAGCAAGTCGAGAAGTAAGTGACCGACCGCTTTTGAAGGGCGCCATTGCCGCCGATCGCGTTCGGCTCGAAGCGTCATTGGCAGAGGAAGAGAGTCGCGAGCGCGAAGTCGATCGAAAGTTTTGGGAGCCGCTCAAGCGCGAGCTGGAGCAATTGCGTCGTAACCGTCGTCCATGACGTTAATCGTCGCAGGATCGGCTATGTCGCGAAAGTGTTTTGGCTGACCGGAAGTCCCAGCTTGGGCAACGAGAGCGCGACCGGCGAATTCTGCTCAACCTTCGCAACGGGCAGCTTGAGGATGAAGGCTGTGCCAACGCCGACGGTGCTCTCAACTCGGATGCGGCCTTGGTGCTGCTCGATGATCTCGCGGCAGGTTGATAGGCCGACGCCCATGCCGCCTTTGCCGCTGGCGTCGGGGCCGCTCTTGGTGGTGTAGAAGCGATCGAAGATGCGCGGCAAGCGATCGGCCGGAATGCCGGAACCTGTATCGCGGACAGTGAGGTCGACCGTACCTGCCGCCGGGTCTGGCGCAATGCGAATGAAGATCCGGCCGCCGTTTGGCATGGCCTGGCGGGCATTGGTCAGAAGATTTAAGAGTATCTGCTGAATCTGATTGCCGCAGACCAGGGCGGGCGGGGCAGGCTCGGCCGCGAACTCGACGTGCACGCGATACTTCCGCATCTCGCGCTCGAGAAGGACAAGCGACTGCTCGACCAGCTTGGCGAGATCGGTGGGCGCGCGGTCGGTGCTTCGGTTTCGCGCGAGGCCCAAGACACCGTTGGTGATCTTCTCGGCCCGTAGCGAGGCTTCGAGAATTTTCGTGAACGCCTTGTCACGGGTGGCGGCGTCTTTGTGCCGGATGCCGAGCTTGGCGTAGTTGATGATCGTCGTGAGGACGTTGTTGAACTCGTGCGTCGTGGTGCTCGCCAGTTCGCCGAGGGCGGCGAAGCGCTGAGCGCGGCGGAGCTCGCTCTCGAGGAATTGAAGCTGCTCGTCGAGAGGTATTCCGCCGTCTGGCATCATCTCGCTCCCCGGGATTTCGAATCCGCCGCGTTCAGAAACTAACAAGCAAAAAACGCTAGCGCCGCTGGCATGACGCGTCCAGCGAAGCCGCAAAGCCGACCGATGACCGCCAAGTTGCTCAGCTTGCGCTCCTCGCGCCAGGTCGTCCTCTTGCCGAGAAGACAATCCTTAACTCATTGCTGCCGTTTCAGTTGCGTCGTTCCCTTCTATCGACGAACCCGACTGGTCGACTCCAGGTCATCACAGTAGAATCCGCCGCGCGACACTGGGGGATAGATTCGCGGTTTGTCGTCGTCGGCGATCATTCTTGGCTATTTTCCCCGGTCGGCGACCTCTCGATTTTTTGACTGCCGCTAGCTGATATCTGGCGGCCGATAGCTACTAGACGGAGACCCGCAGATGCACACGGTTCAGCTATTGAATGAGGCGCTGGACGCCGCCCGACGACTCGGATTCGACGTGCGGCAGGACTGGCTGGGCGGCAACGGCGGGGGCCACTGTCTGGTCCGCGGCCGACGAATGCTCTTGCTGGACGTGGCCCAATCGCCGGACGAGCAGCTCGAAATCGTGGCCGACGCGCTGCGCGGCGAAAAACAGGTGGCCGCGCTCAAAATCTCGCGGAGTCTGGCCGAACGGATTGCGGGTCGCGCGGCGGCGTAAACCTGTCTTTCACGCGACGCCGAACCAATTTCGGTCCTTCTCGGTCATTGCGGCAGAGTTTTATGACCGCAATTTCTTGTGGCCGACGATCATGCACAAGCTGAGTTTTCGCCAGGGCACGTCTGCGGATGTGCCGTTGCTGGCCGAATTGAATCAGCAGCTTCAAATCGACGAGTCGCATTCGCGGCTCATGCAATTGGCTGAGCTCATGCCTCGGATGGCCGAATGGCTCGCGACTGGCGGCTACGAAGCAGTGATATTCGAGCGCGACGGGCACGTAGCCGGCTATGCGCTGTTTCGTCGCGAGCGTGATCCGGAGCACGTATACCTGAAACAATTCTTTGTGTGTCGCGAATGCCGGCGCCAGGCGATTGGGCGAGAGGCAATGACGTGGCTCTCTCGGCACGCTTGGCAAGATGTGCCGGCCGTCTATCTCGACGTGCTGGTGAATAATGAGCGGGGCATCGCGTTTTGGCGGGCCGCGGGCTTTCGCGATTACGCGATTACGATGGAGATCAGGCTGGCGAACGCGAGCAGTAACTTTTCTGGCGGCGCGAATTAATTGTACAGGCGATGCTTGGCGATGTAATGTGCGACCGCGATCGGGACGAGATCTTCGATCGGCTCGCTGGCGGCGATGCGGCGGCGGATTTCGGTGCTGCTTTCGGGCATGTTGGGCATGTCGACGAGCTGTGGCTCGTGGTCGGCGGGACACATCTGTTTCAAGGCGGATAGATCAGGCGACGATTGCCCGGCGCGATGCACGACTAGCGGCGTGGCCACGCTGAAGATTTCTTCCGGCTCCTTCCATTGCGGCACGTCGCGGAGCGCGTCGGCGCCCATCAGGAAGAATAAATCCGCATCCGGCAGCTCAGTATGAATCTGCCGGAGCGTGTCGACGGTGTAGCTAAAGCCGCCGCGATCAGTTTCCAAAGTACACACGGACCAGTCAGGCTCGTTCGCAGTTGCCAGCCGGAGCATTTCGACTCTCTGTTCGTTCGACGCGTGAGGCCCGCTGTGTTTGAGCGGCTGAATCGCCGTTGGCGTGAACCAGACTTCATCGAGCGTGGCATGACGCTCGCAGCACCGGGCAAGTTCCAGGTGGCCATTGTGAACGGGATCGAAGCTGCCGCCGAAGATGCCGAGACGCATGCGTGGGGGATGGAGGCTTGGGGATGGGGCTGGGGAGTGCTACGTGCATCCGATACGATACATTCGCGAGCCCTCTGTCCCCAGCCCTGATTCCGATGCCCCGCCAACAGCAGACTCTATTTGATCCGGAACCGGCGCCATGGGAGCTGGATGATGCTGCGCAACAGCTTGTCGCCACGGTCGTGCTCGCGGGCGGGCCGGTTGGTGAATTTGACTACCTCGTGCCTGAAGCGTTCGTGACGGCCGGCGGTGATTCGCCATCGCCGTCAGGCCGGCAGTTTCAGGCGGGCAGTCGGGTCCGTGTGCCGCTGGGCCGCGGCAACCGAAGCGTAATTGGATATTGCGTGGCGATTGGTTATAAGTCGGCGGGCGGGCGAAAGCTCAAAACCATTACCCAAGTGCTCGACCGGCAGCCGCTGGTGTCGCCGGCCATTCTGCGGCTGACGCAGTGGATGGCCGACTATTATCTTTGTCCTTGGGGACAAGTGCTGGAGGCGGTTGTGCCGGCGGGCGTTCGGCAGCAGGCAGGAACTCGCGATGTCACGCTACTGTCGGTGTCGGCCGACGTAGCGGCGAAAATCACGCAGTTGAAGCTCTCGGCCAAGCAAATGGAAGTATTGCGGACGCTAGCGGCGAGTCCACGGCCGCTCACCGCCCAGCAAGTCGCGGCCCGCGCCGAATGCACGATTGGCCCGATCAACGCGCTGCGCAAGAAGGGCTTCGTGACGGAAACGGTCGAGCGGCTGCGAAGAGGCGAATTCGCGGAAGACGTGATCCAGCGCGAGCCGCCGCATGAGTTGAATGATGACCAGACTGCGGCACTGGGCGCGATTCACGATGCACTACAAGCGGCCGAGCATCGCACGATTTTGATCCACGGCGTTACTGGTAGCGGCAAGACAGAAGTTTACATTCGGGCGATCGAAGAAGTGGTACGGTTTGGCCGACAGGCAATCTTACTCGTGCCGGAAATCAGCCTCACTCCGCAGACCGTCGGCCGCTTCCGCGCGCGATTCGATCGCGTGGCCGTGCTCCATAGTCACCAGAGCGACGTCGAGCGGCACGAGCATTGGCGACGGATTGCGCGCGGCGAGGTCGAAGTGGTCGTCGGCGCGCGGAGCGCCGTGTTCGCACCAACACCTCATTTGGGCCTGATCGTACTGGATGAAGAACACGAGTCGACATTCAAACAGGAATCGGCGCCGCGGTATCATGCTCGGGATGTGGCGCTGCGCCGCGCGACGGACCAAAAAATGCCGCTGGTGCTGGCGAGCGCCACGCCGTCGCTGGAAAGTTGGCATCGGGCGCAGCGTGGCGAGTTTCAGCTCGTGGAGATGCCACGACGGGTTCTGGAGCGGCCGATGCCCGCCGTGCGGACGGTCGACCTGCGGGACGAGATCCATAGCAAGCGATCGCGTGGGGCAATCAGCCGGCCATTGCATCAGGCGATGGAAGTTGCGCTGCGTGAAGGTGGGCAGGTCATCTTGCTGCTGAATCGCCGGGGCTTCTCGACGCACATTCAGTGCCCGGCATGCGGCGCGGCGATGAAATGCCCCGAGTGTGACATCGCGCTGACCTTTCATCGACAAGACAGTACGGCAGTGTGCCATTCGTGCGACTATCAGGTAGCGGCGCCGAGCGCATGTCCCGAATGCCAATTTGCCGGATTGCGGTTCAGCGGACTGGGGACTCAGAAGCTTGAAGCGGAGGTGCGAGCCCGATTTCCGAATTATGTTTGCTTACGGATGGACACGGATGCGATGCGCGAGCGCGGCAGCCATGCCAAGGCGCTCGATGCCTTTCGCGAAGGGCGCGCGACGATTCTGCTCGGCACGCAGATGATCGCCAAGGGGCTCGACTTTCCGAACGTCACGCTGGTAGGCGTGATCAATGCGGATACGGCGCTGCACCTGCCCGATTTTCGCGCTGCCGAGCGGACGTTTCAACTGGTGACGCAGGTGGCGGGCCGCACGGGTCGCGGGCCGCTCGGCGGACGTGTGCTCGTGCAAACGCTTTGCCCGGAAACGCCGGCGATTCAAGCGGCAGTGCGGCACGACTATGTGGCGTTTGCGCGGGCGGAGCTGCCGCATCGCGAGTCGGCCGGCTATCCGCCGTTTACGTCGATGGTGCGAATCGTTGTTCGGGGCGCGAAGGAAGGCGACACCAAGTCGCTGGCGGACGAATTGGGCAGTCGGCTGCGGGCGGCGACGGAAGGCCAGGCGGCCGCGATTCGCATTCTCGGCCCGGCGCCGGCGCCGTTTGCCAAGCTGCGGGGCCAGTTTCGCTATCACATTCAATTGCAGTCGAGTGATGCGGACGCCCTTCGATCGCTGGTTCGCTCCACGACCAGCGCTATCAAACTGCCCGAGGGTCTGAACTGGATCGTCGATGTCGATCCGTGGGACATGATGTGAGGGAGTCGACAGTCGAGGCTCGAGAGCTGAGAGCCAAAAAGCAATCGGCCGCGATTCACGATTTAACATTAGTTCTTCGGCTCTTGACTCTTGAATGCTTTCGCATTGCACTTGGACCGCATGGCGTGCCCGCCCTACAATCCACTTAGTGGCGTGAATTGCTAACGATCTGGCCTGGGCCCGATGTCATATCGAACTTTCAAACGTGTGCTGGGGGAAACGAACCTCGAGCGGAAGTGCCGCTGGTGGTTCGGGATTTCGCTGTTCATTTTGTTGACGCTGAGCTTCACCTGGTACGGGCAGCGGACCGACGAGTTGGTGGATGAGCGGATTCACTCTCTTAGCCGCGAATTGTATCGGGCCGGGTGGCAGAAGCTGCACATCAACAAGCTTGCCGGTATCGAAGCCGACGTCAAGAAAGCCAAGGGCGAAGATTACGGCGGATTCTACCCCGAATTGGCCGCCAGTAGCGACTCATTTGCACAGCACTATAAGTGGGACCCGCTGCTGCTCACGAACAGCAATGAGTTGCCGTCCGATTACTTGCCGCAGGATGATACGGAGCGAGACCTGATCTCTCAATGGTCGGCGCCCGAAGTGCGTTCAGACGAAACGAACGCCGACGGCCAACCCGTGGTATCACCCAAGTTTTTCGAGCGCCGAGTCGAGCGCAACGGGCACCAAGTGTATCAGTACTATCAGCCGATGTACGCGGAAAAGTCATGCCTAAATTGTCACCGGTCGCTCGGCCAAGTGCCCAACAGCCATCTTCAAGAAAAGGATTTGATGGCGGTGGTGCGCGTGACAATGGACGATCAAGACACCGTCAATGCACAAGCCAAGAACCGCGCGCTGCTCTGGACGGCGGCGATCGTCGTCGGATTCCTGTCGATGATATCGCTGTGGGCAGTTGTGCGGTATGTGATTGTCAAACCTGTCACGCATTTGCGAGACGTGGCGAACGCCGTGCGCGAAGGCGACGTCGAACAACGGGCCTCGATCCGCACCGGCGACGAGTTTGAGGAGCTTGGCGCCGCATTCAATCGCATGTTGCGCCAACTACTAAGCCAGCAAAGCGAGCTTCGCCACGTGAACAACGAACTGGACAATCGGCTCGACGAGCTGGCGCAGGCCAATATGCGACTCTACGAGATGAACCGGCTCAAGGGCGACTTCCTGGCGACGGTGAGCCACGAGTTGCGGACGCCGCTCAACAGCATCATCGGCTTTAGCGACGTGTTGAGCGCAATCGACGCACTCGACGAAAAGCAGAAGCGGTACGTCGGCAACATCCAGCGGTCGGGCACGATTCTGCTCGACATGATCAACGACATCCTGGACCTGGCGAAGATGGAAAGCG
The DNA here is from genome assembly GCA_036499445.1 of Lacipirellulaceae bacterium. GTDB lineage: Bacteria > Planctomycetota > Planctomycetia > Pirellulales > Lacipirellulaceae > DASYDU01. The sequence goes on from DASYDU010000369.1 coordinate 11,871, forward strand.
GCAAAATGGAGGTCCGGCTGAGCGAATTCAAGATCAATTCGCTCGTCGGGGCGCAGTGCGACATGGCGCGGCCACTGGCGGAACGGAAGAACATTGATCTGGATTTCGCCGCTTCGCCGAATCTGCCGTCGCTCCGCCAAGATCCGGCCAAGGTCCAGCAGATCCTCAACAATTTGCTCTCGAATGCCATCAAATTCACGCCCGAGGGTGGACGGATCGCCGTTAAGGCCGAGCGCGACCAATTTGGCGATCTGCGGCTGACGGTGACCGACACGGGGATCGGGATCAGCCTCGATGAGCAGCAGGCCGTGTTCGAGAAATTCCGTCAGGCGGCGACGATCTCGGTGACTGGCGACTCGATGACCCGCGAATACTCGGGCACAGGGCTGGGCCTGTCGATTGTCCGCGAGTTGTGCCGCTTGTTGGGTGGCGAGGTGCTATTGGAAAGCGAGCTGGGAAAAGGGAGCACATTCACGGTGCGGCTGCCTTGGCGGCTGGAAGAAGTGCCTAAGCTTGACCAACAATTCCGCGAGGACTTGGATGCGCTGGCGCGGACGCAGCGAATCGAAACGGTTCAGCCCGCCAACGGAATGGCGGTGCCGGTCGCGACGAGCGGCAGCGCCAGTCGCTAGTATTTCGGGCAATGACTGGATTGCGGCTTGGCCAAGGGGCGTCTTCCCTGTCCCCGATATCCTGCATCCTGTATCCTGCTGGCGTGTCTGAAGTCCAATTGTTCACCGACGGCGCTTGTAGCGGCAATCCCGGCCCGGGCGGCTGGGCATTTATTCTGCGCCATCCGGCCTCGGGCAAGGAGCTGGAGCAAAGCGGCGGCGAATCCGAAACGACGAACAATCGGATGGAGCTCACGGCGGCGGTCCGCGGACTGGAAGCACTGAAGCGCCGTACACAGGTCGAGATTTTGACGGACAGCGTCTACGTTGGCAAAGGGATCAGCGAGTGGCTGCCGAAATGGAAGGCAAACGGCTGGCGGCGCAAGGACGGCAAAAAGCTGGTGCCGATCGCCAATGAAGCGTTGTGGCGTGAGCTGGATATGCTGCTGGCGAAGCACCAGGTGCGCTACACGCGCGTCGCGGGCCACAGCGGGCACGCAGAAAATGACCGCGTCGACGAGCTGGCGGTCGCGGCGTACCAGAAGTATTTGTGATCGACGATTCAACGAATGCCCTTCGCTGCCGTAGAATGACGGCATGAGCGGTGCGTCTCTTCCAGTTTCGAGGAATGTGACAGCAGCGGGGCCGGCTGCCAGTCGCCAGTCGACGCCGGCTGAATTGTTGGCCACGCCGGTCCAATTCTTGCACGGCGTCGGGCCGCAACGAGCGCCGCTGCTGGCGAAGCTTGATTTGCACACCGCTGCCGATCTCACCTTTTTTTTCCCGCGCGATTATCAAGACCTCAGCGATCGCCGGGCGATCGCCAATCTGGAAGAAGACCAGATGCAGACGATTCGCGGCGTCGTGACCGACGTCGATGCCACGAGCAGCGGCTTTGGCAAGAGCCGGGTCGGCGTGCTCGTGTTTGACGGGCAGGAATACCTACGGGCTATGTGGTTCAATCAGCCATTCATGCGCGAGCGATTCAAGGCGGGGCAGCACGTGCTGATGTCAGCGACGCCGCGGTTTCGCGGCGGACGGTGGGAAATGGCCCATCCGCGCGTTATCTGGCTCGATGGCGAAGAGGACCAACCGGATATGCGATTGCTGCCTCTCTATCCGCTGACCGAGGGCCTGTCGCAGTACCAAATGCGGCGGATCGTGGCGACGGCGGTCGAGCGGTTTGGGCCGGTGCTCGAGGAGGTGTTTCCCGAGGCAATGCTGGCCAATCTCGATCTGATGCCGCTGGCGGCCGCACTTCGGGCAATTCATGCCCCACAAAACGCGGAAGAACTGGCCCGCGGGCGGCGACGCTTCGTGTTCCAAGAGCTATTTATCCTGCAGCTGGCGGTCGTCGCGCGGCGCTGGCAACAGCGTGTGGGCTTTCGCGCTTTGCCGCTCGTGGCGACCCCGGAGATTGATGCCCGCATTCGCCGCCGGCTCCCCTTCGAGCTGACGGCGGGCCAGCAGACGGCAATTCGCGAAGTGTCGGACGATATCGCGCGGGAAACGCCGATGAATCGGCTGCTACAGGGCGACGTCGGCAGCGGCAAAACGGTCGTCGCGCTTTACGCGATGCTTGTCTGCGTGGCTCACGGTTACCAGGCTGCGCTCATGGCGCCAACCGAAATCCTGGCACGGCAACATGCCGAGACACTGGCCGAGATACTGCGTGCCAGCCGCGTAAGGCATCTACTTCTGGCTGGCGGACTGTCGGCCAAAGAGCGCGAGAAGGCGCTAGCGGACATTGCGGGAGGCAATGTCGACTTGGTGATCGGCACCCACGCGATCGTGCAAAAGGACGTGCGGTTTGCCAAGCTGGGATTGGTAGTGGTGGACGAGCAACACAAGTTTGGCGTCCGGCAGCGGGCGGCGCTAAGGCAAGGGCAGCAGTCGCCCCATTACTTGGTAATGACGGCCACACCGATCCCGCGAACGGTGAGCATGACGCTGTTTGGCGACCTCGACATATCGACACTGCGCGATATGCCGCCGGGCCGGCAACCGGTGAGCACCTATTTGGTAACGCCCGATCTGGAGGTCCGCTGGTGGCATTTTGTGCGGGAAAAGCTGCGGGCGGGCCGGCAGGCGCTCGTCGTCGCGCCGCTGGTGGATGAATCGGAGAATGTGGCCGCCGCGAGCGTCTCGGCCGCGTTTGAGCGTCTCACCAATGGCGAACTGGCCGCGTTTCGCGCCGGCCTGATCCACGGCCGGATGTCGTCGGCCGAGAAGGAGCGCGCGATGGCCGACTTCCGCGCGGGCCTGACGCAGGTGCTGGTTTCGACGTCGCTCGTCGAGGTGGGGGTCGACGTGCCGAACGTGTGTGTGATCGCGATCGATTCGGCGGAGAGATTCGGATTGGCACAGTTGCACCAATTGAGAGGCCGCGTGGGACGCGGAGCGTTCGCCGGCTTCTGCGCCGTGCTCATGCATGAGGAACTTGCCGAGGGTTCGCGGGCTCGACTCGAAGCCTTCGCATCCACGACGGATGGATTCAAGTTGGCCGAGCTGGATTTTCAACTGCGCGGACCGGGCGATCTATTCAGCACGCAGCAACATGGTTTGCCGCCGCTACGGATCGCAGATCTGCGGACCGATCACGACGTGCTGAAAGAAGCGCGTGTTGCGGCGGAGCAATTGTTTGCCGCCGACCCGGGGCTCAGCAGCACGGATCACGAGCGCATCCGGCGACAGATGCTCGCGCGCTATGGCAGCGCGCTGGAATTGAGCGACGTCGGGTAACTATATCGCGGTAACGAACATTTCCCGAGAGTGGCTCCTGCAAACGCCTGAAAGGTCACCCGTGGTCGAATTGACGGGCGTCCCGTGGATCACCAAACCGAAATTCTCGGGTGGATACCCCCCGTTAGATGCAGCATGGTTTGGGACGGAGGGACTCGGGAGCTAGCATGATCGAAAGGTCGCGATTCGGCCGAAAATCGCGTAAAAAGCAGCACGTGCATCCCCATTTCAGGGAGGGTCGGACTCCCATTCGACTAATGGTTCCGTCGGTAAAAGAATTTAATCACATTATTGCTTGCAATTTGTTCCGAGTCGGGTATTCTAATAGTTACTGAACCGATTGAATTCGCAAGCCGTGTATTGATACGAGCTTTTTGGCTTGCAGCAGTTGGGGCGGTAACTGTGGGCAGTGTTAATAACTGGGGCATAAGTATAACGTTCGGTAAGGTGAGGAGTCAGCTAATGAGCTTTCGATCATTTGAACGGAAATGTAATTCTGTACGCGCGTACCAACTAAAGTCTCGGTCGCACGCGTGTTATCGGCTCTTCGCTTTCTTTGCGGGGGCTGTATTGCCGTTGTTGGCAAGTCAGATCTCATTGGGTGGCCAGATTAACTACGGCGACTTCAATGGGAACTCGGTCAAGTTCCTGCAAGTAACGGAATCTTCGATCAAGCCTTTGCCGCTTTATGGCGCGCCGACAGTTTCTGGCGATGCAATTTCTTTCAGCCCGCAGTTATTTGTGGCCGCATCCAATAATCAAGTTCCACCCAGTGATGAGACGGACGGCCAGCTGACGTTCGACATCTCGGCGAACCCCGGGAGCCAGGTCTCGAATATCAAGTTGGACGAGGGTGGTTCTTTTACGGTGGGTGGTTTCAACAACTCAAACACCGATGACACCTATGTCGACGTTTCGGCGATCGGTTTCATCACCGTGCTGAAGGTCGACGGAGTCGGAATTGTGCCGCAGGTGATTCCGATCAATTTGGTATTCGACTTTGGCGTAGGCGGGAACGGCACATGGCGGTTCAAGTCGGAAGGCGGCGTCAATGGAAAGCTTTGGAACGGTGACCAGTCTTTTAATCTGACGCAGGCGCTGATCAATGCGGGCGTCAAAGTTACCGGTGGTGCGACGCTGGTACACATAAACCTCGACAACATCTTGTTTGCCCAATCAGAGTTGCTGGGTAGGGCCCGGATCGACAAGAAGTTGTTCCTTGAGATTAATACCAAGGTTCCCGAGCCGACATCATTGGCTCTGGCAGGCCTTGCCATGGTGGGACTACTGATCCGTGGGCGACGGCTGAGCTAATGATTGCTCCGACAGTGGGTTTTTCGGTGTAACAAATAGGTAGAAATGTACTTAGTTCCACAGCCCGTGATGGTGACGGAACTCATTTAGTAGCCAGGATATAAGTCAAATACTGAAATCCCGTTTACCCCGCTAGCGTGGGGATACAGGAGGAATGCTAATCGAGAAATTCTGACAAAATTATTTACATCCACCCGAGAATGCTTTACCATGTTGGCTGCGGAGCACGTAGTTCAGCGTTTGCTGTTCACGCGCCTTCGCAACGCTTCTTTGGCGTTTTCTCAGCGCAAATAGACTGGGGTGGATCAACTGTGGTAAAGAATCTTCATAGAGACGTTCGTTGTGTTGCGTCGTTGGTTGTTGCTCGATCAACCGTGCAATCGTTTATTTTGATCGCGTCGATCATGGTTCTCGTGCACGCGATTTCTCCCACGCGATTACTTGCCGCGTCCGTGCCGTACGGATTCTTCACGGGTGATGCGGTCACTTTTGGTGACGTGACGGAATCTTCACTCAAGCCTGTACCGCTTTATGGCCCGCCATCGACGATCGCTCCCCCTGCGCCGGTGTTTCCCTGTGCATCGGCGACGCCCTGTACCATAACCGGCAATTCGCTTCACTTCAGTCCTCAACTCTTCGTCGCGACTTCCAATAATCAGGTTCCACCCAGTGATGAGACCGACGGCCAATTGACATTCTCGATCCAGTCCAAACCGGGGCAGACAATTAAGAATATCGACTTTAGTGAGGGCGGCGGCTTGAGCGTAGGCGGCTTTGCTGCCAGCAATACGGACGATACTTACGTCGACGTGTCGGCGGTCGGCTTTGTCACAGTTACGGAGATCGATGGAGTCGCTGTCAACCCGGTGCCGATTCCGATCGCTTTGACTTTCGACTTTGGCGTCGGTGGTGATGGGACGTGGCGTTTCAAGTCGGAAGGCCCTGTCAATGGGTTTCTATGGAACGGGGGCCAGTTTAAGGACATCAAGCAAGACTTGATCAACCTGGGCCAAACCGTCGTCAACGGTGCGACAAAAGCCACGGTAAACCTGGACAACATTTTGTTCGCGCAGTCAGAGCCGCTCGGACAAGCCCAAATTGACAAGAAGCTGTTCCTCATTATCACCGTGAACACACCCGAGCCGGCCAGTATTGTAATGGCCTTGATCGGTCTGCTCGGTGCGACTCTGTTGGTCCGTCGCTCTCGATAATATCGGCCTCAAGACGAGCGCCGCCGGTTCCGATCTGACGCGGAGTTCATCGCGCGCCAACCGCGATATTGTCGCCGGCTTGCCAGGTCGCGCCGTCGCGTTCGACTCGGCGATAGAGCGTGTCGCGCTCGATGGGCTCGCGGCCCGCTTCGATGATGAGCCGGCGAATCTGATCTACCGATAGCAACTCTGGCGTGGTGGCGCCGGCATCGTGATAGATGAGCTCATGTCGCACGGTGCCGTCAATGTCGTCCGCCCCGTACGAAAGGGAGACTTGCGCCGTGCCGATTCCCAGCATGATCCAATACGCTTTGACGTGTGGCACGTTGTCGAGCATCAGCCGGCTCACCGCCATCACGCGGAGATCCATCAGGCTCGAGGGCTTCTTGATGTGCGACAGGCCCGTGTGATCGGGATGGAACGCCAGCGGGATAAATGTCTGAAAGCCGCGGGTTTCGTCCTGCAGCTCGCGCAATCGCAGCAGGTGGTCGATGCGATGATAGGGCTGCTCGATGTGGCCATAGAGCATCGTGCAATTCGATCGCAGGCCGAGCTCGTGAGCCGTGCGATGGACTTCAAACCAGCGGCGGGCATCTGCTTTATGTTCGCAGATCTGATTGCGGACCTCGGGATGAAAGATTTCCGCGCCGCCTCCGGGTAGGCTGCCGAGCCCGGCCTCGATCATGTCTTCCAATACTTGGCGGACGCTCTTATTTGCCAGCCGGCAGAACCAGTCGATTTCGACGGGCGTCCAAGCTTTGAGGTGCAGCTCGGGGTACTCTTCGTGCAGAATGTGGATCAAATTGAGATACCACTCGTACTTTCGCTGATGGTGAAGGCCGCCGACGATGTGCATCTCGGTGCAGCCAGCCTCGGTGGCTTCGGCGCCGCGGGCGAGAATCTGCTCGTCGGTCATGGCGTAGCCCTTGGCCTCGCGCAAGTCGGAGCGAAACGCGCAAAACACGCAACGATAGACGCAGACGTTGGTCGGATTCAGGTGCGTGTTGATGTTGTAGTAGGCGGCATTGCCGTTTTTCCGCTCGCGAACCAGATTGGCGAGCTCGCCCAATTCGGGGAGTGGGACGTCGGGCCGCTCGAGCACCAGCCCGTCGTCGAGCGTGAGCCGCTGGCCGGCTTCGACCTTGTCGCGGATTGGCTTCAGGATGGAGCTTGAGGTGCGGAGCATCGTTGCAGGATACAGGATGCAGGTGGCATGTGACAGGGAGAGCGGGAGCGCTCATCTGGGCGTGAGGTACAGGTCTAAAGTGCCAACCGTAAACAGTCCCAGGCTGATCACGGCATTGACGTGGAAAAACGCTTTGTTGACGCGCGAGAGGTCGGCGGGCCGGACCAGGAGATGCTCGTAGAATAAAAGGGCGGCCACAGCGGCGATGCCGGCCCAGTAAATCCAGCCCAGCAGCGGATAGACGAGCGGCAGGACTGCCAGCAGGGCCACCGTGGCCGCGTGGCAGAGAGCAGCCAGTCGCAGCGAACGGGCGATTCCTAGCCGCACGGGGACGCTGTGGAGGCCGGCTTGGCGATCGGCGTTGTAGTCCTGGCAGGCGTAGATGATGTCGAACCCGGCGACCCAGGCCGCCACGGCGGCCCCGAGCACAATCGCCGGCAGCAAATCGGCGGGGCGGGCGAGGACCATGTCGCCGCGGATCGCGACCCAGGCCGCCACGGGCGAGAGGCCGAGGGCCGCGCCAAGCCAAAAATGGGCCAGTGCCGTAAAGCGCTTCGCATAGCTGTAACCCCACAGAATTCCTAGCACGGGCACCGCGAGGGAAAGGGGCAGCCGATTCGGCAGGAACAGGAGCGTTCCGAGGACGAACAGAGCCATGTTGGCGGCCACGAACGCTCGCACGCGGGCGACGCTCACGAGACCTGCGGGCAAATGGCGGCCCGCAGTACGCGGATTTGCCTCGTCGAGCTTGCGATCGGCGAGACGATTGAGGGCCATCGCGGCGCTACGGGCGGTGACCATGCAAACCACGATGCCGGCCAATTCCTGCCAGCGCCATTCATGCGGCGGCTCAGCTCGCGCGCCGAGGGTCCAAGCCATCACGGCCGCAAGCATCGCGAACGGCAGTGCAAAAACCGTGTGGCTGAAGCGGATTAGTTCCAGCAGTTGGCGAATGGTCGTGAGCATCGCGATTTCGGATTTCGGATTTCGGATTTCGGATTCTTCCGAAACGGAATCCGCAGCCCGCAATCCGAGATCCGCAATTATTCCGTTCCCCAACGTTTGGTGAGAGCGTCCTCCACGCCGAGCTGATCGCAGATCCGCGCGACAACAAAATCGACCAGGTCGCGGATCGCGGTCACGCCGTGGTACCAGCCGGGGGAGGCGGGAAGCACGATCGCGCCGGCCTCGGTGACGCGCCGCATGTTGTCGATGTGGGTAAGTGAGAGAGGTGTCTCGCGGGGCACGAGCACGAGCGGCCGCCGCTCCTTCAAGTGGACTTCGGCCGCGCGTTGGATCAGATTGCCGGCTGCGCCAGCCGCCACGGCGCTGAGAGTGGTGCCGCTGCAAGGACAGATTACCATGCCGGACGTCAGGAACGAGCCGCTGGCCATGGGAGCCATGAAGTCTTGCCAGTGATAGTAGCTGAGCCGACCCGGTCGGCCGATCGCGGCGCGGGCCGCGTCGTTCTCTCGCGCGGCCGTGCCAGCACTCGGCTGCAAAAGTGGCAGCCGGCTTTCCGCTGGACTGGCTGTGTCGCCAAGTAGGAGACACTCCGGGCGAAAATCGTCGAGGTCAATGTTCAAGTTGAGCTCTTGCCGAATCACGTCCGCGCCAGATGGGCTGATCGAGAGATGCACGTCGCGACCCGAAGCGCACAGGACTTCGAGCAGGCGGATCGCATAGATCGCGCCGCTGGCTCCTGTCACGCCAATACAAATGGGATTCTTCATGAGCAGCTCTTGCCGTTAGCTTTAGCTGTTAGCCAAGCGTTGCAACATCGGACTTACAGCGAATGGCTAAGAGCTAACCGCTTTTTTCCCCACATAAAGTGTAGCTACGCCCAAAGTGAGCGGATAGCAGCGGACTTCGTCGAGACCCGCCGCGCGCATCTTCGTGGCCAGGGCTTCTCCTTGCGGGAATTCGCCGACGCTCGCCGGCAGGTACTCGTAGGCGCTCGTCGAATTGTGGGCGATCCATTGGCCGATCCGCGGCAGGACGTTGCGAAAATACCAACCGTAGACGCTACGAAAGGGTTCACGGGTCGGCGAGGAGAATTCGAGGACGGCCACGCGTCCGGCGGGCGCGGCCACGCGAACCATCTCGGCCAAACCGCGGTCGGTGTCGGCGACGTTCCGCAGCCCGAAGGCGACCGCGACGATCTGAAACGCACCCGTCGGCAGCGGTAAGGCCTGGGCATCGGCTTCCAGAAACGTGATTCGGCTTTCCGCGCCGGCGGCGGCAGCCTTGCGGCGGCCGACTTCGAGCATTTCGTGACAGAAGTCGGCGCCGACGATATTCAAACGCCGGTCGGCGGCGCGATCGTAAGCAAATGCCAGGTCGCCCGTTCCCGTGCACAAATCGAGGATCGGCAACTCGCCCCGCGGCGGCACCTGACGGACAGTTTGCCAGCGCCAATAGTGGTCGATTCCCAGCGACAGGAGGCGATTCAATAGGTCGTAGCGGCCGGCGATTTGGCCGAACATCCGGCGGACGCGATCGGCGGATTTGTCGACGGGCATGGCGAGGGTCGAGAGTCAAGCGTTAAGTGCCGGACGGCGGTGTGCTGCTATCGCGGTCTAGTCGCATGGCATTGATTGCACCACAATGAGAACCGCAATCCGGAGTCCACCATGCACGATCGACGGCTTGATGTCCACCCATTACCGAACCACGTGGCGGAAAGTGCGCTCGTCGGCAGCACGGTGGTGGTGATTGATCTGCTGCGGGCATCGACGACGATTTGTCAGGCGATTGTATCTGGTGCGACGGAAGTTGTGCCGTTTTTGGAAATTGACGAGGCGCGGGCGGCCGCCGCGACGGCACCTGATCGTGACCGAATCGTGCTAGGCGGCGAGCGGGGCGGCCGGCGAATTGAGGGCTTCGATCTGGGGAATTCGCCGGCCGAGTACACGCGAGAAGCAGTGGCCGGTCGGCGGGTTTTCTTAACCACCACGAACGGCACACGCGCACTCAATCACGCCCGTCTGGCTCGGCGCGTGGTGGTGGGCGCATTTGTGAACCTCTCGGCAGTGGCGGAGTCTGTTCGTAGTGAGCCGCGAATTGATATTCTTTGCGCCGGGACGGACGGAGAATTTACGCGCGAAGACTTGCTCGTGGCCGGTGCGATGGTCGATGCGATCTGTTTCTCCGACGAGAGTGTTGGCAAGCAAAATGATGCGGCCGCGGAGGTTCGACTCGATTGGCGACGGACGTGCGAGGCGGCCCGCGCTGCGGGGCGAACGGTAACCAAGCATTTGTCCGTCGAATTGCGAGACACGTCCGGAGGCCGCAATGTGCTTTCCATCGGTATGGATCGTGACCTCGTTGACTGTGCACAAATCGATAAACTCGACATCGTGCCCGAGCTTGATATTCTTGCGTGGCGAATTCGCTCGGCCTAGTGGCAAGCTGCTGCGGTAGACGCTGCACGGCGAAGGGCAGTAAAATGCCGTGCTTCACGCGAATCAACCGGTATCAACATCAGAAGCGGCAGTAATACCTCATGGACATGGACAAGCTGGTCGCCCTCTGCCGACGGCGAGGGTTTCTATTTCAGTCGAGCGAAATATACGGCGGCCTCAACGGCTTCTGGGATTATGGTCCGCTGGGGGTCGAGCTCAAGCGAAATGTCAAAGACGCCTGGTGGCGGGACATGGTCACCGGACACAACGAGCTCGCGAAGCTGGCCGGCGCGCCATCGACGTTTGAAATGGTCGGTCTCGACTGTTCGATCGTGATGCACCCGCAGGTTTGGAAGGTGAGCGGGCACTACGATTTGTTTTGCGACATGATGGTGGATTGCAAAACGTGCCAAGGGCGTTGGAGGGCCGACCATTTGCAGTCGGCCGAGTGCCCCAAGAAACCTAGCCGGCATCCGGGTGAGTTCGAGCAGTGTCAACTAACCGAGCCGCGCGAGTTCAATCTGATGTTCAAGACGATTGTCGGGGCGATGGGGACGGAAGCAGACGCCGCATTCCTCCGGCCGGAAACGGCTCAAGGAATCTTCGTCAATTTCAAGAATGTGACCGACAGTACGCGCGTGAAGGTCCCGTTCGGGATCGCCCAGGTCGGCAAGAGCTTTCGCAATGAAATAACGCCGCGGAATTTCACGTACCGCTCGCGCGAGTTTGAGCAAATGGAGATGGAATTCTTTTGCCATCCGTCGAGCTCGCGGAAATGGTATGAGTATTGGCGCGACCGGCGGATGGCGTGGTATATCGGCCTCGGGCTCGCCAGCGACCGCCTGCGGCTGCGCGATCATGCGGCGGACGAGCTGAGTCATTACTCGACTGGCACCGGTGACATCGAGTATGCGTTTCCGTTTCTCGCGCCGGGCGAGTTCGGCGAGCTCGAAGGGATTGCCCATCGTGGCGATTTCGATCTGCGTAGCCACATGGAAGGTAAGCTCGATCCGAAATCATGCCCGCTCACGGTCCAATTGGACGCGGAGGGGAAGCCACTTTACAAAGGCAGCGGTCGCGATCTAACGTATCGCGACGATGTAACTAACGAGCGCTTCACCCCGCACGTGATCGAGCCCGCGGCCGGGGCCGACCGGGCGACGCTGGCGTTTCTCTGTGAAGCGTATCATGAGGACCAAGCGCCGGACGACAAGGGCGACATGCAGACTCGGACGGTGATGAAGTTTCATCCGCGAATTGCGCCCGTGAAGGCGGCCGTGTTTCCGCTGGTGAAAAAAGACGGCATGCCGGAGGCAGCGCAGGAGATTTACACGGCACTCAAGAAGCGGTTTGTCGTGTTTTACGACGAGAAGGGGGCGGTTGGGCGGCGTTATCGCAGGCAGGACGAGGCGGGCACGCCGTTTTGCATCACCATCGACGGACAAACCCTCACGGACGGCACCGTGACGATCCGCGATCGCGACACGCTCGAGCAGCGGCGCGTGAAGGGCGCGGACGTGGTGGAAGAGGTTGCGCGGCGCGTGGAGGGATAAGCTACGTCTGTTGAAATTGCTGCCAGTCGAGACCCAATTGTCGGACGACTCCGCGAGTAGTGCCAAGTTTCAAATCTTGTCCGCCCCAATCGGGAACGACGGTTGCCTGCTGCGTCGCTGGATTGAACCACTTGCGGTGCGAGCCGCCGCCTTTGCGAGGCAATTCCTGGCAACCCATTGCCGCCAGTTTGCGCGCGACCTCGCGATACTTCATGGCGTAGTGACGACCGTTTCAAACGACAACGGCGCAGTCAGGTCTAGCACCTGCGAATTGCTTGGCAAAGTGCGGCCGAGATCTTGATATATTTCTACGACGGCAGCCAACGCATCCTTCACGTTCGCGAGAGCTTCCTCGGCGGTGTCGCCTTCGGTGAGCAGCTCCGGCAGAATGGGCGATGTGACGGTAAACCCGCCTTCTGCTTGAGGCGCTAGTACCAGCGGGATTTTATATTGCATGGTCGGACTCCGGTCATTCTAGGATAGCCGCCGCCGCGTTGTCGAAGCAAGCAGAAATGACGCGTGAATCGCCTGATATCTTGTCAGAGCCGATTGCATCCACGACACGTTTGCCTATAAGTCGCCACCGATTCGCGTGGCGAGTTGGTCGAGTTGACCCTTGAGATTCGCCAGTAGCATCTGCGGGCTGGCGCCGCGGACGAGCTCGGCGTAGAAGGCGGGCGCGCCGGAGCGCATCGCCGTGAGCGCGTCGGTCGTGTGCTGCAGCTGGCCGAGCTGCGTATGCACGTCGATCAGTTTGCTGCTGGCGTAGCGGCTGTTGCGCCAGAGGCGGGCCGCGATCAGGACCAAGCCGAAAATCAAAAGGCCCTGACCCATAAGTGTCAGGCCGACGGCGATGTTCCAGTCGTCGTTGCGACCGGACGAGAGTGACCAGCTGAGCTTGCCCAACCCAGCGCCGAGAATGCCGGCTCCGCAAAATGCCGTGACCCAGGCCATGAACTGGCCGCCTTCGGGTCGCCGCGATGGTCGCGGGCGTCGCGATAGGTCCGCTTCGGTCGGTGTAAAGAGCGATGGCGCGGTGACTTGCTGCAGCTCGTCAAACAGATTTTCCGGCGGGGCAAGGTTCGAAGCCGAGCTGGTCGTCGTGGCCGAACGCGGCCGCGGGCGTCCCAAGTCGTGACGCAGCTTTCGGCCCAGCTCACGATTGCGACGCCGCAAGTCCCAGTCGTCGATTTCAAAAGGCGGCGAGGTGGCGGCGGGCACTACGGCCGCCGCGATCCATGTGGGATGCTCATCAAGCGCGATGCCGGCCTCGCAGATTTGCACCGCGTGCGGCGGGCGCAACACCCGCTGGCAGCGCGTGCAGACGCATTTGTTCGTGCCCGGTTGGCCAATGGCCGCCACATCCTGTTGGCAATTACTGCACCACATGGGCGTATTCGAAGAAGAGAGAGACCGAGTTACGTCGACCAATTGCTAGCACCGCCAGCAGGTACGATATCCGCCGACGAGCGAACGGTCGCGCTTCTGACATCGGCAAACGGCGATGTGAAACTGCAACGATTCGGCAGAATTGAACGGCGAGAAGCGGGGGTGCGCAGCGCTAATGCGCCGATGTGTTCGGGGTCTCTCCCGGTCGATACCAATCGCCGCGAAGCCAATCGACCAGCATCCGCAATTCTTCCGGGCTGAGGCGGTTGGCGGCTGGGTTGTCAGCTTGGGCCGCGAAGGCCGGCATCCGATCGTTGTTGTCGCCGTAGAATCGTTCGTGCGACGGATTGCTGATGAAGGCCGTGAGCCAGTCGTGCGAGGCGTAACCGGTGAGATCGGGTGCATTGCCGAGCATGCCGTCTTCGTGGAATTTGTGGCATTCGACGCATTTGAAGTCGTTGACGATTGCTTTGCGACCTGCGGCAATACGATCAGGATCGCCAGGGAGCCGGTTACGAGATACACCGCTTTCGCTGGCGAGCGCGATGGCGACGCTTTCGACTTTGTGCTGAAAACTTTTCAGCTCGTCGCCATGCAGCTTCTTGCCGGCCTCGCCGATGTGCTCACGCACGAAGTCGACCATGTCGCCGTCTTTGTGCGATGTGTTGCCAAAATAGTCTGGGCCGGCAATTTTTTCTGGATCGAGGATGCCTTTGATCCAATCGGGCGTGCCGAAACCTTCAAGGTTCGAGGCCGTAGGCTTTGTCGCGACAATATCGTCGAGCGACTGATGTTTGGTTCCCGTGGGCGCCGCATGGCTGTGGCAGGCCGCACAGTTTTGGCGAAACAGTTTTGGCCCTTGAGTCTTTGGATCGGCGCGAAGCATCCCCAGTTCGCCGGTAGGCGGGATACCGGTTGGTGAGCCGGCCAATTCGACGGCTCGTTCGGCCTTCGCATTTGCGTCTGCTACGGCTGTGAGGAAGTGTCGCGATTCGTCCGTCTTGCCGTTGTAGTCGTCATGGAGCGCTAGAGCAGTCAGCACACAGGCGCCGATCAGCAGCGTGAATGTCCAAACGACATTGAAACGATGTCCCAGTTCCCAGCGGCCGACGATCGGCATCAAAACCAGCGACAGCATCACCAGGGCTGGTACGGCAATCGCACCCGCGATGGGTGGAAAATTTTCCAAATACTTGAGTGTCTGAAATAGAAACAGAAAGTACGTCTCTGGTCGCGCGGCGGAATAGTTGTCGGCGGGATCGGCGGGCGCTGTCAGCTCCGCACCCAGTTGGCCGGCGAGCGGCTCTTCGGCGCGCGCGGTCGGATAGTGTTGCAGGACAAGCAGCATCACGACCAGCGTCACAGCCAGGCAGGCCACCGCATCGCGCAGCACTTGCTCAGGCCAGAACGTGGTTTCCAGCTTGCGGTACGGTTCGCGGGCCTTGATGCCGTGCCGCCGAAAGAGCGCGACATGCAGCACCAAGAACAGCGTGAGCAGCCCGGGCAGCACGCCGGCGTGGAGCGCGAAGAATCGGGTGAGCGTGTGATGGCCGTATTCCGTGCCGCCGACGAGCAGGCGCTGGATAGCCGGGCCGACGAGCGGCACGAGCGCCACCATGTTCGTCGCCACCTTGGTTGCCCAGTAACCCTTTTCATCCCAGGGGAGCAAATAACCGGTGAGCGCGAGCGCCAGCACGAGTTTGAGCAGCGCCAGGCCGATCCAAAAATTAATCTCGCGCGGGGCGCGATAGGCGCCGTCGACGACGACTTGAACGAAGTGGATCGCCAGCAGGACGACCATCGCCTGGGCCATGTAATGGTGCACGCCGCGTAGCAGCCAGCCGCCCGTCATGCGGTACTGGATGAAGTAGACGCTCTCCCACGCCGTCTGTGCGCTCGGGCTGTAGGCGGACCAAAGAATCAGGCCGGTAACGACCTGGACGAAGAAGGCGAACGCGAGGGTGCTGCCCCAGACATAGCGCCAGCGAGCCCCGCCGGGAATTCGTTCGTAGAGCGCTTCGTGAACGAAAGCGCGATAGCCGGTGCGGTCGTCGAACCAATTCGCGAGCCGGCTCATGCGAGCGGGATCCTTTCCGCCACGCCGGTGCGAAACCGCTCGTACGCAACCCAGATTTCCTGTTGGCCGTTGCTGTCGACTAGTTTGACCGGGAGCGGATCGAGACCGCGGAGCGTTGGGCCATAGAGCTTATCGCCGTCCTTCGCGAAGGCACTTTTGTGGCAAGGGCATTCGAATTGGTTCGCGGCCGCGTTGAAGTCGACCGCGCAGCCCAAGTGGGGGCAAGTGCTCGAAAACGCGGTCACGACCGGCCCCTTGTCCGATGTGGTGCGGCATAAGAACATGGTGCCGACACGCTGGCCCGGAATTCGCGTCCAAGCATCGACGGAGTCTTCCATGACGGCGAATTGGCGAGGCAGGCCGTCATCGGGCAGCATCGCCAAGAGGCCAACGCGGACGAACTTGGGATCCGCAACTGCGCCATGACCACCAGCTTTTTCTGGACGCTGTCGGCGCAGCGGATCAACGAGGACGCCCCAGCCGGCCGCCAGCGGAAAGACCGCCGCCACACTACCGAAGAGAACAGCTCCGATGCTCGAAAGAAACGAGCGGCGATGATGCGAATCGGACGGCGACGCCGTGCGTTTGATATCCCCGGATCGATTCATCACGCACCTCCGTTGCGCGCTCTGCGCCACATCGCGGCGTCGATTATCCCAACGCTTTGCGCATGGCGTCAACCACAGCTGCCACGGCCGCGGCTAGCGGCCCGGGATAACGCACACCGGACGCCGCGGTGTGTCCGCCGCCGCCAAATGTCGCAGCGACGGCGCGGACGTCAAAGCCGGTGCGGCTCCTCAGGCTGACCTTGGTTTCCTGCGGACCAAGCTCGAGAAAGAGCAATGCGACCTCGACGCCCGCCACTCCCAAGAGCCGGTTCACAACATCTTCCGTGTCGGTGGCCTCGGCGCCGGTCTCGGCCAAATCCGTGGGCGTGGCCGAGCTGTAAATTAGCCGGCCGCCGCAATCGGTTTTGACACTGGTCAAGATTCGGCCCTGCAGTTTGAGCCGGGCAATGCTGTTCCGCTCGTACAAAGCGGCAAAGATTTCCTTCGGACGCGCGCCGGAGTAAACGAGTCGTCCGGCCGCCGCATAGGTCGCGGCCGTGACCGAGGCGAAGCGAAACCAGCCGGTGTCCGTGGCGATGGCTGCGAACAGAACCATGGCCATGTCGGCGGATACCGGCACGCGAAGCGCGTCGATGATTTCCAGAACGAGCCGGCCGGTTGCCTCGGAGGCCGTTTCTTTGTAGACCTCGGCGCTCATTTCATCTCCGCTAACATGGTGATCGACGACGACCTTGAGCGCAGACGATTTGCGAACCACGTCCGCCATTGGACCGAGCTGATTCCAGGCGCTGGTGTCGAGCACGATATGGACGTCGGGTTTCAATTCGTCGGCCCGGACGTCGCGAACGAGCACCTCGACATCATGATGCGGATCGATGAAAGCGATATGCGGCGGCACTGCATCGCCATTAACAATCCGCACCTGCTTGCCGAGCGACCGCAGCGCGTAAGCCAGAGCGAGCTCGCTGCCGAGTGCGTCGCAATCGGGGCGCATGTGGCTGGTGAGCACGAACGATTCGTGCCGCTTCACGAGTTCGACGAACGGTCGCCAGTCTAAGGGCACGGGGCTGTGGCCTGGGCTTGGGGCTGCAAAAAAACGGACGCGACGCGCAGTTATCAAACAGGATTTGTCGAATTGAAACGTTTCGCCTCGGCAACGTCGCTGGCCAATTGCTTTGCGAGCGCGTCGGGCGAGGGGAACGGCCGAATGTCGCGTAACCGGGCCAGGAAGTCAACCTCCAATGGTTGGCCGTAGAGCGGCTCCTGGCGATCGATCAGATGGACCTCAAGGCGGACATTCGCGTCGCCAAAGGTCGGACTGGGGCCGAGATTCATCGCGGCCGACCAACTTTGACCGGCGGCCCAGGCTCGGCCAGCATACACGCCTTGCGCGGGGAGCAACGTCTCGATCGCGGCCAGATTGGCGGTTGGAAAACCGATCTTCGCCCCACGGCCGGCGCCGTGCGTTACCATGCCGCGTATTCGGTACGGCACGCCCAACAACTTCGCCGCGTTCTCGACCTGGCCAGCGGCCAACAATGCCCGCACGCGCGAGCTGGAGACGAGCTCGCCGTCGACCTGGACCGGCGGCACGACATCGAGTGTTATGCCGGCCGCGGTGGTCAATTCATGGAGGCGCTCGATCGTTCCCTCGCGATTATGGCCAAAATAAAAATTCGGTCCTTCCACCAGGGCGCGGGCAGAGAGCTCGTCGCGGACAATCCGGTCGAAGAACTCTTGGGCCGACAGGCTGAGGAGCGCCTCGTCGGTCGGATAGGCGACAACCCAATCGACACCCAGCGCAGCGAGCAGCTCGGCCTTGCGCTCCGTCCATGTAAGCGGCGGCGGACATTGGTCGGGGCGTAAGAGCCTGACTGGATGGGGATCAAAAGTGAACACAATCGCCGAGCCGCCCACGGCCGCTGCCCGCTCCAACAGCCGCCGCACAATCGCCGCATGGCCCAAGTGGACGCCGTCGAAATTGCCGATCGATACCGCGCCGCCGCGGGCGGCATTCGGAAGTTCGACAAGCTGACGGATGATGTGCATGCGGAGGGGTCGGGGGTCAGGGATGCGAGGCAGATCGGAACGCGGCGGGCAAGAAATCGATGAGGTCGCTGGAGATGAGCGATACCTGCCCCAGCTTTTCCGCCGCGAGGTCGCCGGCCAAGCCGTGGATGTGGACGCCGAGGCGGGCTGCGTCGAACGGCTCTAATCCCTGGCAGAGCAGAGCCGTGATCACGCCGGTCAGCACGTCGCCGCTGCCACCGGTGGCCATGCCGGGATTGCCGGTCGAATTCAGCGCGGCTCGCTTGCCGTCGGTGATCACTGTGCGATGACCTTTCAGAACGACGATCGTACGCGCCGTCGAATCGCGCTGGGCGAGCTCCGCAGCGGCGCCCACTCGATCGCCATCGTTGCCTGCGGCCAACTTTTTGGCATCCGGCATGGTTCGTCCGGCGAGGCGCGCAAATTCGCCCGGATGCGGCGTCAGCACGCGCAGGCCGCCGGGCTGCGAAAACGCGTCCGGCCGCGAAGAAAGCGCCACGAGCGCGTCGGCATCGACGACCATCGGCCGAGCGATCGAGCTATAAAGCGCGGCAACGAATTCCATGAGCGCGGCCGAACGCCCGAGGCCGGGGCCAAGAGCCGCCACGGTCGCGCTCTCTGCCAGCGCAATCACGTCTTTGGCCGCCCGACGGTCGATCTGCTCGCCGTTGTCTGATAGGGCGTGCGTCATGAAAGACGGATTGAAGCCGGAGACGATGTCTTGAATGGTCCGCGGCACCGCCAATGTGATGAGGCCCGCTCCGCCGCGCAGTGTCGCCAGGCCGGAGAGCGTGATCGCGCCGCTCATGCCTCGCGAGCCACCGATCAAGAGCGCTCGGCCAAAATCGCCTTTATGGCTCTCCGGCCGGCGCGGGGCGAGGCGGGGCAGCGGACTGGTCGTCACATCTTCAATGGTCATTTTTGGTCACGCTGTTTTTCGTGCCGCCGCGTCGCGATCAGGCCGGCGACATAGCCGGCTTTGAAACCGGCGTCGATGTTTACGACCGTCACGTTGCTCGCACAGCTGTTGAGCATCGAGAGGAGCGGGGCGATGCCGCCGAGGTTAGTGCCGTAGCCAACGCTTGTCGGCACAGCGATCACGGGGCAGGGGACATAACCGCCGACGACGCTCGGCAGGGCGCCCTCCATGCCGGCGACCACCACGATCGCATCGGCGTCCTCGAACTCGGCGAGCCGGTCAGGCAGCCGGTGCGGCCCGGCCACGCCGACGTCTTGGATCAGCGTCACCCGCACGCCCATCCATTCGAGTGTCTCGCGGGCTTCTTCCGCAACCGGCAGGTCGCTTGTGCCGGCCGAGATCACCGCGACATGCGCGGCTGGCGACGATTTGATCACAGATTTGTCGCTCGACCGCATCTTCGCCAGCCGAAACGTCCGACCGACGGCGTTATGCCGACCCTGTGGAAACGCCGCGACCAGTCCGGCCGCTTGCTCAAGGCTGACTCGTGTGACGAGCACATCCTCGCCATGCGCGTCAAGAGCGGCGACGATTTCACCGAGTTGCTCGACAGTCTTTCCGGGGCCGTAGACTACCTCGGGAAAGCCGCAGCGTCGGCGGCGATCGAGATCAACGGTCGCGGAGGGGAGTTCGACCGATGGCACTCGGCTAGGATTCATCCCCTCAGTTTACCGGCCACTAGCCCGGCGAGACAGCCGCCCAGGATGAGCAGCAGGACGGAACTGGGCTCAGGCACGGCGGCTAATGCGCCGGCGCCTGCTCCCGGTGTATGAGTCCCGAGGTGGTCGCGCCAGATGATATAGTCGGTCGCGTTCACGGTGCCATCGTGATTTCCGTCGGCGGCCAGACTGGTGGTGGACCCAAACGCGATCTTCCAAAGATTGTAGTCGGCGGTGTCGACCAGGCCGCTGTGATCGTAGTCGCCGGGAATACCGACCGCCGAGGCAAAGCTGTAGTCGGCCACGATCGGAAGATGATCGGTCGTGTTGACCAAGTCATTCAGCACCAAAGTTCGGTACGCGGGCGTGTAGGGCGACACTCCCAGATCGGCTAGCGCCGTATTGGTAGTGCTCGGATCGCTCACGTCTGACACGGTGCCATTGTTTCCAAACGCCCCGAGTGTATTGGGCACGAGCTGCATTCCCGGCTGAATGAGCATGGGACTGGTTACCAATTGAAAGTCGAAACGTGCGCTCAGTGAATCGGCCGATTCGGTGTAAAGTTTGCTCAATGATGGAGAGGTGTTCCAATTGTTCGTGGGATTGAGAGTGTCGACGGCTTTCCCGACGCCGGCATCAACCGTCGACGAAATTAGCGTCTTATAGGCCGCTTCGCTGCTACTCAGGATATTCAGGTCGCCGGAATAGATGATATGCGCATTGGCACCAAGCGTCGCCGCATCATCGCGAATCTCAACGGCCTCAAAATTCCGGCGCCCCACATTATCGCCGCTGCCCGAATTCGCCTTCGCATGGCTGACGTAGATCGTGAAGTCTGCAGAGTGGTCGTTGTACCCGATTGGTGCGAGCGTGTACCGCATCGGTGCTCGCGGGGCGCCAGTGCCGCTTGCGGTACCGATATATGTCGCGCCCAAGACTTGGACCGAGTGCGTGTTGTAGACAAGGCCGCTGGGGCCATTGCCGGTGAGAAAATTGCCATTGGTCAAGTCGGGCGTCGCATCGTACGCATAGGTACCGGGTCCGTAGATGCCGTTCAATTGATCGACGATGAAGCCCATCGTTACTGTCGGGTCGCCATAGAGCTCCTCCAGGGCCAGCACGTCGAGGGGCTGCGTGTGGCCGGCCAGATGCGCGTTGCCGATGGCCTGTAGTACCGTCGTAAGTCCTGGGCCAGCGTCAGGCCCGCCACCGCTGGGCGTATCTGCATCGACATTGTATGCAGCGACGCGCAGCGTCTGCGCTGAGACGGCACCGGCGATAGCAAAGATTCCAACACAGAATGCAA
>DASYDU010000370.1:0-9343 GCA_036499445.1 Lacipirellulaceae bacterium
ATGGTGCGGGCCACGGACGCCGACGCCGTCGTCTTCGACAATGATCTTTCGCCGGCCCAGATTCGCAACCTGGAACAGGCGCTCGAAATCAAGGTGCTCGATCGCACTGAGGTGATCCTCGATATCTTTTCGACGCGGGCCCAAACTCATGAGGCCCGGCTCGCTGTCGAATTGGCTCAGCTTGAATATGCGCTGCCAAGACTCAAGCGGATGTGGACTCACTTGTCTCGGATCAAAGCCGGCGTTGGTATGCGCGGCCCTGGCGAAAAGCAACTAGAAACTGACCGCCGGCTCGTCGAGCGGCGAATCGTCGAACTGCGCAGCGACCTGGACAAAGTTCTCCGCCGCAAAGAACGCGAAGTCGCCGCCCGCGCCGACCGGATGACCGTCTCGCTGGTCGGCTACACCAACGCCGGTAAAAGCACGCTGCTCAACACACTGACCGGCGCAGACGAGGTGGCCGAGGACAAGCTCTTCGCCACGCTCGACACGCGGACTCGCCGCTGGCAGCTTCCCGATTGGGGACCGGTCCTGTTGAGCGATACCGTCGGCTTCATTCGCGATTTGCCTCACCGCTTGATCGCCAGCTTCAAGGCGACGCTGGAAGAAGCCCGCCAGGCAGACCTTTTGCTGCACGTGGCCGACGCGAGCAATCCCGCTGCCTTGCAGCAGATTGCGTCGGTTTACGGCGTGCTCGACGAGCTTGGCATTCGCGAGAAGGACACGATCCTGGTCCTCAACCAGATTGACCGCGTCCGCGAGCCAGGTCTGCTCGAAGGGCTCAAGTTCCGCTACCCGTCGGCAATCGCGGTCAGCGCGCGCACCGGTCTCGGGCTCTCGCGCTTGGCAGGCGCCGTGAGCGACTCACTCACGCAGCACTTTTTGGACGTTGACGTGGAAACGGACGTCGCCAACGGCCGGCTACTCGCTTACTTGGCGCAGCACGGCGAAATCCTCAGCCGCACCTATACCGGCGAACGGGTGTCGATCCATTGCCGCCTGCCGCGGAAGTACGTCGGCCGCATCCGACCTGAAGAAGCCGTGATTCGCCCCCGGCCCGAAGCAGTCCACCACAACGGCAACGGAAATGGCAAGACGAACGGCGCCGCCCACTCCAACGGCGTCTCACACCACAACGGCGCCGCAAATGGCGCTTCGCGCGCCCCGCTGCCGCGCTTCATTCAAGAACCAAATCTTCCTCCGGCACCTAATGACGTGGCGGGCGACGTGGCCTAGCATTTCCTCATGGCACGTCGTCGTCTAAATGGCCTACGAGCGCTTGTGACGGGCGCTTCGAGCGGCATCGGCCGGGCGCTCACCCTCGAGCTTGCACGTGCCGGCGTGGATCAAATTCTGCTCGCCCGCCGCGGCGACCGGCTGGCCGAGGTCGTCGAGGAGATTGCGCGGCTCGGCCGCCATGCCGAAGCAGTCGTCGGCGATGTTACTAATCCAGACGACCGCCAACGCGCCGTCGTAGCCGCGCAAGAGATGCTTGGCGGCCTCGACATCCTCATCAATAACGCCGGCACGAGCGCGCACGGCCGTTTCGCGGACGCCGATCCCGGGCGGCTGCGACCCATCATGGAGACGAATTTCTTCGCGCCGGTGGAATTGATTCGCGAGGCGCTGCCACTGTTGCGGCGGGGTCGCACGCCGATCGTCGTTAATATCGGCTCGGTCCTAGGTAAGCGGGCATGCCCACACAAAAGCGAGTACTGCGCCAGCAAGTTCGCCCTCGCTGGACTTAGCGAAGCCCTGCGAGCCGAATTCGCCCCGCTCGGGATTGATGTGCTCGTTGTGGCAGCCGGCCCCACGGACACCGAATTCTTCGAGCACTTAATCGAACAACATGGCGAGCTGCCCTGGAAGGAATCGCCGCCGGTTTCGCCGGAGCGCGTCGCCCGCGCCACGATCCGCGCGATCGAGCGTGGCCGGCACGAAATCATTCCCAATTGGCGAGCCCGCCTACTCTCGACTGCCAACCGCTTCTTCCCGCGAATCGTCGACCGCGTCATGGCCCGGTATGGATGAGCTGCCGGGCTGCCAAAATGACATAATCACCCGCCCGCATATCTCAAGCGAGCGACTTCCAAACGCCACAACGTCTTTTCCTGCCGTTATTTGTGGCTAGCCGCTTGATCTTGGCACCAGGATTGCGTCATAGTGCTGAATCTGGTGGTGCGCCTGCCACTTTCGGGCCACTGGCAGATCTTGATGTCCTGCAAAGACAAGGCGGGGCTCCTGCTCGCCGAAGTCCGCCGAACCTGGTGCCAAGTTTGGCTCAGCAGGAACGTCACCCTCCGATTCGCAAATAGCTCGATACACTTCGCATCCCATTCGCTTGAAGGAGAGTCAGCGTGGCAGCAAAACAAATGGTGTTTGATGAAGAGGCCCGGGCGCCGCTTGCCGCCGGCGTGAGCAAGTTGGCCCGTGCGGTCCGCAGCACGCTCGGTCCTCGCGGCCGCAATGCCGTGCTCGACAAGGGCTGGGGATCGCCCAAAGTAACCAAAGACGGAGTGACCGTCGCCGAAGACATCGAGCTCGATGATCCCTACGAAAACCTCGGCGCGCAGTTGGTCAAGGAAGCCGCCAGCAAAACGAACGACGTGGCTGGCGATGGCACGACGACCGCGACCGTCATCGCCGAGGCCGTGTTCCGCGAAGGCCTGAAGATGATTGCCGCCGGGGCCGACCCGATGGCACTGAGCCGTGGCATCAACAAGGCCGTTACGCTCGTGATCGAGGCCATTGACAAGCAGGCCGAATCGATCGACGTCAGCGACAAGAAGCGGCTGCAGCAGATCGCCGCTATCGCCGGCAACAATGATCCTGCGATCGGCAGCGTCTTGGCCGATGCCTTCACCAAGGTCGGCAAAGACGGCGTGATCACCGTCGACGAGGGCCGGGGCAGCGAAACCACGGTCGAAGTCGTCGAAGGCATGCAGTTCGACCGGGGTTATCTCTCGCCCCATTTCGTCAACAACCAGGATGAGCAGGAAGTCGAGTTCGACAATCCATTGATTCTCATCTACGAGGAAAAGATCTCGAATGCCAAGAACTTGGTTCCGCTTCTGGAAGCGATCTCGAAGGCCGGCAAACCGCTGATCGTTATTGCCGAAGACGTGGATGGTGAAGCGCTCGCAACGCTGGTGGTCAACAAGCTTCGCGGCATCTTGCAAGTCTGTGCCGTCAAGGCGCCCGGCTACGGCGATCGCCGCAAGGCAATGCTCGGCGACATTGCAACCCTTACCGGCGCGACCGCCATCTTCAAGGACCTCGGCATCAAGCTCGATGCGGTGCAGATCTCGGATCTGGGCAAAGCCAAGCGCGTGATCATCACGAACGACAACACGACGATCGTCGGCGGCAGCGGCAAGAAGGACGCGATCACAGGCCGAGCCGAGCAGATTCGCCGCGAGATCGACACGACCGACAGCGATTACGATCGCGAGAAACTGCAAGAACGGCTTGCCAAGCTGGCTGGCGGAGTGGCCGAAATCAAAGTCGGCGCCGCTACCGAGTCGGAGCTTAAAGAGAAAAAGGCCCTGTTTGACGATGCCCGCTCGGCCGTTCATGCGGCGTTGGCCGAGGGCGTCGTGGCTGGCGGCGGCGTGGCCCTCCTGCGGGCCGAGAAGTCGCTGAAGAAGGTTGATTTTCCCGGCGATGAAAAGCACGGCGCCGAGATTGTCGCCAACGTACTTCACTGTCCATTGCGATACATCGCCGAAAATGCCGGCGTCGACGGCGACGTCGTCGTCAATCGCGTCCGCCAGATGAAGGGCAAGAACGACGGCTACAACGCGGACAAAGATGAATACGGCGACTTGATGGCCGCCGGCATCATCGATCCGGCCAAGGTCGTGAAGACCGCGCTGCTCAATGGCGCGAGCGTCGCGGCTCTCTTGCTCACCACCGATTCGCTCGTCACCGAAATTCCGAAGGACGAAGAACCAGCCGGCGGCGGCGGTCACGACCACGGCATGGGTGGCATGGGCGGAATGGGCGGCGGCATGGGAGGAATGGGTGGCATGGGCGGCATGCCTGGAATGATGTAGGAGTCGCGAGACAAGAGCTAAGAGTCGAGTGCCAGAGCTGCCTGATCTCGACCGTCGACTCTCGACTTCATTGCGAAACAACAAGCCTCAAATCACGAACAGTCAATCAAAACTCAACAAATACGAATCAAGGAACTAACACATGGCCAAGTTAAACCTCCGACCGCTCGATGATCGTGTCGTCGTCCGTCCGCTCGAAGCCGAGGAAATGACCGCCGGCGGCATCGTGCTGCCGGATGCCGCCAAGGAAAAGCCCCAGCGCGGCAAGGTGCTGGCCGCCGGTCCTGGCAAGCTGCTCGATAGCGGCAGCCGCGGTGAGCTCTCCGTAAAAGTCGGCGACGAAGTGATCTACGGCAAGTACGGCGGCTCCGAGGTCGAAGTCGACGGCGAAGAACTCAAGATCCTTCGCGAGAGCGACATCCTGGCCAAGGTCGTCGCCTAGTCGTTGGGTGTTAGAAGATTGGTCGTTGGCAGCTATTTACAACCAACGACTAATGACCAACCCCTTACCAACAGCACAAAACACTTAAAGCAGGAATCTACTCGTGTCCGCAAAACAACTCCTATTCGACGACACCGCCCGGGCCAAGATGCTCGCCGGTGTAGATAAGCTGGCCGATGCCGTCGCCGTGACGATGGGCCCGACCGGCCGCAACGTAATCATCAACAAGTCGTTCGGCGGCCCGACGGTCACCAAGGACGGAGTGACCGTCAGCAAAGAAATCGAGCTGGAAGATCCGTTCGAGAACATGGGCGCGAAGCTCGTACATGAGGTCGCCGACAAGACCTCGACGCTGGCCGGCGATGGCACGACGACCGCCACAGTGCTGGCCCGCGCCATCCTCCGCGAGGGCACGCGAAACATCGTGGCCGGCAGCAACCCGATGGCCGTCCGCCGCGGCATCGAGAAGGCTGTGGCTGCCGCGGTCGAGCATCTCGACAAAATGTCGAAAAAGGTGTCGAGCAAGGAAGAAGTGGCTCATGTCGGCGCAATTAGCGCCAACAACGATCGCGTGATCGGCGATCTGTTGGCCAACGCCATGGAAAAGGTCGGCAAAGACGGCGTGATCACCGTCGAAGAAGGCAAGACCATGGAGACCTCGCTCGAACTGGTCGAAGGCATGCAGTTCGACAAGGGCTACCTCTCGCCGTACTTCATCAATCAGCCGGCGACTATGGAGTGCGCCCTCGAAGACGCCTACATCCTCCTGCACGAGAAGAAGATCAGCAATCTCCGCGACCTTTTGCCGCTCTTGGAACAAGTCATCCAAAAGGGCCGCCCGCTGTTGATCATTGCCGAAGACATCGAAGGCGAGGCGCTCGCGACGCTGGTGGTCAACAAGCTCCGTGGCATTCTCAACATTTGCGCCGTGAAGGCTCCCGGCTTCGGCGACCGCCGCAAAGCGATGATGGGCGATATCGCCACGCTCACCGGCGGGACGCTGATCAGCGAAGACCTGGGCAAGAAGCTTGAAAATGTCACACTCGCCGAGCTTGGCCGCGCGAAGAAGCTTACGATCGACAAAGATAACACCACGATCGTCCAAGGTGCCGGCAGCACGGCGGACGTTAAGAAGCGGATCGATCAGATCCGCAAGTCGATCGAAAACACGACCAGCGACTACGACCGCGAGAAGCTCCAAGAGCGGCTGGCCAAGCTTACGGGCGGCGTGGCGATTGTCTCGGTCGGCGCTTCGAGTGAGGCCGACATGAAACAGAAGAAGGCCCGCGTCGAGGATGCGCTCCATGCGACCCGCGCGGCGGTCGAAGAGGGCATTCTGCCCGGTGGCGGCGTGGCCCTGCTGCGCTGCCGCGAGGCCGTCGAGGGTGCTCGCTCCGGCGCGAAGGGCGATGAGAAAATTGGCATCAACATTATTCTCGGTGTGCTGGATGCGCCGCTCAAGCAGATCGTCAACAACTGCGGCCTGGCGGGGAGTGTTGTGGCCGACGAAGTCAGCCAAAAGCCGACCAACACCGGCTACGACGCCAATGCCGGCCAGTATGTCGACATGATGAAGGCCGGCATCCTCGACCCCACGAAGGTCGTGAAGACGGCGCTCACCAACGCGGCCAGCATCGCCGGACTGATGCTCACAACCGAGGCCCTCATCACCAATTTTGACGCCAAGAACGAGGACAAGAAGGCGGTCGTCGGCAGCATCCGCTAACGTTCAACCGACTTAATAGCATTAACAGTGGGCCACTTTGCTTCGCGCCGAGTGGCCCACTGGCATATTGTGAGCAAGAATTGGTGAAGAGGATACTAGATGCTGGATTTGGTGTATTCAAGCATCGAGTATCCAGCATCCAGCAACTAGCATCGAGAATAAACCGGGCTTTTAGCTTTTAACGAATTTGCCGCATACTCATGAGCGCCATGGCCACCGAGCGTGATTACTACGAAGTGCTGGGAGTGTCTCGCACCGCCGCAGGCAACGAGATCGCCACCGCCTATCGTCGGCTCGCCATCAAGTACCACCCGGACAAAAATCCGGGCGACCAGGAGGCGATCGACCGCTTTAAGGAGGCGGCCGAGGCCTTTGAGATTCTCAACGACGCGGAGAAGCGTTCGCGCTACGATCGCTACGGTCACGCGGGCGTCAACGGCCGCGGAGGCGCTCATCACTTCCATGACGTGGAGGACATCTTCTCCGCGTTCGGCGATATCTTTGGCGACATCTTCGGCGGCGGCCGCAATCGCCCGCAAAAGGGCCGCGACGTCCGCTGCGACGTCACCCTGACGCTCCATGAAGCGGCGGCCGGCGCCACCAAGACCGTTGAGTTTCAACGTCACGAGCGCTGTGAAGACTGCAAAGGCACGGGTGCCGCCGCCGGCAGCAAGCGCGAAATCTGCGGCTACTGCCGGGGACACGGCCGCGTCATTCAGTCGGCCGGCATTGTGAGAATGCAGACCACGTGCCCCGCCTGTCATGGCGCAGGCTCGACGATCAAAAATCCCTGCACGACTTGCCGCGGCACAGGCCAGAAGCTGAAAAAGGTTGTGACCGAGGTAGAAATCCCACCGGGCGTCGACGACGAAATGCGGGTCCGCATCACGGGGCAAGGCGAGCCGAGCCCCAACGGCGGCCCGCCCGGCGACTGCTACTGTTTCATCTCGGTGCTGGCCCATCCGCTCTTTGAGCGGGACGGACAGCATTTGGTTTGTCGTATACCCATCACCTATGCCCAGGCGGCCCTGGGTACAACGATCGAAGTCCCGACGCTCAAAGGCCGCGGCGAGCTCGAGATTCCCGCCGGCACACAGTCGGGCGCCGTCTTCCGCATGGGTGGCAAAGGCATGCCAGATCCCCGACGTCGCGGCTTGGGCGATCTTTTGGTGCAGGTGATGATCGAGGTCCCCAAGAAACTATCCAAAGAGGAAAAAACGCTCCTGCGCGATCTGGCCGAGCTCGAACACAAACACGTGGCGCCGGAACGCAAGGGCTTCTTCGAGAAGCTTAAGGAATACTTTACCGCGGAAGAAGACGCCCGAAAGTGACAAACGCGGGCATCACTAACCCAGCGAATACAACATCATGGCAAAACAAGAACAACAGGCTGATTTTGATGACGCGGCCGGCGCGGCGGCAGACGACGCGCTCGGCGCCGCCATGGCGGACGTCGGCGAGCCGGACTTGGCCTCCGAGCTGGCGGCGGCAAACGACCGCGCGCTCCGGCTCAACGCCGAGATGCAAAATCTCCGCAACCGCACCTCGCGAGAAATCGCCGACGAGCGCAAGTATGCCGTTCTGCCCATGCTGCGTGATCTGCTGCCGGTCGTCGATAACGTCGACCGAGCAATCGAGGCGGCCGAAAAAGCAGGCGAGGCCGATAAGCTGCTGGAGGGTTTCCGCCTTGTGCGGCAGCAGTTGGCGACCGTCTTGAGCTCACATGGTTGTGAGTTGATCGAGGCGGCCGGAAAGCCGTTTGACCCCCACGTTCATCAAGCGATCCTGCATCAACCCTCGGCCGACGTCGCCGCGGGCAGCATCACGATGGTCACGCAGGCAGGTTACAAGCTTCACGACCGCGTGGTTCGCCCAGCGCAAGTCATCGTCTCATCCGGCCCGCCGCCCGGTTAACCGACAATGGCCGGCAATCGGTCGGCTCGCGCCAGCTCGTCCCACGTTCCTCACTCCCGGCACCCCGCCCCTGGTCCCCGCTCAACAATGCCCACCTACGACTACGAATGCGACGCCTGCGGACACACGTTTGAGCTGTTCCAGTCGATCTCGGAACCGGTGAAAAAGAAGTGTCCCGAGTGTGGCAAGCAAAAGCTCCGCCGCCTATTCGGCACCGGCGCGGCAGTTGTCTTCAAAGGTTCCGGCTTCTACCAGACCGACTACCGTAGCGACTCCTACAAAAAGGGCGCAGAGAAGGACAAGCCGGCGAGTGAATCGAAAAGCAATTCCAAGTCCGACGGCAAGAGCGAGTCGAAGCCCGAGACAAAATCGGAAACAAAATCAGACACAAAACCTGCATCCGAATCGAAGTCGCCCTCAGGCGGCAGCAAGGGCAAGAAGAAGCCGAAGTCCGATTGACGTTTTCGGATTCGGTTGCCTGTTACTGTCATCGGCGCTATCGGACGTCCTCC
Organism: Lacipirellulaceae bacterium; assembly: GCA_036499445.1. Classification (GTDB taxonomy): domain Bacteria; phylum Planctomycetota; class Planctomycetia; order Pirellulales; family Lacipirellulaceae; genus DASYDU01. Next base: position 8,650 of record DASYDU010000370.1, read on the forward strand.
AAACGAATCCTCTTTCCCGCGCGCAAACTATCTCTGGCTGCTTCAATTCGCTTGAGAAATCGTGGATCATACTCTAGTCGATAGTCGAACCAATCGTCCTCCGAGGAAAAGCCGACCAGGACACCGGCTGGTTTGCCGTGCCGCGTGATTATGATCTCTTCGTTCTCGGCTAAGTGGAGATATTTAGAGAGGTCGTCCTTAACTTCAGACAGTGCCACCTTCTTCACCTTGCTCACCGTACCCTTCCAGCCATTCGTCCGCCGCGGATTTGGAAACCACGGCGAGAATTTCAACAGTCTTATCCACAACGTCGTAAAAAACTCGTACATCGTCACCAACCCGAAGACGATATTGCGGTCGCGACAAACCGCGGAGCCGCTTGATGCGGCTCTTGGATATCTTCGTCGGCTCATGTCGGAGATGCCGCTCGATCATGTCGCGCACTTCCGCACGATTTCTTCCTACAAGACGCTTCCAGTCGCGGGCAGCTTCCGGCGCCATGACGATGTCATATCGCATTCTGGCTATATTCTAGCTAGAATTTTCCAGGTCGGCAATGAGAAATTGTCCGTCCTCATACAGAAATCCTATACACTTCGTGGCAGGCTCGGTAAATCGAGCGCATCCCATTCTGTCGACACCGGCGCGATGACATCCACCGCCTCACCCGTCATCGGGTGATTGAACCCAAGCT
>DASYDU010000371.1:0-10413 GCA_036499445.1 Lacipirellulaceae bacterium
CGTTGGGCGCAGAGATCATCTGCAAGTCGTTCTGGCCGGATTCCGTATTGAAGAACGGACGGCCCACGATCCGATTGGGGCCCTGAGGCGAGACAAAATCTTCGTCGTCGCCGACATGGAAATAGTCGGCGCCGATGCCACACACGTGGCCGCAATCGAGCCAGTATCCGCCAAAGAAACGAAAACCGCTGCCCCAACCATCATTGGCGGCTCCGTTCCCGAAAAGTATCACCGTGTCGGGATCATCGAGCTGGGCGACATCGATCCGTGGCGTCGTCGCGGGTCCATCCGTAACGAGCGGCGCAATGCGGTTGCCGTCGAGCTGCCAAACGAGGTAGTCGACTCCGAACCATGCCGAACCGCGCTCGCCATTGTCGATCAGCTGGCTCGCGCAGACGTTGTCGCGCGGTGTGTCGCCGTCGCAACCGCCCTTGCGCGCGGCGTCGCCACGGCCGTCCGACGTGCCAGCATCGGTCGTCACGGGGCTGATCAATCGGTCGGCGGCGGCACCGCTTTTCGAGGGATCGCCCGTGGCCAATCCCTCGGCCAACAAATTGCCGACCTGAGCCGCAACGACCCAGGCGCACAACAAACCCAGCGCGCGAGCGCAGCCGTTCCGGCTGCCCTTTAGGCACTCAACCATTTTCTGCCCCCTCAACGATCAGCAAATGGGTCGCGCGATGAGCCAGGCCAGCATCGAGTGCTCGACTTAGACTGGCAACCTAAACGGTAATCGTGCGATTGGTGCGACCAAGAAACATTGCCGTCGCCCCTGCCCCCAAGGTGATCTGAATGCTCCTATAATCGGCCGGATCGGACTCCAACGACGATTGCCAGCCTGCCAAGTAGCGATCGAAGGGGATATGGAATATGAATCGATTGGCGAAGTGCTTCCCCCTACACAAATTACACCAGCGCCACGCCAGGAATACACTGGTTTAGCCGCGACGCGGAGCGGAGCGCGCAGCCACCGAGTACCACCGGTTGCCCCAACCGACAGCCGTATGATGCCGGCTCTCGACCTTCGACCCTCCGCTCTCGACTACTCAGTCAATCCCCAACTCTTGGCCACTCAGGTGTTTTTCCCAATCCAGAATCCAAATCCAGCATCCAGTTTTTCGTTGAAATTGGGCCACCGCTTGTGCTAGGAAGAATCCCGCACAAACGCCGCTGACTCGGCGAAGCGTGTCCGGAACCGCCCGTAACTGATGGATCCCGCGATTAAGCCGCAGCCCCAGCAAGTGTCGCTCGCCGAGCTGGCGAGGCGAAACCGCGACATGCGGTAGAGCAGGCATTCTTGCTACGGTAGCCACGGTAAATCGCATACTTGCAAGGTCGGATACGAATCAAGCAGATTTCAGACGCTCTCCGTAAGCGCGAGTACCGGCGATGGTGTGGATCGAACTGCACACAGGAAACAGCCCGAAGGTCCACCCCTGACCCCTGACCTCCGGCCCCTGTCCCCTCCTGCGCAGCCGGTCCGTCCGCGAGGCGGCCGCCTCTTTTTTTTCCAAATCAATTCACCACCGAGAACACAAAAGACACAAAGCAAAAACACATTGAAACGCTAATCCTCGTTAACGAGCGCTGATGTTGAGTATTTGCCGTCATTAGCGTCAATCAATGTTCCGCGCCGTGTTTACTCCGCGCCCGCCGCGAACTCAAAGTTTCAAATCCGACGTTTCATACCCATAAACGACCGAGTATTGCAACAACCAAGATGGAAAACACCCACTATCCATCGATGAATCCGCGCGCCGCGCGGTGCAGAACAAGAGAGTTCTGCGCCGCCAATCGGGACCCCTCAGAATGCGCGCAAAACCCCGACGAGCCCGCTTTAGCGAGTGGGTGGCGCGAGCGGCCACCTCAACAAACGCCTCAACCCCGAACCCTCGACCCCGCTCACGTCGCGATCCCTTCATCGATCTGTGTTTCTTCGCGCACCTGCTCTTCCAGTCGGAACTGGTCCAAGAGCCGCGTGTCCTTCCAGTCGCCCCCCATAAACCAGATCACGGATATGATCGCCGAGATCAAGTTCGAGATCGGATACGACCACCAGATACCCCGCGCGCCCAGCGAAGTGTGCCGCGACAGCACGTACGCCAACGGAAACAGAATCACCCAGGTGGAAATCAGTGACAGCATCATCGCCGCCATCGTGTCGCCCGCGCCGCGGAGCGCCCCGGTGATCACGTGCTGCAAGCCGATCAAGCCGAACGAAAACGCCGTAATCCGAATGAACATCGCGCTCTCTTCAATCGCCGCGCCGCTCTTGGGGACAAAGATCGCCGAGATCGGCTGGGCCAGCAAAAACAAAACTGCCCCCGCCACGGTCGGAACAAAAAACGAGATCAAGCTGGCCACGAGCGTCGTCTGCTCGGCCCGCTTCACCTTGCCGGCCCCCATGTTCTGCCCCACAAGCGTCGTGGTGGCCATCGCCAGGCCCATCGCCGGGATAATGATGAACGTCAGAATCCGCAGGCCCACGCCAAACGCCGCCACAACCACTGTCCCGAAGCTGGCAACCAGAAGTGTCATCATCGTCAGGTTGAGCGCCCGCGTACATTGTTCGATCGACGCCGGCAGACCCAAACGAAAGGTCTGGGCAATCACGGCAAAGTCCGGCCGGAAATCCGCCAGCCGCAAACTCAGCCCGTGCGCCCCGCGAAACAGCAGCCAGAACCCGATCACACTCGCCAAAGCCTGTGTGGCGAGCGTCGCCATCGCCGCGCCGGCCACCCCCAGCGGCGGCACAGGCCCCCAGCCGAAGATGAAAAACGGATCGAGCGCAAAGTTCAAGAGCACCGTCAGCGCCACGATGTACATCGGCATCTGCACGACGCCCAATCCCCGCATCAGCGATTGGTACACGAAGAATGCAAATACGAAGATGAAGCCAATGAACGTGTATCGCAGAAAGCTCACCGCGTCGGGCAGCACGTTCGGCTCAGCGCCCATGAACCGCATGATCGGCTCGCTGAAGATGTATCCCACCGTCGACAAGAAAATCGAGACCGCAAGCACCATCAGCAGCGTCTGGGCCGCGACATGGTTCATCGCCCGCTCGTCGCCGCGACCCCGATACTGCGCAATCAGCACGGAGCCTGCGATTGGGAGTCCGCCCCCAATCGCGATCAGCAGAAAGCTAATCGGAAAGCACAGCGAGACCGCGGCCACCGCTTCGGCGCTCAAGCGGCCGACCCACCACGTATCGGTGATTTGGTATGCCGTCTGCAGAATGTTCGCAAGCACAATCGGAATCGACAAGCGAACTAGCGCGCCGACGATCGATCCCTCGGTGAATGACTCGGGCAAAGCCCGGCTGGCGGCAACGGTCGACATGCTGCTTCCTCAGTGTAGTCTTCACGCTCCGCGTGAAGAATTCGCCTCTTTGCTGACACGTCGCACCGCCGCCCGCGAAATACTTGTACCGACGAGCCATCGGCAATCATACCCATCACCGGCGGCACGGCCAGATACTTTGCTAGCGGCGTATTGTACGTGGCCGGAAGGTCGCAATCCCAGACCACGTCGGCAGCCGGCGCGACCCTCCACGGCCGGTGGGCCACGCGATACTCCCAGGTCGATCCATCCCGCCCCCGCACATAGGCCCAGTAATGTTCAACGATGAACTCCTCCAGCGACCCAGCAGTCGGCAATTGCGGCCCGGCCGCCGCGCGAGCCGCCAAGCGATTCCAGTGACACGCCACCCGCCCGCCGGTTCGCCACTCGTAGCCGACCCGATCGCCGGCGCCAAGTATCTCGCCCGCCGAACAGACCTCGCTGCGCATCGGAAGAGTAACGTAGCTCTCGTTGTATACCCACCTAGCAACTGCGGCAACGATCGGCCGTGGCGCAATTTCCTGCACAAACACCACGCCCCGGCGAATTTGTCCACCCACCTCGCGCCGCACGTAATATCGCAAGTTCACTTCCTCGAACCGCGCGTGGCCGGGAAAACGCAGCCCAAACATCCGCGCATCGCGAAACAAAAAACCGACAACGCTCAAGTATGCCTCGCCCTCAAAAAGGTCGGGCTTCGTGCCCGCGGGTGCCACGCGCGCGACAGCGTCGGCCGGCACCTTGAAATTCAGCATCACGAGCTCGCTCCAACGAGCGGTGAGAAATGGGCGCTCGGGCCGCATGACAGGCTCCTCCTAGTTGCAGACACGCCGACTCGCTACTCCGTTCTCCGGCGTCAAGTCGGTCGTGAGGGTTCCCCTCTTGCCAACCACAAGCGGCGATCAAGATTAACGTGCAAGCAGCCCTTGCGCCCACGGGCGCAGGCATCGGTTGACGCCGCCCGCCAAGCCCTCGATACTGGACATTCTGCAAACTACCTCAAAATTGCTCTCACTTTGCCGATAAGGGACGCCCGATGCCTGCCGAAGACGATGACGATGTTTATAACGACGAGTACGACTTCGTCGATGACGAAAGCGACGACGAGACGGACGATGACGTCGACGACGAGGAAGACATCGCCGAGGACGAGCCCGCTGAAGAAGATGCTCCCGTACGAGGAGCCGCCGATCCGGATGGTGAACTGGTCGAGGGCGATGCCGACGAATATAGCCGGCCGGCGCCGCTGGCCAACTACGTCGTCCACGTCTACGAACATCAGAAGTTTAAGCGGACGATCGATCGGCCCTTCACCGCGGAAGATGCCGAGGCGTTCTCTTCCGAATACAATCGCACGGCGAAGCCTTACGGTCGATTTGCTGTCGCTGGGAAAGACGACGCCAAGCCGCGCAAAAGCCTCGACTAACGGCGCAGCATCGCGGTCATTCACGACCCGCGACAGACGACGCCGCTACACGGCGCCACGACGCGATCCGCCCCGGCAGATCCCGCAATCGCAGCGCGCCAGGCTCCGGCAGCCTGAACAGGAATATCGTCGAGAGCGTTCGCCCGAGCCATCCGGCCACAAACAGCCCGGCGTAGATAGCCTTCGCGTCGCGGCCCTTGGCCAGCAATTGGTCAAAGTAGACCCCGCCCATCACGGTCGAGGTCGCATACGCCAGATCGCTGATGGCGTAGTATGCGGAAAGGTAAGGCGCGTTGTTGTCCTCGGGCGCCAACTTCAGTTTGACATTATCGAGGCCGACATTGAGGCCCGCATACGCGATCCACACGACATACGCCCCAATCAACCACCACCAGCGCTCGGGCGTCGCCAGCAAGAAAAACAGTGGTCCCGTGGCGATGACCAATTCCGCCAGAATCATCACTGGGCGATTTCCCCAGGCATCGGTCAATCGCCCCATCGCCGGGGCGATGCCGCTTTGCCCGACGCGCATCATGCCCGAGAGCGTCCGCATCCCGGCATACGAGACTTTGAGCACACGCTGCGGGTACATATTTTGAGCCGCTCCCGTAATGCCATTGACGACGGCGAAGAAACAGGAGAAGGCCAGCAACCGGCTATACGGCGGTTGAAACGTCGCTCGCAAAAGGGCCCGCCAAGGCGTGCGCGGCACGGCGCTCGGCATATATTCAACCGCCGGCATCAGAATCAGCGGCACGACAGCGGCCACAATGAACAACGCGCCGACGGCCGCCGACGCAGCCAGCGGTTGCCACGATGCGGACGTGGGCAGCACTTTGCCCCACAGCCAGGTGAGCGCGATCGTGAAAATAATTCCGGCGATGCCGCCAGCCGCCAGCCACCGCTCCCGGTGACCACAGAAGCGGCCGCGAATTCGCCCGGGCACCAGATCGCCCAGCCACGACCAAAGCGTGATTGTGCCGCTGTATTCAAGAAGGTGATAAATACACCAAGACGCTACCAATGCGGTAATGGTGGCGCTCCGGCTGGGCAACAGTTCCGGCCAGGAGACCAGTGGCACGGCGCACAGCACAACCGCGCTTGCCGCATAGGCCACAATGCAAATCAGTTTGCGACGGCGAACTCGGGCCATGAACGCTGGCACGGCCAACCGCAGCAAACCTGCAAATTCCGGCGCGGCCAAAATCAAACTGATCGCCAGCCCGCTGGCCTTGTGCTCCAGCGCCAGGTAGATGATCAACGTCGTCGATACCAGCCCATTGCCAACCGACCACAGCCCGGCGTTCAGATACGCCAGGGCCATCGCGCGGCGGCGCGACTGGCCACGAAACCGAAGGGCATGGGGCGTCGATGGGGGGTGCATCCCCCCAAACTAGCCGTTCCACCCCCTGCTTGGAAGTAGGTCACGTCGTCCGTGCGGAAAACTTCATGTCGCCCGGCCTAAACATCGCCAAGCGAACCAACTGCCATGATTCTTCGTTGCTCCGTCGCGACGGCCGCAACGTAGCCCGGGGACGGGGATACCGCCTGGAGCCAGTAGCGGCGGAGAGTGGACGACTCAGGCGTAAGCAATTCCACCCAGCCGCTGGCCTTGTCAATCATCGGAACCGAGAAGGACTTGAGAGAATGACCAAGTCCCACGCCCAGTGCCTTAAGAATCGCCTCTTTTCGCGTCCAGCAACGCAGGAAAGCCTTGTTCCGCTCGACAGGATCGACGGCGGCGATGGCTGCGGTCTCCTTCGGATGAAAATACCGCGCCGCGATCTCCGGCCAATGCTCGACCGGGCGCAATTGCTCGACGTCGACGCCCACCTTGCAGCCGCGCGTGACCGCAACCAGCGCCAGCTCTCCAGAATGGGCCATATTGAACTGCAGATCCTTGGAATCCACCCCGGTCGCCAATCGCGGTTTGCCATGGGCGTCGATCGCGATTGGAACTTCAGCCGGAGGCACGTCTAGATACCGCCCCAAAATGGACCGCAGCGCCGCCCTCGCGACAATGAACTTGCGGCGGACTTCCTCGCGTAGGAATCGGTCCGCCCGCTGTCGTTCTTCCCCGCTCAGACGAGCCTCCAATTCGACATGTCGTGCGCTCATCTCCTCCAGCGAGAGGGCCCAGATATGGACGACGTCCGCCGCCGAGGCGGCCCAATCGCTTGCTTCCGGACATTTGGTGTCCACAGGTTGCTATTCCTCTATTCCTCGAGCCATTTCTCAACCGCTAGGGATTGCGCGGCACTTCTTGCCATCGTTGAGCCGCCAAATGCGCCGGCTAATAGGGAAATCTGGCCCCCGCGCATTCGACACAAGCCGTTTGCTGATCGTAGGATGAGATAATTCCCTGACGCCACTGATTCCCCAATTGATAGGGCCATGTCGACCGCGAAGCGAATCAAGCTAGCTCTGCAATCACGTCGATAGGGACTTTCGGCGGCATGGCAACCTACTTAGAATACAGTGTTTGTTGAAATAGTCATTAACGCGAGCTTCGCGGCGGGCCTTTGGCCTATTGCGCGAGGTCAATCGTGGCGTGACAAATGCCTTCGCAAGTACGCCTCGGCAATAACCCAGTTACATCCTAATCCACGCGGCGTCACGAATCCTCAGATTATCCTGCCCTGCTGCGACGCCGTGGGCTGCGTGCTGCTGTCCGTCCATTCTTCGTGACCCGGGCCGCTTCTGCCAATGCGTTGCCAATCTGACGCCAATACGACGATGGAATTGTTGGTCTCGCAGGCGGCCGACCATGCGGACCAAACTGCCTACGTGTTTCTGGATGACCGTGACGGAAAAACGGAGTGGACGTTCGGGGACTTGGAACGGCGGGCTCGCACAATCGCGACCCGGCTCCAACTGGAGCTGCAACCTGGCGACCGCGCAATACTGGTTTATCCGCCGGGGCTAGATTTCATCGCCGCCTTTTTCGGTTGTATTTATGCCGGCGTCGTGGCGGTACCGGCGACGTATCCCAAGCCGCGGCGACCCATGCCCAGGCTCAGCCGCATTGCCTTGGATTGCGATGCCCATGTCGCGCTTTCGACCGCGACGACGCTCACCACGCTCGATCCCGATTTGCTCTCCAAAGACGCGGCGACGAGCCAGTGGATCGCCACCGACGAATTGCCCGGCGAATTGGCCGCCGAGTGGCAGCCGCCGCAGATCGCGCCAACCGACCTCGCGTTTCTGCAATACACTTCCGGCTCGACCAGCGATCCCAAAGGCGTGATGGTCTCCCATGCGAATTTGCTCAATAACCTCGAATGCATTCGGCGGGCGTTCGGCATCGGTGAAACCGGGGAAGATGTTGCTTTGTCGACCGGCGTATTCTGGCTGCCGGCGTATCACGACATGGGTTTGATCGGCGGCGTGCTCACCCCGCTTTACATGGGTGGGCGCAGCGTGCTGATGTCTCCGACGGCGTTTTTGCAGCGGCCGATCCGCTGGCTACAGGCGATTCATGAATACCAGGCCATAATCAGCGGCGCGCCGAATTTCGCGTATGACTTCTGTGCGCGGCGGACCAAACCGGAAGAACGGGACGGGCTCGATTTGAGCCGCTGGCGGTTGGCCTTTTGCGGCGCCGAGCCAATTCGCCCGGACACGCTGAGTTTGTTTGCCGACACATTTGCCGCCAGCGGTTTCCGTTCTCAAGCGTTTTATCCTTGCTATGGCCTGGCCGAGACGACGTTGCTCGCCGCGGGACCGAACTACAGCCATGAACCCGTGGTGCTGGCCGTGAATCGTCAGGCGCTGGCCGAGCATCGAGTTCTGCCGGCATGCGGCGAGCCCGATGAGATGACGCAACGGCTCGTAGGTTGCGGCCAAGCGATGCCGGACCATCAATTGCTCATCGTGCGACCCGATATGGACGAGCAATGCGAAACAGACGAAGTCGGCGAGATCTTGATCTCTGGGCCCTCCGTCTGCCAAGGCTATTGGAACCGGGCCGAGGAATCGGCTGCGATGTTTGGCGGCCACGTGGACGGCGTCGAAGGCCGATTCGTGCGAACTGGCGACTTAGGTTTCCTGCGCGATGACGAGCTGTTTGTCACCGGCCGGCTCAAAGACGTGGTGATTATCCGCGGCCGAAACCACTATCCGCAGGACATCGAGCAGACGGCCGAGGAGGCACATCCCGCCGTGTTAATGGGCGCTGCCTTCGCGCTCGAAAATGAATATGGCGAGCGGCTGGTCGTCGTGCATCAAATTGATCGCCAATATCGAGACGCTGATTTTGACGAAGTTGTGCGGGCAATTCGCCGGGCGATCGTCGAACAACACGAGCTTGATCCGTACGCCGTCGTGCTGATTCGTCAGACGTCGCTGCCGATCACCTCCAGCGGCAAAGTGCAACGAAGTCTGTGTCGCGAACAGTATTTGGCGGACGAGCTCAAGGTCGTTCATGCATGGATCAATCCGGCTGTTGATACGGCCAGCGACGCGAAAATGGCTGAGCAAATCAACGTAAACTTGGATGGCGAAGGCATTGCTTGGTCGCGACGCCGCGACTCCGATGCGGTTGATGCAGCTCTTACACCGGCAACAAACGGCGAGGCGAAGCCACGGCGCCTATCGCCCCGGGCGGCCAGCGTCGAATTGGATCGGGCGGCCGAAGGAATCGAGGCCTGGATGCAGAATTGGCTGGTGGCGCGGCTCGCGCTTAAGCCAAATGACGTCCAGCGCGATCGGCCGTTTGCCGAGTACGGTGTCGATTCGCTCACGGCCGTTGAGTTGAGCCATGAGTTGGAAGAGCAGTTCAAAGTGCCGCTGCCGCCAATCGTAGCTTGGAACTATCCCACGCCCGCGACTCTGGCCCGCTACATCGCTCAGGAAACGACCGGCATCAAAGACCCGACCTCCGTTTCAAACTCGGACGACGATACAATCGACGCTGGATCTAGCGCTGACGCCACATCGGCGGCTCAAAATCACGACGAACATCTCGTCAAGCTTTTATCCGAGATCGAAAACCTCTCCGACGACGAAGCGGCCCGGCTCTTGGCCGAAGATCAGCGGCGCGGGTAGCAACACGATTCTAGGCAGGACGAAAATGCCCATTTACGAATACATCTGCCAGGACTGTGACCGTGAGGTCGAGATACTCGTCCACGCGGGAAACAAGCCGGAGTGTCCGGAGTGTGGCAGCGCGAAAATGACCAAGCTCCTCTCCGTCGTGGCGGCGCCGACGCGCGATTCTTCGACAGGTATGTCGCCCGGCCAATCGCCGGGGTCTTGCGGGCCGGGCTGTGGGTGCCACCCGCATTAACCACGGCGTGCGGTCGGGCCGGTTGTGCTGATTTGCACGCGGTTCGCCCTGTGTTAGTTGCGGCCGGACGGGAGTTTCGCCCGCCCGCGAGCAAAACCGCCGAAAATTGACACTTTTCTCGGCCGCTGACTATACTGAAATTAGCTTTTCAGGACGCTGCTGGCGCGGCGGTGGTCGCGCCTTTCGGACATGGATGCCGCGCAGAACTGCCGCCTTGCGCGCGAATTCCGGTTGAGTGAATGCGTTATTGTCAGACTCGCACACCTGACTTACCAAGCGGACGGCTGTCGATTCTCTCGGCGGCGACCGCTGCGAGAATTTAGGAATTGGCATCATGAATTTGCTGGGCAAAATCTTT
>DASYDU010000372.1:0-9519 GCA_036499445.1 Lacipirellulaceae bacterium
CTCTGATGTGAGTTCAGCGACTGGAGGAAATAGCCGGTGTCGTTGTCGAAGTCCAAGGGGTCGAGTGCCTCGGGCGCATCCTCGCCATGAGCGAAATGCTCGGTCTGGGCGGCCGCCTCGGCAGGCGTTTCCTTCACGCCATGCGTCGCGAGGAATGTCGTGATGTTTTCGAACGCCAATTGCGAAACATCTTTGCGGCCCCAATTGGCAAGCGGTGTGCCGATCGGCTTGGCCCCCTCGTAACCCGGGATGTCGTGACAGCCGAAGCAGCCATACCGACTGAGCGACCGGCGGGCCACGTAGGTGAGTTGCCGCTGCGTGCGGTCGGCGGCCGTCATGCCGACGAGCGTCTTTTCGTCGACCTTTACGGTCGCGGCAAGTCGCTCGGGAATCCCGTCATGGGCATATTCAGCCGCCAATTTCTTCGGGAACGAGGCGCTGAGCCAAACTGCCGTCAAATCCTCAACCGCTTTCTCTTCCTCAGCGGTCATCCGCTCATGGCTGGGAACGGGCGCTTCCGGCTGCCAATTGGCCGGCACGCTCAGCAAATAGGTTGCGATGTCGGCCGCCGGATCGGTCACGCGGCCGGTGGGGTTGCCGTTGGCATCCGCTTCGACAATTGGGTCGAGGAACAGATTCGGCATCGCCGTTCGCACGTGATACCGGTTTGGCGCCTTGAGCCAACTATAGAGCCAGCGCTGCCCTTTGCCGGAATTGAACTTCGCCGCCACCCGCGACAAATCGGGACCTTGGATCGAATGGATGTTGGGGAAGTCGGCGTGCGAATGGCAAGCCAGGCAGCCGCGCGACTCGAAGAGCCATTTTCCGCGCTCCGCCGAGGGAGATTCCGTCACGCCCTGCGGCGGATCGAGATACTCGAACGGTTGGCTATCGGCGAGCAGGAAATCCGCCAGCGCTCGCACCTCAACGCCTTCAAATCGCTCGGTGTATTCCTTATCAGTAATCTGGTGCTCGTTGCCCTGCGCATCGGTGACCGTGAATTCGGGCAATTTGGCTTCGAGATGTTGATAGTGGCCGAAGAATTGTGGCATTCGCGTCGAGGGGCGGAAATCGGCCGGCCGGCGAATCCAACTATAGAGCCAGGCAAAGTCGACCTTCGAATCGAGATGCCGCAGGCTCGGCCCGACCTTGCGATAACGGCCCGGTGTCTCGACGTCCTTAAGCGAATCGGCCAATGCGTGAGTGTCTGCCGAAAGTCGAGGTTTGCCGCCCCCAGAACTTTCGCCGCTGGCCGCCGTCGCAATCGAAGCATCCGCCTTGATCGAGCGGAACAGATCGTGGCGGATGTCGTCGGCATCGGACGAATGGACCAGGGTGCCAGCCCAGTCGCGCTCTTCGTCACTCAGCCCCGGGTCGCGCAGCACTTGCGAGGCCACGTCGTAGTAGTTGGACTCAAGCCGCAGATCGGGGCCAATTCGCTTGTTCGGACCGTCGAAGCCCATGATCTCGTGGCAGCCGTAGCAGCCATACTGTTGCACCAGCTTGTAGCCCTCGACGAGCTTCGGCGCGGGTGGCTCAGGAAACTTCTCGCTCGGCTCGAGCTCGACCACTTGGTGATGGCACTTGAGGCAGTTGCTCTCGACGAACCGCTCGGGCGTCATGGGGAAGGTCCAATGGTGATTGTCGAACCAACCGTATGTCCGCGACCAGTCGAGGGCTTGGTTCGGATCGTTGGGCGTGTGCGAAGCCCACTTGAAATCGGTGGCGCTTCCTTGGCCATCGTGGCAAATCGTGCATCCGAAGTCGCCCTGTTTGTGTGGGCTGGTGCTCCCCAGGAACAAATCGAGCCGAGGATGCGTGGTAAAAGGCTGCGCGAGTCCTCGGCGGATCGTCAGGTCGATCGGTTTGCCCCAAGCGGCGTCCACGAGCAAGGCGCTGGCCACGTCGGCCGCCGAATGGATCCGGCCGCCGCCGATTTTTTCGATGACGTCGCCGGTCATCAAGCCGGCTTCCGCGGCCCGACTCCCGGGCAGGACAACTTCGATCGTCTGGGCATCCGGATCGATCTGCCCCCGGGACGAGAGCGACAGCCCGTACACGCTCATCAGTTGGCTCTTTAGCGAAGCTGGCGGCTGGCTGTTGTCGGCTGTCGCGGCTGGCGGCGCGGTTTCGGGTGTGGCGAGTGGAATTTCGCGCAGCCGTTCGCCGGGCGGAATATCGGGATAGGCCGGCTCCGTGGCCGAGCCGGCGGCCGTGGCGTCGATCGCGCGATGGCAGTTCGTGCAGCGATCGTACCGCGGCACGGTGCGGAAATTGTAGTTGATCGAGATATCCGGCAGCCAGATTTGCTCGAGCTTGATATTGCCGTTGTAGAGCGCATCGAGGATCGGCCAGCGGTTGATCCACTCCTGCCAGTTGCCGGAGTTCGCGGCGAGGTTGTCTCGTAGTCGATTCAAGTCCGTGTCAATCGCCGTGACCTGCTTCTGCAGGTCGGCTTCGTTGGCGTCGACCTGTCGGACGATCGCCTCGAGCGCCATCCGATAATCCTTCGCCGCGGTGATCTCGACGTCGAGATCGGCGATTTGGTGGGCGAAATCGGTGATCTTCGCCTCGATCTTTTCGATCTCATCCCGTGGACGTTGCTCGCCCACCGCAATGCCCCGCTCGCTGATCGTGGCCGTTTGATTCGCGGCGATGAATTTGCGCTTCGTGGTGACCGCGTCTTCGCGACGCTTGGCCTCGCGCACGAATTGGTCCAGCTCTGTCCTGAGCGATTTGCGGAGAGACGCCGCGTCGTCGCTCCCCTCGGGAGCAGCGGCCAGCGCGGCGGCCGCAGCGTCCAGCTTGCCAAAATTGACCGTGGGCGATTTGGAGCCCGCGTCCGTGAGCCGCTTTTCCTCGGCGACCACTCGCGCCTTGAATTGCTCGACGAGCGCCGAATCGACCTTGGCTCGCTGGGCCGCTTTCAGCTCGTCCTGCAGCCGATCGCGCTTCGACTGAGTCTCGGCGGATGTTTGCGCTAGCTGAGCGGCGGCGGTCCAATGCAGCTTGTTCCGGTCGTTGAGCTCATAGCTACGCCATTCGCGCAGGTGGTCCTTGGCCAACATCCAGACAGTCGCGACCAGCATCACCAGCGATGTCACGCCAAAGATGACGTGCATTCCCATTTGGTCGCGCCATGTTTTTTCTGTTGCGGGCATGGAGGGCGAAGCTATTTGCCTTTAGCCAGAGCGAATGGCTAAGCGTTTAGAGCTAGAAATTCAAAAAGTATTCCGGGATTGCAATCAAGTATTTCAAGTTAAACGACCAGCGCAGCACCATCTTGATTGGCAGCGCCATCATGAACATGAGCAGATTGGTGAGCACCATGTAGCGGATGAAGCCCATCCGCTTGTAAAAATTGCGGAAGACGCTGATCGCGAGTATCGGCGGCAGCGCAATGAAATAGCCCAGCACGAGCAAGATGCCAGGCAGCTCGCGATAAATAATGTACAACAACTGCATCGCGAAACTGCTTCCGGCCGGCGCCTTGGGCAAGCTCTGTCCGAGCCACCACTGCCAGAAGTATTCCGAGAGGTTGACGTTATTGAGCGCCTCCACTTTATGGGCATCCCAAGTTTCGTAGGGCCCGAAGAAATTCCAATTTGGTCCGCGCAAGAGGGTCCCCAGCACGATCAACGTTACCCACAGCTCGAGAAATCCAAGTTGGAACGTGATGTAGGCGAACTTCCGTTCCTTGATGGTGTAGTAGCCGCTCCCCTGTTTGTTGAAATCGATGTAGGGAATGGCCATCAAACCGACGATGATCAGGCTCGGAAGCACGACGCCCGCCATCCAGGGATCGTAGTAGACGAGCATCTCCTGGAGGCCAAGGAAGTACCAAGGCGCCTTGGATGGATTGGGCGTTTTGACGCTGCTGGCCGGCTCTTCGAGGGGGGCCTGCAACCACATGGCCCAGAAGATCAAGAGGGCCGTGATCGCGATCATGCAGATCAGCTCGGTATAGACCAGATCGGGCCAGACCAGGATCTTTTCATCGTCAATCTTTTCGGTTGGCGGGAGGCCCTCTTCCGTGCGGCGGTCGTTCTCAACGGCTTTGTACGTCGCCAGCCAGGTGAAAAACGCGAGCAGAAACACGAGCGCCACGATCGGCACATTGTCCGGCTTGGCGACGATCGCATAAAAATTCGGGTCGGGCATCGAGAGCGCGAGGAACAAGAGCATCAGGTTCCAGATCGACCACGCGACGACCGGTTTGACGAAGAAGCTGCGAAACATGAAGAGCACCACCAGCAACGTGGTCGTACCCAGGGTGTAGATCACCGGCCCCGTATGTTCATTCACCGTGGTGCGAAACGCCATCGGCATCCGCGGCATGAGCTGCAGATTGGCTCCGGCGCACATTGCGGCCAGAATTACGAACAGGCAGGCGACAAAGGCCCAAACGAACGCATTGGTGACGGCGGGCTGCATTGAACCTAGGTTCAAGCGGAAATACGTGACCGGCTGCGTCTTCTGCCAGAGGTAGTACGCCGCGATGCCGTTCATCACGGCCAGCGCGATGTAAAACGGCACGAGAAACGCGGAGACCGTTTCGGCGAACTGTTGAGGTGAAATGCCGTGCATGCGTGAGAGGATTCAGAGTTCAGGGTTCGGGGGTTCAGACCAAGGTGCGCAACCGTCATAAGGGGCCACTAATGCCGCCGTCTTTGCGGACGCGCCAGAAGTGGATCGCCAAGAGCAGCGACACCGCCAACGGAATCGCAATGCAATGCAAAATGTAAAACCGATTGAGCGTTTCTTCGCCGACGTTGCGCGCACCTAAGAGCGCAAAGCGCGCATCCGAGGCGTTGGTGATCATCGCCACACCGTCGAGCGTGAGCAGTTGGTGGCCCGGCCCTTCATGGCCCAACACGGGCGTGGCCCGCGCCATGTTCGAGCCAACCGTGATCGCCCACACCGCCAATTGATCCCAGGGGAGCAGGTAGCCGGTGAACGAGAGTAGCAGCGTGAGCAGCAGCAAAATCACGCCGACCACCCAATTGAACTCGCGCGGCGGCTTGTAGCTGCCGGTGAGAAACACGCGGTACATGTGGAGCCAGACGGTGATCACCATCGCATGGGCGCCCCAGCGATGGATTTCCCGCATGATGCCGAGCGAATAGACGTCGCGAAGCGCAAGGATGTCGTTGTAGGCCCATTCCAGCGTCGGGCGGTAGTAGAACATCAAGAGGACACCGGTCACTGTCTCGACCAGGAACAAAAAGAACGTCACGCCGCCCATGCACCAGGTGTAGGAGAGCGCAATCCCCTGCTTTTTGATCGAGACCGGGTGGAGATGCAAAAAGAAATTAGTGAGCATCACCACGATGCGGTTGCGGCGGTCGACCGGCATTGGATGCCGAAAGACACTCTTCCAGATCTGAGATTCGGTGATGATTTCGCCGATACCGGGCATGTCGTGTATTAACCAACCAAAAAATGAAGGCGTCTGGAAAACAAGCTTTGTGGAAGTTCTTCAAGCATTCCGCACAATGCAACGAGCGCGACTCTATTCACCACGGATTTCACGGACGGGCTTGGATCGCGAGCTTTCGTTGGCTCTGCGAATACTGCGGCATTCCACCTGCAAACATCCGTGTTCATCCGTGCAATCCGTGGTTCATCTTTCACGCAGGTCAAACCGGAATAAAACAGGCCCCGTCGCTCCAGTCGCCCATTTCCTCGTGGAACGTGCGGCTTTTATCGACTTCGATCTGGCCGTCGTTGCCGATCGAAATCGCATACCGCTCGAGTGGACGCGGCGCGGGGCCTTCAAAGTTGATTCCGTCTTTGTAGAACCCACTGCCGTGGCAGGGGCACTTAAATTTCTGTTCTGCTTCGAGCCAATTGGGCGTGCAGCCGAGGTGGGTGCAGACGCTCTTGAGGGCCGCGATTTCCTGTTTGCCGTGATACTCAATGTTGGTGATCCACACGCCGAACTGAGCCTTGAATTTCTCTTCCACCTGGCCCGGCGCATACTGATCGGGAAAACCGACTTTGAACTTGCTCGGCGGTTCGCGCAAAATGTTCGGGAACATAAACCGCACGCTGCCAAGTGTCCAGAGTCCAAGCGAGGCTGTGAGCGCGGTGAATCCCAGGGCGAGCGCAGAAAAGCCGAATAGGAAAGCCCGGCGCTCGTCGAGCTCGGGAGACGCGGTCCGCAGCGGCGCCGGCTTGGCGTAATCCGGCTTTATGGGCATCGGCGGCACGACGACCGCTTCCTTCGGTGTCGCCTTTTTGGCAACCACCGGCTGGCCCTTGGCGGCTGCCTCGGCCTTGGTCATCGGCCCCGGTTTCGCTCCCGTGCGAGCTGCGGAGAGAATGCTTTGCGTGTCGACCGGTGCCGACGGAGCAGCGGCCACTTCTTTTTTCGGTGCGGCTTTGGCGGCGGCCGGCTTCGCCGCGGGCTTGGGCGATTCTTTAGCAGCGGGAGCAGCTGCCGCGCCACCGGCTTTTTCAGCGCGGGCCATCGCCAACATCTCGGCGACGCTGAGTTTTCCGCCCGAGGCCGCTGGCTGCGCCGCAGCAGGCGGTGCGGACGCCTTCGGCGCTTCGGTCGCAGCGACCTCTTTTGCCGGAGCGGTTTCTTCCGCCGGCGCGCCGCCTTTCGAATCTGATTTTCGCGCGGCGGCCAACATGTCCGCCACCGACATCTTGCTTTTGTCGACCATCGTCAGTCTCAGGGTCAGACAGTCACCGAACGCCTGATGTCGCCGAGCCTCCCGTGATGGCCCGAGCAAACATGGTCGCCGCTTGCCAAATGGGGGGTTGGCCGCCGTTGGGTGACGAACAATCCTTTGAGTCGCAACAGGTTATAGCGAGATAACCGGGTCGCGATCAGGGGATTGTGACATTTTTCACAATCTTTCCCAATACATTTATTGCGGCAGACGACATGGCTGTCAACCGCCGTTTTCTAACACACATGCCGCCGACTTTGAAACGCCGATTCGCCCGGCTTTATCCGGTTCCACGTCGGTGGCGACATTCGTAGAATCGTTCGGGACACTTCACACAATCGTCTTACCGCGTCCGCCTGTCCGTCAGGTCTTGAATTGGCAACTATGAAAGTTCTTGTCATTGGCAACGGTGGCCGCGAACACGCCCTGGCCTGGAAGATTGGCCAGAGCCGCCGCGTCGACCGCGTTTTTGTCGCGCCGGGCAACGCGGGAACGGCGCTCGACGCCGAAAACGTCGACATCCCAGCGACCGATATTGCGCGGCTCGTCACGTTCGCAAAGTCCAACGCGATTGACTTGACCGTAGTGGGCCCCGAAGCACCGCTCACGGCCGGGATTGTTGATGCGTTTGGCGACGCGGGGCTGCGAGTGTTTGGCCCGTCGCGGGCGGCGGCCGAACTCGAGGCCAGCAAAGTGTTCTGCAAGAACTTGTTACGGAACGCCGACGTGCCGACTGCCGAATACCGCGTATTTCAAAATGCGAAATCGGCCCAAACCTATCTCAACGAACGCGACGACATGCCGGTGGTGGTCAAGGCGGACGGTTTGGCCGCGGGCAAGGGCGTGATCGTCTGCAACAATCGTGATCAAGCGCTCACCGCGGTCGATCGCATTGTGTCAAAAAAAGAGTTTGGCACGGCCGGCAATCAGATCGTGATCGAAGAGCGACTCCACGGCCACGAGGCCAGCGTGATGGCGCTCACGGACGGCCAAACGCTGCTCGCGCTTCCGGCGTGCCAAGACCACAAGGCCGCTTGGGACGGGGACACCGGCCCCAACACCGGCGGAATGGGGGCATACTCACCAACTCCGCTCGTGACCGACGAGATGCTCTCGACCGTCGAAGAGCGAGTTCTCGTTCCGACCGTGCATCAAATGAAGCGCTCGCGGCGGCCGTTTCGCGGCGTACTCTATGCCGGGCTAATGGTCACGAGCCAAGGCATCAAGGTGCTGGAATACAACGTGCGATTCGGCGACCCCGAGTGCCAACCGCTCCTGATGCGACTCAAGAGCGATTTGGTCGATCTCCTTGAAGCGACAGTCGACGGCCGGCTGGACGAAGTGGCGGCGCCTGAATGGGATCCGCGGCCGGCGGTTTGCGTGGTGATGGCGGCCGAAGGGTACCCAGGCAAGTACGAGCGCGGGCAGCCGATTCGCGGGCTGGACGAAGCGGCGAAGGTGGCGGACGTCAAAGTGTTTCACGCGGGCACCGCCACTAGCGATTTGCAGATAGTAGCCAATGGCGGACGTGTCTTGGGCGTCACGGCACTTGGCAACACGATTTCGGCCGCCAAGCTGCAGGCCTACACCGGCGTCAAATGCATTCGCTTCAGCGGCGGCTGGTGCCGCAAAGACATCTCAGACAAAGCGCTGAACTACTAAGGGCCAAATGCATTCTCGCAATTGTCTGCTTCTGGTTTAACGCGTCGCCGCCGCCGGCGCATCACCTCGCGGTGCAAACACGAGCACCATCACCGCGCCTGCCACCACGAGAATCAAGCCCGCCAAAAACATTGCATTCATTTTGCCCAGCAAATCCAACTTGAATGCTGTGAAAAGTATGTTGACCACCGGTGCGGCCCCAAACACGAGTGGCATCACATAAACCGGTCGCCCACCCGAATTAAATGCCATGATGATTCCGACCGCTCCCAGTGCGCCAAACGCGCCGCCCATCAACGCGGGCAGCGTGCCGTGCACAAAGTTGCTGTAGACGCTGCTCTCGGGCGATTCGGCCAAAATCATGTCGGGCACAACAACTGCAATCGCAAAGTACGCCAACCCGACGCAAACAAGCGCCCGCAATCGGCTGTGATGCATGGCCGCTTGTCCCTTATGCAACGTGGGCCCGTACGCGCCCCAGCATGCGATCGCCAGTGCAATGGCCAGCATTCGCGAGACCCATGAGACCGGCCCACTCGGTGGCGCCGACGGCGTGGGCGGTGTTACTGCGGCGGCCGATGTCGTATCTGCTGGAAGGGCTTGCGCGGCGACGGGAGCCGCTTTTGGTTCGGGACGCGGGGCAAACATCAGCACCGCGACTGCGCCGATGATTACCATCACCAAACCTGCCAGAAAGACGGGCCCGATTTCTTTCATGCGATCGGCCAAATATATGGTGATAAACGCGTTTATCACCGGTGCTCCGCCGAAAACCAGAGGCATGACGTACGACGCCTGGCCGCCAAATCGAAAGGCCAAAATAATGCCGAGCGCTCCAACGGCTCCCATCGCGCCGCCAATGAGGCTCCAGATGATTCCATGAATGGTCCAGTCGCCTTTCTCACCTTTGAGATAGAGCCAAACACTTGGCACGATGACGCCGATCAGAAAGTAAGCCAAACCAACGCACACAAACGGCCGCAACGAGGCTGGTCGACCAGCGATCGTCGACATGCCCATGGCCCCGCCTTGCAACACAGGCCCATACAGGCCCCAGCAGAGAATCGTGAGTGCGATCGAAACCACCAGCAGCAAGGAACTTCGCATCATAAAAGTGTTCGCGAATCGAATGTTGAGAGTTGCGTGCCCATTTGAGCGGGCGGAAAAATTAGTA
>DASYDU010000373.1:0-18005 GCA_036499445.1 Lacipirellulaceae bacterium
AACGTCTGCCGCTGCGGTACCTACGTCCGAATCTTGGCCGCAGTCCAACAAGCCGCCGGAAACGGAGGTGCGCAATGACCCAGCTTCTTTCCTCAATCGGCAATCAACAATCATCAATCAACGATTCCGACATTAACTACGACGACCTCCTCGAACCCATCGAATTCCGTTTCAACTTCGAGCTCGACCGCCGCAGCTTCGTGCAAGTGCTTGGCGCCGGCATCCTCGTGACGATTGTAGCGCGACCGACACTCGCCCAAGAAGGACAACGGCGCGGAAGAGGCGGCGGTGGCGGCGGCTTCTTGGGCGGCCCGCCGCCGACAGTCGCGGCCCGCATTCATGTCGGCACCGATGGCACGCTCACCGTGCTCTGCGGCAAAGTCGACGGCGGCCAAGGCGCCCGCTGCGAAGTCGCCATGGCCGCGGCCGAAGAGCTGCGTATCCCACTCGAGCACATTCAAGTCATCCTCTCCGACACCGGTCTCACGCCTAACGACGGGATGACCGCCGGCAGCGGCACCACGCCGCGCACCATCCCCAGCGTCCGCCAAGGCGCCGCCGCCTTTCGCCAACTCCTCGTCGACCATGCGGCCAAGCAGTGGGATGCCGAGCCAACCTCGCTCGAGATTACGGACGGCAAGATCACCGATCCCAAATCGAAACAATCGCTCAGCTACGTGGACCTCGCAACGAACGAAGAGCTTGTCAAACAACTTGGCGCACAGCCGCCGGCCGGCATCAAGCTCACTCCCGTCTCCGACTGGAAAGTCCTCGGCACCGAGCAAACCGCCCCTGCCGCTCGCGACAAAATCACCGGCCAGCACAAATATCCGAGCGACATCAAGCGCCCGGGCATGATGTACGGTGCCATGCTCCGTTCGCCAACCTACAAGGGAAAACTGGTCTCCGTCGACACCGCGCCCGCCAAAGCAATGGACGGCGTGATCGTGGTTGAGGACGGCAAGTTCGTCGGCGTCACCGCGCCGACTTCGTTCCGCGCTGAGCAGGCGATCGAAGCCCTCGCCGCCGCAGCCAAGTGGGACAACACTTCCATTCCCTCCAGCGAAGAATTGTACAACTACCTGCGCGACCATGCCGACGCCGGCGCGCTCGCCAATCCGTTTGCAGATGATGTGAAGGGGGCCACAAAGTCGCTCCGCCAAGAATATCACGTCGCCTACGCCCAGCACGCACCGCTCGAGCCGCGAACCGCGCTCGCCGAATGGTCCGATGGCAAGCTCACCGTCTGGACCGGCTCGCAGAATCCGTTCGGCGTGAAGGGCGAGTTGCAGCAAGCGCTCAAGCTCGCCGACGATGCTGTCCGCGTGATCGTCCCCGATTTCGGCAGCGGCTACGGCGGCAAACACACGGGCGAAGTCGCTGTCGAAGCAGCCCGGCTCGCCAAGGAAGCCGGCAAACCCGTCATGCTCCGCTGGACCCGCGAAGAGGAATTCACCTGGGCCTATTTCCGCCCCGCCGGCGTGATCCAGGCCGAGGCCTCGCTCGATGACGACAATAAGCTCGCCACCTGGCACTTCATCAACATCGCCTCCGGCCCGAGCGCCGTCGAAACGCCCTACAAAGTCGACAAGAAGAACAAGAACAACAAGTCCGTCCGTTCGCAGCCCCCATTGCGCGAAGGCTCCTACCGGGCCCTCGCCTCGACGGCCAACAACTTCGCCCGCGAGTCGTTCATGGACGAGTTGGCCGCCGCGGCCGGCGCCGATCCGCTCGAATTCCGCCTCGCCAACCTAGAAAATCCGCGGCTCCGCGCCGTTCTCGAAGAAGCCACCAAGCAATTCGATTGGACGGCGAAACTCGCCGCCGACAAACATCCCAACCGCGGCATCGGCTTAGCCTGCGGCACCGAGAAAGGCTCCTTCGTCGCCGCCTGCGTCGAGATCGCCATCGATCCGGATACTAAAGAGATTAAGGTCCAGCACGTCTGCGAGGCCTTCGAGTGCGGCAAAATTCTCAATCCAGAAAATCTCCGCAACCAGGTTGAAGGCGCAGTCACGATGGGCCTCGGCCCGGCGCTTCGCGAAGCGATGGAGTTCGACGCCGACGGCAAAATCCAAAACGCCTCGTTCCGCAAATATCGCGTCCCCCACTTCAGCGACGTCCCCACGATTGACGTCCATTTGCTGGACCGCCCCGACCTAGCCTCAGCCGGCGCCGGAGAAACGCCCATCATCTGCATCGCCCCCGCCATCGCGAATGCCGTATTCCACGCCACCGGCACTCGCATTCGCCAGATGCCGATCAAATTGGCGTAATGGCCCTTCGCTGCCGTCGCCTTTGTGGCCACTTCGTCCGTGTTGTACAATTAACTCGTCAAGCCGCTGTCACGGATTCAGTACTATGGTCTATCAAGGCACAGTCCAAAACGGCGTCGTCGTGTTCCTCAATGGCATCCACCTGCCGGACGGCACGCCTGTGCGCGTCGAGCTTGCTGGCGAAACCGAAGCACATAAACCTCGGCCGCCAGAGGACGACGTTCTATTGAACATGAGCAAGTTTGCAGTCGACATGGGCATTCCCGATTTGGCTGCGAATATCGATCACTACCTTTATGGCCACCCGAAAGTGACCGATGAGCCGTAGTATTCTGCTTGATACGAACGGCTGGTTAATGTTGCTCAATTCGGGAGACTCAAGACATGCTGAGGCCGATCGGCTGTGGCGGGACATAATTCAGGCCGGCGCGGACGTTGTCCTTACAGACTGGATCGTTGCCGAGACAGGGAACGGTTCAGCCAGGTCGAGAAATCGCCAAGGCTTTGTCGATGCCGCGAAAGCGATCATCCGCGAATCACGCGTTGAGCTAGTCGTCGTAGACGAGGACTTGCTTCAGCGATCACTCGAACTCTACGCTCGCCACGCGGACAAATCCTGGGGCCTGGTGGATAGCGCCAGCTTCGTCGTGATGCAAGACCGCGGCATCACCGAAGCCTTCACCAGCGATCAGCACTTCGTCCAAGCCGGGTTTGCTTGCCTCTTGGCAACGTAGCGCACGACTAAGTGTTCAGCTTGAGGCATCAACGACGGCGATTGCCACTGGGCGCAATCCACGAGCCGCCATGGACTTTCTGTTAAGTAGGCCTCGAAATTCGCCAATCAGTGCGGCTTCCAATGGCTTGCTGGCTGGGATCTCTAATTTGCCTTTCGGTAACTCAACAATGCCTACCGGACAAGCAGCCCCATCAACAGTTCTATTTTGCTGAAGTGCATTGGTGATTTCACGCTTAATGCAATTGTCGTTGTCTCGCTCTAATTTGTTTCCGTACCGGTAGCTTGTGAATCGGTCGCTCATCCCGTTTGTCGTCTCGCCAACATACAAGACTTGGTCGCCGACAACAAACGCATAAACGACATTCGTCGCACGTCTGAATGTATCTTCTAGGACGAAACTAATCCCAGGTAAATCGGAAGGATGGGAAGCTGACTTGTAAGCACCAAATTCCCGATGGCCCGCTTCTCTAAGTCCATACGCAGCTAAGGTATTTTTGCACGACATGGTTCGTCCATTCAAATACGATTGCGGACGCGGACAAAGCCGAGCGAACGAAAATCGAAGTGATGTAGTTTATTCCCCGACTCTAACCTCCGCCCCCCGGCCTCTCCTCTACCCCTTCGTCACCGCCAAGAGAAAGCTCGGCTTCAGCGGCTCGAACGTGAGCCGGTCGAGCTGGTCGGTGCCGCGCGCCAGATTGATCATCCACACGCGGACGTCGGCCGACCCTCCGCCGAACGCTTGCCGCAATTCCGACAAGTGGTCGAGACTCATCGTGCTCACCACCAAGCGGCCACCCTTCCGCAGCCGTTTGAATGCCGCCTCGCAAATCCGCGAAATCTCACGCCCCGCCCCGGCGATGAACACGCAATCGGGGTCGGCAAGCTCGCCGAATACCTCGGGGGCCCGCCCCAGCACTGCGGTGACATTACCCACGCCAAACCGCTCCGCGTTGCCGCGAATCAGACTGTGCTCCTCGGCATCCATTTCAATCGCGAATACCGACCCGTCGTGCGCCATCTGGGCCGCTTCGATGCTCACCGAGCCGCTGCCGGCGCCCACGTCCCAGACTGTGCTCGACGGCGCAATATCCAATTGCGCGAGCGCAAGCGCCCGCACCTCGGCCGGCGTGAGCAAGCCATACTTCGGCTGCGACTGCAAAAACGCCTCATCCGGATTGCCAAAGAGTCGCCGGCCAACGGCATCGCGCGGCCGATCAGGCGCATCCGGATCGCGGATCAGGATCATTACATTGAGCGGCGAAAACTTCTGCTTCGCGATATCGGCGAGCGAGCCGCGTGTCACCCGTTCATCCCGTGCCCCCAAGTTCTCACAAACGTAGGCCGTGAAATAATCAATCTTCCGCCCCAGCAATCCTTTGGCCACGTCGGCAGGCCCGCATTGGTCGGTCGTAAACAGCCCGACTTTCTGCGCCGTGCGAATTTTTTCCAGCACCGCATCGAGCGGATGGTTGGCCAGGTTGGAGAGGTACGCCTCTTCCCACGTTTCCATCACTCGAGCGAACGCGAGCTGCATGCTCGAGACATGCGGCACGACGGCGAACCGCTCTTTGCCAAGCTTCTCGCTCACAAACCGCGCCAACCCGTAGAACATCGGGTCGCCGTGAATCAGCATCACGATCCGTTTCGGTCCGGCAGCCTGAATAGTCTTCACCAGCTCATTGAGATCGGTCGGAATGACATGCCGTTCGGCTATCGACTCCGGCATCAGCGACAGCGTCCGCTCGGTGCCGAGCAGCACCTGCGCCCCGGTGATCAACTCTCGCACGTTGGCCGACGCGGCCGCGAGACCGTCGTCGCCGATGCCAATCACGTGAATCTTGTCAGCCATGGAGCAGGGAGCGCGGAGAAGGGAGGTATGCGATGAATCCAATATAGCAAAGAGGTTGCCACCCGCTCAGCCCATTCACAGGCGGTTTCTGAACTCCGTGCTCCCTGCTACACGCTCCCAGCTGCTACTCCGCCACATAACACCGCAGCGCGTGGCTTTCGAGCAAGACGAGCCCGCTGGCCGGCGGCGGCGGCCCATCGGCGTGCGGATAGACATCGCTCGTCGGCTCGGCCGCCGTATCAACCAGCAGCCGCCATTTCAGATCGGCCGCTGCCTTGGGAACCACGAACGGCTGTGGCTGGCCCCCAGCATGGAGCATCAACATCACATTTTGCGCCGCTGGATTCGCCAAGCCGCTCACGCCGAAAATCGCCGTCAAACTATGAAACACGTTGTTCCATTCGACCGGCTTGCCGTCTGTGCCATACCAGCTCACGTCCGGCAGCTGGTCCGGCTTGCTCGCCGTCCCTGTGAGAAACGAGCTTCGCCGCACATTCGGCTGCCGCCGACGGAATTCAATCAGTGCCCGTGTAAACCGCAGCATCTCGGCGTTCTTCTCCACGAGCCGCCAATCGAACCAGTTCGTGGCGTTGTCCTGACAGTAGGCGTTATTGTTGCCGCGCTGCGTCCTCAGCACCTCGTCGCCGGACACGATCATCGGCACGCCTTGGCTCAAGAGCAGCGACGCGATCATGTTCTTCGTCTGTCGCCGCCGCACGCTGGTAATCGCCTTACGCCGCGTGGGGCCTTCAACGCCGTAGTTCGCGCTGTAATTGTTGTTGTCGCCGTCGCGGTTGTCTTCGCCGTTCGCCGCATTGTGCTTGCGCTCGTAGCTCACAAGGTCGTTGAGAGTATAACCATCGTGCGATGTTATAAAATTAATACTGTGATATGGACGGCGGCCGCTTGGTTGATAGAGATCGCTCGACCCAGCCAGCCGCGTCGCCATCGGGCCAGTCATGCCAAAGTCGCCCCGCCAATACCGGCGCACGTTGTCGCGATAGTGTCCATTCCACTCTGCCCAGCGCTTCGTGGCAAACGAGCCGACCTGAAACGCGCCAGCAGCGTCCCACGCCTCGGCGATGATCTTCGTATCGGCGAGCATCGGGTCTTCGGCGATCAGCTCGACCATCGGCGGATTGGGCACCAGCTCGCCTTTCCGATTGCGGCTCAAGATCGACGCCAGATCGAAGCGGAAGCCGTCCACGTGATAGTTGTGGACCCAGTGCCGCAAACAATGGAAGATCATCTCCCGTACGATCGGGTGATTGCCGTTGATCGTGTTCCCGCAGCCGCTGTAGTTCTTGTACGTGCCGTCGTCGTTCAACATGTAGTAGACGCGGTTCTCGAGGCCCTTAAAGCTGAATGTCGGGCCCTGCTCGTTGCCCTCGGCCGTGTGATTGAACACTACGTCGAGAATCACTTCGATCCCGGCCGCGTGCAGCTCACGGACCATTTCCTTGAATTGTGTAACTTGCGCTCCGGGCGTATCGCCATCCATGTAGCCTCGATGTGGCGCAAAGAAGGCCATCGGGTCGTAGCCCCAATAGTTCGACCGCTCGCGCTTCGATCCGTCGCTTTCCTCAGTTGGAAACTCGTGGACCGGCATCAGCTCGACCGCCGTCACTCCCAGCGACTTCAGATACGGAATCTTCTCGATCACGCCCAAGTAAGTGCCCGGATATTCGACGCCGCTTGTCGAGCTGCGCGTGAAGCCGCGAACGTGCATCTCGTAAATGATCGACTCCGAAAGCATGCGTTTTGGATGGCGATCACCTTTCCAGTCGAAGCGGTCGTCAATCACCACGCATTTCGGCGGCCGGGTTATGCCGTCGCTCGCCGGCAAATACTTGCCCGCCAGCGCCCGCGCATACGGATCGATCAATCGCGCGCCGGCCACAAAGCGATGGCCCTGTGCCGGGTCGAACGGGCCCTCGGTCTGAAAGTGGTAGAGCTGTCCGGCCGCCAATCCAGGAATGAATACGCTCCAAATATCGCCCCACCGATCTTTATCCGGGACGAGCTCGATCACGCGGCTCGGATCCAAATCCGTTTCGTCGTCGTAAAGCAGCACCCGCATCGCCGTCGCCGACCGGCTGAACACCACGAATTGCACGCCGCCGTCCCGTAACACCGCGCCATACGGCAACGGATACGTAAACTGCATCGACGATGGTTCGGCTTTGCGGCTGGATCGGGGCATGACCACAAACGCATGGCGGGTAAGGAAGTTCGTGGCGGTCGTAAACATGGGGTAATAGACTCGTGTCGCAGGGGTCAGGGTGGCACATCATGCAATAATTCAGCCGACGTTCCTGTCGACTGTGCGGCTGGCATTTTCCCGCCCGACCAGCTCGCGCCCTTACCCTTCGACACGCTGTGAAAGTGTACTTCAATGCGGCGTCATCGTACCCTAGACCTTGGCCCCTTAGAATCCTCTGTTTTGCTGGCGTTTTCGCTTTGTCACGCACGACGCGGGCGACCGGCCGCAGAATACTCCGGCTTGAGACGATTGCGACGGACTATATTGCCATTCGATTGCTCGCCGTTTCACCTTCCCCCTTCCACCCTCCCTCTTCGCCCCTTAATCTATTCCGCATGGCCACTTACAAAGATTCCGGCGTCGATCTGGCGGTCTATGAGAAGTCGATGGCCCGGCTGCCTAAATTACTTCGTCGCACCCATTCGCCACGTGTGATCCCGGCCGAAGGAGGCTTCGCTGGCCTGTTTCAGCTCGACTTTACCGGCGGCCTCTTCGCCCGCCACTATAAAGATCCGGTATTGGTGGCCGGCACCGACGGAGTCGGCACGAAGCTCAAAATCGCCCAGCTCGCCCGCATCCACAACACCGTCGGCATTGATCTCGTGGCGATGTGCGTCAACGACTGCCTTTGCTGCGGGGCCGAGCCGCTGTTCTTCCTCGACTACGTCGCCATGTCCGACGACAACCCGGCCCTCCTCGAACAGATCGTCAGCGGCATCAGCGATGGCTGCCTCGCGAGCGACATGGCTCTGATCGGTGGTGAGACGGCCATCATGCCGGATCTCTACCGGCGCGGCGACTACGACCTTGCAGGTTTCTGCGTCGGCGTCGTCGAACGAGCCAAAGTCCTCGATGGTTCGACAATTTCGCCGGAAGACACGGTGCTCGGCGTCGCCTCGAACGGCCTCCACTCCAACGGCTACAGCCTAGTCCGCAAAATCGTCTTTGAAATCGCCGGCCTCAAAATCGGCGATGTCTGCGAACCATGCGGCGCGACCGTTGGCGAATCCCTGCTACGGCCGACCACCATCTATGCCCGCGCCGTCCGCAATGTGCTGAGCCACTATAAGGTCAAAAGCGTCATACACGGCATCGCCCACATTACCGGCGGTGGCCTCCACGAGAACCTGGCACGTATTCTCCCGGCCGGCATAGGCGTCACGATCGACCGCGGCAGTTGGCCGGTACCTCCCGTCTTTACCTGGCTGCAAAAACTCGGCGACGTGCCGGACGACGAGATGTACCGCGTTTTCAACATGGGCGTTGGCCTGATGCTTGTGGCGAGCCCCTACTACGCCGAGAGCGTCCAACAGCAGCTCGCCAAATCGGGCCTCGCCAGCTGGGCCATCGGCCGCACCCTTGCCGGTAATCAAACAGTCGTCTGGACCTAACCGTGCTAGTCGAGCAACGCCTAGTCCGGCTGGTGTTATTCCGTGACAAAATGTCGTACTCACGTAGACGTGTCGTCCATGAAGTATGCACCCCTCGCCTGTCCAATGGATCGCCCCTCCGCGCAAAGCGATTATTCCCGAGACAACGTGCTAGCACGATTTCTTTGATAGCTTTATTAATTCGGCCGATCTCGATTGCGAGGCGGATGCCGGTCAAGCGCGCGCACGCCGATGGATTTACGGATGTTTCCATTGCTGAGGGAGGCACACGGCTGTGTCATCGTTCCTTCGTCGTTCGACGCAACTTCTTGCGCTCGCCGTTATTCCGATTCTGCTGCCTATCACTCTGGCGCGGGCTGCTGCCGACGAGGCACAGGCGCTTCCTCAGGGGGATGCCGCGCAGCAAACCAACCCTGACCCGGCCAAAGGCGCAAACGACATCGACAAGCTCTTGGACATGGCCGACAAGAACGTCGAAGGCCTGGCCAAAGTCAATGTTGCCACGGCCACCGACCCCATCGTAGAGGGAGTTTCTAAGAAAGACGAGAAGCTGTCCGAATCACCGGGCATCGTCGACGTAATCACCCAAAAGGACATCCAAGATTTCGGTGCGAAGAACCTCTTCGAAGTCCTGCAACGTGCGACCAGCACTTACATGACAGGCAGCTTCCTCTTCCGCAACAATGTGGCTTCCATTCGTGGCAACCTCCAAGGCCATGAAGACAACCAGGTGCTGGTACTGATCAACGGGCGGCCGTTTCGAGACACGACGCTCGGCGGCGTCAATGTCTCGATCTACACGGCGTTTCCCATCCAAACGATTGAGCGAGTGGAAGTCATTCGCGGACCGGGCTCGGTTCTCTATGGAACCAACGCCTTTAACGGCGTCATCAACGTCGTCACCAAGAACCCCGATAAGCCGACCATGTATGCCGGCGTACTCAGCGGCTCGCATGGTTGGCAGTCGTACTCGGTCGCGGGCGGCAACGGCAACGAAAACGAAGGCGCTTACGCTGGGGCCACTTCCAGCCGTGAAAAGGGCTGGCCTTTCACGGCCACTTCGGAGCCGCCGGGGAGTGCGCATGAAACGGCGCCCTGGGGCGAAGACAACATCGGTGTCTTCACTATGTATCGCAACAACGGTTTCACCGCCAACCTATTTGTGGCCCGCGCTAACGAACAAATGCTCGGTCCGGACGGGCAGTGGCCGGCCGATCAACTGAACGATCCGCGCGTCTTCCTCGATCTAGGTTACCTGCTGAAAATCGACGACTGCCAAAACATTCAGACCAACTTCACCTACAACTACGACGGAACCACCTTTCCGTCCGTGGTTCCTGGCGAGCCGTTTAACACCCGGTCCAATAGTTATCTCATCGAGTCCTGTTACCACAATCAACTCACCGACCAATTGGATGTCATGATTGGCGGCTTCACTGACATCCACGAAGGAATGGCACAGATTCCCAATATAGGTGAATCAATTCCTCAATACACCGAGATCTGGTACAGCGTCTATGTGCAGCTTGAATACCAGATGACCGACTGGCTTAAGCTCATCGGCGGCATGCAGGAAAACCTGCCAGGCTCGATCCCCAGCGGTTGTGTACCGCGTGCCGGCGCCATCGCCACGCTTAATGAAAACTGGACCGCCAAGTTCCTCTATGGCCAAGCCTTCCGCTCACCCTATCAGATCGAGCGGTCAATTGCCGTGCCAGGCGTCGTGTTTGGAAATCCGGACCTGGTACCCGAAACGATCCAGACGTTCGATGCGCAGATCGCCTATCACACCGAAAAATTTCGACTGGCCGCCACCTATTTTCATAGCGACATCTTTGACCTCATACAGCGCAGCAAAGGCATTCCACAGTTCTATTCCAATGATGGCGACTTGAGATTCGACGGCGTTGAGCTGGAAAATGATTGGGAGCTTTCCAAGTGTTGGCGCTGCCTCGGCTCGACAACCTATCAACGCAATATCCGCGAGCAAACGCCCAACACCACCGAGGTGCCCCAATGGATGGCCAAGGGCGGCATCGACTACCATACCCCCGACGGCTGGAACGTCGGCTTGTTCGATGTCTTCTATAGCGCAGCACCGGTCAATCCCGCCTCCGCCGACGTCAATCCTGATACGCAAGCGATTCACGAGGTTACTCTCAACACGACGCTCGACCTCGATCAGTATTGGCACTGGCACGCCGGCCGGTCGTTGCGACTGCAGTTCATGGTTCAGAACTTGTTAAACGAGCCGATCAACGATCCTGAGTTTGAGCGCCAAGTAATCAACACACTGCCAGCGGGTCCTGGGCGAACCTTCTACGGCGGCCTAACTATGGAGTATTAATTGCGGCGCTCCAGTCGAATTCGTTCCAACGACTCAGCGATTAAGGCATACCCTCCCAGCACGATCGTCGGCCACATTGAAGACCGAAAGTCTCTCCAGACCGAAATAAGTTTTGATCCCATGACGCGACACCACACGGACAAATCGACTTCGCTCCGTAGTCAGCGGGAGGCCTGCCTGCCGCTGTCGATGGGTGTCCGTTGCTTGTCGACGCTGCTCGCCTTCGCGCTGGCTTGCTTTCACGGCCAGGCTCTCCTCGGCCAGGAGGTCGTCGACGCGCGCAAGGAATACAACGTCAAAGCTGTCACACTCTACGCCTTTGGTCGCTATGTCACTTGGCCAAACTCTGCATTCGAGAAACCCGACTCGCCTTTTATCATTGGGCTGTTGGGCGAAAACCCCTTCGGTGACGCA
Organism: Lacipirellulaceae bacterium; assembly: GCA_036499445.1. Classification (GTDB taxonomy): domain Bacteria; phylum Planctomycetota; class Planctomycetia; order Pirellulales; family Lacipirellulaceae; genus DASYDU01. The sequence goes on from DASYDU010000373.1 coordinate 11,280, forward strand.
CTCGATCAAATCGCCGCCAAGAAAACGATTGCCGGACGTCCGATGATCGTTCGTCAATTCACTAAGCCCGCCGAATGCGCTAACTGCCATATTTTGTTTGTGACCGGCACCGTTCCCGCCGAGACAGAAGCGAAACTTTTTCAAGTCGTCGCGGGAAAGTCAGTCCTCCTTGTTGGCGAATCGGCCGGATTCGCCGAACGAGGTGGGATCGTCAATTTCTACGAGAGCGGCGCCAATGTTCGTTTCGAATTGAATCCCGACAAGGCCAACGAAGCCCAACTCAGTTTTGACGCCAAGCTGCTCAGTCTCGGTACGAAGGTTCCATCCCGAAAGTGATCGTCGGGCCCCACGTCTCACGCAGAGCTCTTCCCAGTATGAAATCGATTAGGAACATGTCGATTCGGACCAAATTGGTCCTGCTCGCCGGGATTTCGGTATCGCTCGCGCTGCTGCTCTCCACCACGGGAGTTGTGCTCAGAGACGTCAGCACGATCCGCTCGGCGACGATCGAACAACTTGAATTGCAGGCCAGAATTATTGCCATCAATAGCGACGGCGTGCTCACGTTTGCCGACGCAAACGCCGCCACCGACCTGCTCAGCTCGATGTCGGCCAATCCTGCCGTCGAAGTCGCCTGCCTGTTGGACGCGGATCATAACATCTTCGCCACCTACCAAGAGCTGCCAGACACGCTTCTCAAGCTCCCCGCGCCGCTCATCCAGGGCGCTCGGTTAACGGCCGACAGCCACATCGAAGTTGTGACGCCCGTCATGCAAAACGGCGGAGGCGGTGACGTCGTTGGCACACTCTTTCTCCGGGCCAACACCAACAACATTTCCGCGCATACGGCGTCGCAAATCAGGTTCATCATTTTGGTCTCGCTGGGCTCGTTGCTCGCTGCCACGTTGATCGCCGCGATCCTGCAGAACGCGATCTCCCGCCCCATTTTGGAATTGACGGCCGCTGCGCAGATCATCACGCGCGACGAGGACTACTCGCTCCGCGTGACGGTCGACAGCGAAGACGAGCTGGGCACGCTCTATAAGTCGTTCAACCAGATGCTCGACGCTCTTAAGTCCACGCACGACCAGGTTGCCGAGCAGGCCCAGCAATTGGCTCAGGAAGTCGGCGTCCGCACGCAGGCTGAAGCTGAGCTCCTCATCGCCAAAGAGGCCGCCGAGGCCAGCAACCGCGCCAAGAGCGAGTTCCTCGCCAACATGAGCCACGAAATCCGCACGCCACTCACCGGCATCCTCGGCTTCACCGACTTGCTCTTGGCCGGCGGCGACGACGGCGAACTGGTGAAACGAGTCGAATATCTCACGACGATCCAAGCCAGCGGCAAACATCTCTTAGGCGTGATCAATGACATCCTCGACCTCTCCAAAATCGAGGCCGGCCGCGTCGAATTCGATTCCGAAGCCTGCCGCCCGGACCAACTCGTACAAGAGGTCGTCCGCGTCCTCACGGTCAAGGCTGAAGAGAAAGGGCTCGAGCTGGCCGTCCGCTGGGAGACGACCATCCCGCAAACCATTCACACCGACCCCTCCCGCGTCCGCCAGGCGCTGATCAATCTCATCGGCAATTCGCTCAAGTTCACCACGAGCGGCTCGGTCACCATCCTCGGGCGATTCCTCAGCTTCGGCAGCCGGCCGCGGATGCAGTTCGACATCATCGACACCGGCATCGGCATTACCGCCGAACAGATCCAACGCATCTTCGATCCTTTTGTCCAGGCCGACAACTCCGTCACGCGTCGCTTTGGCGGTACCGGCCTGGGCTTGGCCATCACGCGCAAGATTGCGCGCGGACTGGGCGGCGAACTGACGGCCACCAGCGTGCCTGGCAACGGCAGCACCTTCACCCTGACCTTCGATGCCGGCGACGTTGCGGGCGTCCCACTCATTTCGCCGGCCGCGAACACAGGTGCCTGCCCCACGGAGACCGTCAACGTCGATCGCAAGAACTTGCTGGCCGGCACGGAGATCCTGCTTGTCGAAGATGGCGACACCAATCGCAAGCTGATCAAGCTCCTCCTGGCCCGCGCCGGCGCGCAAGTCACCACGGCCGAAAACGGCGCGATCGGCTGCGAGTTTGCTCTGCGGCGCCCGTTCGATATCATCCTGATGGACATGCAGATGCCGGTGATGGACGGCTACACTGCGTCGCGGCGGCTCCGCGACGCCGGCCAGACCGTGCCGATCATCGCGCTCACGGCCCACACCATGAGTGGCGACCGCGAAAAGTGCCTCGACGCTGGCTGCAGCGATTACCTCACTAAGCCGATCAATCCCGATCAGATGTTCGACGTCATCCAGCGGAGCTTGCCGGCAGCCGCCATTGCATAAACCCGCGACCGGCGGCCGCGAGTCGTCGGACACGGGCGGAAATCGATCCAAGCCATTGACGTAAGTTGTTAAAGTTTGGAAGAGGCCAAGTTTTCTTCGAAGGGGCCGAGTTGTTTGGGGGCTGGGGTTTTTTGGCTGGGGGGTGTTTTGTCGTAAGACAGACTTAATCGCGAAGGCGAAAGTGGTTGGCGCTCGGGGAATTTGGAGTTTTGTCGGGCGGGTTTTCGCGCCGGTTGTCGTAAGTTGTTGCTGGGCCTGGGGGTGCGTTTTGTGCGCGGAACTGGGGTCCCACATTTTTTCTGCAAAAGTCCCTGGTTTTGCACCAAGCGCGGGCGGGATGCTGCATGATTGGCCAACCGCGGCGTGCCGGTGAGCGCGCAAAAGTGGGTGGGGTTTTGTCATGGATGGAGCTGTTAGGTATTGGCTATCAGCTTTCAGCCATTCATGTTCGCTGAAAGTGGCGGACGGTAGTTCGACTTCGCTCATTGCGCGTTGAACGCTGAGAGCTACTTCCTAACGGATGCCGCGGCCCAATACAGCGCCCCAGTTTTGGCCGCCCCCTGGAAGAGTGTAGCAATCTATCGGCGGTCGACTCGATCGCTGTCAATCAAGCTGTCCTACCGCGGCCGAGCAGGTTAAGAGCCGAGTCGAGCGCGGACTCAATGTCGCAGGAAGAGCGGCCATCCGCGATTGAATCGGAAGTGGCTTCGTCCTCAGCCTGCGAACGGGCTCGCGGGGGAAGGCCTGTCGGCAAATGGAGTGAATTGCGGCAAATTACGTTCGGGGCAAGCGAAATTGTTTGACATCCTCTATTTGCGGCTTTACTCTATAGCCGTTGAGCGTGGTTATCGTCCGAACGGTTTCCCTGGGAGGCAGTTCAGATGAACGCGATCGAACGATTTGCGCGGTGGGCGATTCTGGCCCCGCTGGCCACGGCTTTATTGCCGCCGGCATTCTTTTTCACGGCCATGCCGGTCACCGCCGTTCGGGCGGCAGGCCAGGAACAACTCTTCGTGGCCGTGCCTGGGGATTTGGCCGTTGGCGCGTACACGCTGACCGGCGGCACGGTGAACCCCGCACTGGTAACGGGGTTGAATATTCCGTATGACGAAGTCGTCGTGGGAAACGATTTGTACGTGGTCAACTTTGGCAACGGCATGGCCGGCGCGGGCACGGTGGGGAGGTACAATGCGATCAGCGGCGCGCCGATCGACCTGTCGTTCATCACCGGGCTCAATGGGCCGGTGAGTCTGGCCGCTTCGGGCGGGGCGCTTTATGTGTCAAATTTCGTCGGCGGGACCGTCGGCAAATATGACGCGACGACAGGAACGGCAATCAACTCGTCGCTGGTACTGGGATTGATCGACCCGTTCGGCGTCGCAGTCTCCGGCAACGAATTGTATGTGGTGAACCAGGGAAACGGCGGGCCCGGCTCGAACACGATCAAGACATTTGACGCCAGTAACGGAGCACTGCACAATCCGGCGTTCGTATCGGGATTGAACGTGCCGGCGGACATCGCGGTGTCGGGCGGATACCTATATGTGGTGAACAATGCCATCAATCATGCGACGCTCACGGATGGGATCGGCACGGTAGGGAAGTACGACGCGGCGACGGGGGCCACGGTGAACGCCTCGCTAATATCGAATTTGAGCAGCCCGGTGGGCGTTGCGCTGTCGGGGAACGATTTGTTCGTGTCGAATAGCTATGATTTTTCGCAGGGCATCGACTTCAATCAGGGGACAGTCGGAGAATATGACGCCACGAACGGGGCTGCATTGAACCCAAGCCTGATCACAGGTTTAAACGTACCGCTAGGTCTCGCGATTGGGACGGTACCTGAGGCACGTCAGTGGCTAATGGTGGGCGCAGTCGCGATGGGCGCAATGGGAGTGAATTGGGCCAGGCGGCGAACACGAGATCGCGTCGAGTTCCCATATCCGATGACCGCGTCGTCGTTGGCCGCGAGAAGGCCGTGAGGTTTGTCGACGGAGGGACGCCCGCGTTCGGGAAGACCGTTCGTCCTGGCTGCTCGATTGTCGCAGTCGATAGGCCGCTAGGCGACTCGTCGGGGAATGTCATCCGTTCGGCCAGCAGTGATTGAACTGCTTTGGCGCGGGCCGGTAGCTGCCGCACCACTGGCTCGTCCAGAGCTTCCGCCCCAGCTCCGCTTCCCAACGACTGGCCAAGCTGTCAACGGTTCCTGGAACCCTTTTCTTCTGGCCGCCCCCAGAGTGGAGGGAGACTACCGCGCTCGGCCTATGTTCCTCGCTATCGCGGTTTCGGAACTGGCTGTGCTACCGCGTGTCGCTATGCGCCTCGCCAGCTCGGCGAGCGAAACTTGCTCGGCCTCAGTTGCTACCGCTGATGGGCTCTGATTCTTCTCCGTCCTGATTTCATCTCCGAACAGTCAAACCAACTTATGAAGGAGGTCTCCGCAGCGCTGCGTCGGAACCGGTCGCAGTCGTTCTGGTAGGGATCAATGACATCCCGCGGCCGGACGGCGAAAGTATTTTGTTGTATTTATTTCATCCAAAACTCTTGACATTTGCGGCTTGACTCCCTCAACTGAGTCGTCGCAGGCAAAGAATCGACTTTCAAGTCCGATACCAGCTTCAGCTACTGAAAACAAAAAAAGGCGCCCGCAGTTCGTTGCTCGTTGCTCCGTGAGGAGCTACGGCAATCTGCGGACGCCTTTTTTGTAGTCTGGTTCATTTCTCACATTGGCACTTACTGTCGTCCCACCACTCGGTGGCGCGCATGAAATGGCCGGCGACGTTCGTCGGTAAAAGTTGACAGGGGAAATCCCGGTAACGGGAGAAAAGGAGAGACGTATGCCACGCCGCACTCACTTCATCGTTTCGATGGTCGTCGCTCTGTTCATCCCGCCGCTGATTACCGCCCCGTTGTGGGCGGTGCCGCTGACGTCGGGCAACTTTGTGAACCTTTCCGGCACGACCTCGGCAGCCCGCCCGGAATTGGCCGGAACGGTGGTGGTCGACACGACCCGTCCGTTCTCCCTCGATTTGGGTGGCGGGAATTTCGCCACCGGCACCATTCAGGACACGGTGCTGCGGGAGGACGGCACCGGCAAGCTCGATTTTTCGTATCACATCATCAACGACGTCAGCTCGTCGGGCTCGATCGATTTCGTAACCCGCACCGCCTATACGGGGTATTCCACGGATGTGGACTGGAGATCGGATGGATTGGGGACGATCGCCCCGGATCAGGCATCCCGAAACGCGGCTGGGGATCAGGTCCTGTTTGATTTCTTCGCCAACAACCTGCTGTTCCCGGGAGCGGAGTCGCGGTCCTTCTTCATCAAGACCGATGCAATCGCCTTCAACGAAAGGGGCACGGGCGCGCTAGCTGTCAGTGGCAACGTTGGGAGCAACACGTTCACCTTCAACACCTATCAACCGGCAGTCCCCGAACCGAGCAGCGCGCTTCTGTTGACAGTCGCGACCGGCGTATTGGGCGTCGTCTTGCTGCGGGCGGTTCCAAAGGGGCGCTTTCTCCCGGAAGTCGCAGGGCCGCACACTTCGCCAAATGATTAAGATGTCACTCGCCGCACGTAGACAACACATGCGCCACTCACAGATCGACTCGATCGTTCGCGCCGAACCGATTGCCTGCTGGCTCGCAAACTTGCTGCTGCGATCGGCCGCCGCTGCCCAACTTTTTTTCTCCACGGCAGGAAGCCTCACTCATGTAACAAGGCAACTTGACGATGCATAACTCGCGTTGGGATGCGTGCCTGCCGGCCGCAACACTTCGATTTCTCCGGATGCTCCAGATTGGACCGCAGCCAAGCCGGCCAATACATGCGCGCCTGGCGCCATGGTCGCGAGACACGCCGTGGAGCAGGTTGGCAACGGCGCTAATCGTCGTCGGGCATCTTTTCGCCGGCGCCACCGCCCTGGCACAGGTTTCCCAGACTAGCTGGATCAATTCCGGTACAGGTCTATGGGTCACCCCCGCCAACTGGTCTTCCGGTTTACCCTCCGGAGTTCCGTTAGCGGTGATCAACAATGGCGGGACTGCTCAGTTAATTCTGACGACTGCCACTGCCAATAATCTCACTCTCGGTCAGAATGCGGGGCAATCCGGAAATCTGCAATTGCTGAACCTCGCGGCCATGCCCACCCAGCTGAATATCGCCGACACGTTGCTGGTGGGCGCGGCCGGACGGGGCACTTTGTCGATGGCCGACGGCGCAAAACTAACGAGCAAACTCGGCGTCATCGGGCAATCTGGACTCGCCAGCTCGGCGTTGCTCAGTGGCAGCAATACGCGATGGACGCTCACGCAAAGCTTGCATCTGGGCAATGGCACGTTGTCCGTGTTCGAGGGTGCTGTCGTGAACAGCGCC
>DASYDU010000374.1:0-4461 GCA_036499445.1 Lacipirellulaceae bacterium
GGTCCGGTTCGCGCCAAAGAATCACGCCGACTTCCGTACGCGCCTTGCCATGGCCCTTTTTTTCGCCCTGATACTTCAATTCAGCTGCAATATTGGACTGTGCGGCGCCATGCATATTGCCCGGTGGAACCATAATGAACACCAGCCTACCGTTGTCCAATTCGTAGTCGATAGGACCGGATGGCAATTCCGTGGGAAATGCTTCCAGATCGGCGGCAGTGAACAATCGCTGAGACGGCTGAAGCAGCGAATCCAGTTCAACAACTGTGGCCATAGCAATAATTCCTCAAAAGCCAGCGCCCGACATGTAAACGGCCCGATTCAATTATGAATCGCCAACCTCTTGTAGCAAGAGCAGCGATTACGTCCCGCTATCGCGTCGTTTCCGTGACGGCCTCGCCATTGACAGTGACGGCCCCAGCGTCGATGAACACGTCCACCTGCTGGCCGACGAAGAGCTGCTTGCCCTGCGTGTCGATGGCATAAATCACTTGCAACACGCGGGTATCGACGCGCTCGGTATTGTCGCCGGTCAGGGACTTTTTGGGCACAACATACGGCTCGACCCGCACAAATTTCAGCGGGAAGAACGTGTTGGCGTGCCCTTTGAGCGTGGCGCGGGCGGGGGCATCAGTAATGAAACGTGGAATGTCGTATTCATCGATGTCGGCGCGGACATGGAGCTGTTTCGTGCTGCCAAGCACGACCAGCGCTTGATTTGCCGGCGCGCCGACGAATTCGCCCGGCCGTACATTGACTTGCAGCACTTCGCCGTCGACGAGCGCGCGGATCACGAGCCGATCGAGGTCGGTTTGGGTCTGCTCGATTTGGGCTTTGGCATGATCGACCGCGGTTTGGGCGACGCGTTTATCCGGCTCCCAAGCGCCCGCCTTGAGCAAGTTGAAATCGGCAACCGCTCGATTGCAGCGCTCAAAGGCCTGGATGGCCTGTTGCTTGCGATCGATGATTTCCTCTTCCGTCATGGCTCCGGTGCCGACCAGTCTTTCTGCGCGGGTCAGTTGCTGCTGCATGTTTTCGTTGTCGGCTTGCGTTTCGCGGACTCGCGCTTCGGACTGCGGTAACTCTTCGGGCCGCGGCATCGCCAGCAGCTTATCGAGCTGCGACTGCGCGTCGGCGAGCATCGCCTTGCGAATGTCGAGCTCGGCCTTTAGCTGGAGGTCATCGAGGCGAAAGAGTGGATCGCCGATTTTTACGCGCTGGCCGACCTTAGCGTTGACCCCGACCACGACGCCCGCCACCGGCGAACCGACCGCGATGTTTTCTGTCTCCGGTTCCACCATGCCGGACCCGGCCACCGTGCTCGGAAACGGATTGCGAGCCGGCTCAATCGGCGGCGGCAATTGCGGGATCGGCTGCTGCGAGTGGAGCAGGAAGCTCACCGCAAATATGATCATCCCTAGAGCAATCAGCGGTAACAAGTATTTCGCGATCATAATTTCATGGTCCTGGGCAGTTTAACCGGCGATCGCGGGGGCGACGTATTGTTGATCGACGTTCCCGTCGCGTCGCTCAACCGACAGAATCCGCCCATCGTCCATCCGGGCCATCGAATCTGCGAATTCGAAGATGCGCGGATCGTGCGTGACGATCATCACCGCCCGATCCCCTTCAATCGCGTTGGTGCGGAGCAACTCCATGATCGTGTGGCCAGTGTGAGCGTCGAGCGCGGATGTCGGCTCATCGCATACGACCAAGTGTGGACGATGTACGAGCGCGCGGGCGATGGCGACCCGTTGTTGTTGACCGCCGGAAAGTTTGCCAGGCAAGTTGTTGACACGATCGGACATGCCCATTTTGTCTAATAGCGTCTTGGCTACCGCAACCCCTTTGCGTTTTGATTGACCTTGGATCACGAGCGGCACAGCAACGTTTTCCGCGGCCGTGAGCGTCGGCAGCAAGTTGAACTGCTGGAACACGAAGCCGACGTTGATGCGGCGAAAGGCGGTCCGCCGCCAGGAAGCCATGTGCGTTAGATTGGTCTGGAGCGCGATGACGTGGCCGGCGGTCGGCAGCAAAATGCCGGCCAGGACGGAGAGCAGCGTCGTCTTGCCGCAGCCGCTTGGGCCCACCAACATCGTGAGCTCGCCGCCATAGATATTGAGGTTGATGCCGCGCAAAGCTTCCACCTGTGCGTTGCCGGTCCCGTAGACCTTGGTGACATCGCGACAGGTTACCAGCGGCTCGGGATCGGTTCTTTCCATCGCATCATCCTTGGAAAACGACCGCTGGTTCGAGAGTAATCACGCGCCGCAAACTCAACAAACTCGACAGCACGCTGATCACAATGACGGCCAGGCCCGTGCCGATAAACACCGGCCAAGGCATGTAGAACGCGAGCCGCGAGCTGGGGGCCGTCGCCATGTTGCCGAACCAAGCTGCGACACCGATTCCGAGCGAAAAACCGATGACGCTTACCAGCATCGCCTGCACGACGATCATGCTGAGCAAACTCAAATTGCCGGCCCCCATCGCTTTGAGCGCGCCGTATTGCTTGATGTTTTCAATCGTGAACAGATAAAACGTCTGAGCCGCGATGGCCGTGCCGACGATGAAGCCCAGCGCCACCGTGACGCCAAAATTAAATGGAATGCCCGTCTTTCGCAGAAAGTAATCCATCGTGATCCAGCCGAATTGCTCGCCAGTCACGGCCCTGAGGCCAGTCTGTGTTTCGATGCGGCGGCAGACTTCGTCAACATTGGCGCCCGGTGTTGCGTTGGCCAGGATGAACGACAAGACCTTGCGCTCGTTGGGAACGAAGTCGAGCGCCTGCGTGTAGCGGGTGTAAACGACGGGGAACGTTTGAAACGTACGGCTGGCCTTGCAGATGCCGACGATCTCGGCCTCATGGTCATTCATTTCAAATCGTCTGCCGACCCGTGGCTCCTCGCCAGGCCAGAGCAGTTTGTATCCTTCGAGATCCATGATCACGGCGTCCGGCTTACGTAGGTCGAAGAGGTTTCCGAGCACCATCCGCGGCGGCGCGCCGACGAGCGTGGCGTCGTCGAGGCCCAGCACGATCGTCTGCTGAAAATTGCCGTCGGCCAGCCGCGACCGGGCAAGTCCCTTGTAGAGCCGCACGGCCCAAGACACGCCGGGTACGCCGCGAACACGATACAAGTCGGTATCTGAGAGCGGCTTGACGTCGTCGACGAATTGAACGTTGGCGTCCATCACCCACATGTCGGCCCCCTGGATATCGCGAATCTGGCCGCACGTCTGCCGCATCAAGCCACAGAAGATCGAGGCTTGCTGCGCGATCAAAAGCGACGCAAAGGCGATACCCAGGATGATTCCCAGGTACTTGCCTTGGTTGCCGGTCAACATTTTGAGCGCGATCCAGTTCACGTAGCGGTCTCCGCGTCGACATGCCTCGCGGTGTACTCGAGCGCTGCGAGCGAGAAGTTGGCAATGTGGCAAGCCAGTTTGTCGATGCTGAATTCGGCATATTCGATGTCGTCGACGAGATGGCGAACAACTGGATCGGCAAAGTGATAAAACAAGCACTGACCGACGATGCTGAATGCTGTCAGATGCAGAGATTCGGCGGACGTATCCTCAGGCAACAAGGCCCGCAGAATTCCCAGCAGTATCTCGAACTGTGGACGAATCGAATCACGCACAACTTCGGCGCAAGCCGCATCCGGCCGCATCATCTCCCGCATGATGAGTCGGTTCTGCCAAGTATCTTTCGGTCCGGTCCGAACGCGGCGAATGAACGTGGCAATGAAATCGGCGAGCTTTTTTCTCGGCGGCGTGTCGGCGGTCCAGTTCGGCAGCGCGGCCTGGTCCATGCGCCAGCGATGTGCCGTGAGCACGGTCTCGACGAAGAGCCGCTGTTTGTCGCCGAAGTAGTAATTCACCGCGGCGATATTGGCCGCGGCCGCCTGGCAAATGTCGCGAACTGTGGTCGCCTCGAAGCCGCGTTCGGCAAAGATTTCACCGGCCGCTTCGATGATGCGATCGCGAGCCGTATCCAAGTCATTACTCGACATCGATTAGACTCCAAAGCATCTGTTTCAAACAACTGTTTCAATCAATAGTATCAATTCGATCGAGCGTGGCAAGGGGCGGCCACCAAAGAATCCACACTTGGACGAAGTGGCACGCCGGAAGTTGGGATCCGAAAGCAGACCAGCCGACGACCGCGAGGGTCGCCGGCTGGTTTATCATTCTCTTTGATCTACGCCCAAGGCCGCGTAGGCTATTCGTCGCTGGCCGGCCCGTCGTCGCCACTGCTGCCGGTGGCGCCGCCCAAGAGCGCATCGAGGCTGCTGGGGGCTGGTTTGGGTTTCGTCGCTTGAGCTGACGCACCGTCGCCATTGCCACCGCGATCGCCGGCCGTCGCCGATTCCAAAAGCGGGAACGCCCGTTCGAGAACGCGATCCTTTTCCGCGGCCAACATCTCAAGCGCCTCCGGCCGAATGCGGACTTCCGATTCGT
>DASYDU010000375.1:0-21283 GCA_036499445.1 Lacipirellulaceae bacterium
GATCGGGCAGAAGCAGGGCGACGATCTAATCATCTATCTGGCGACTACCAGCGGCGGAAAAAACCTTGGCAAGATGATGGCAGGGACTCAGGGAGGCGTTGATCTTAACAAGCCCACTGACCGCATCTACACGGCCGAAGACTTGCTCTCGGCGCTGAAGCAGATCTACGACGCGACGCCGTAAGTGATGATGGCGAGCGTTGGTCTATCGCATCGTGCTACGCGGACGGAAGCCGTCCGGACTTACAACCGACGACGACAGCGATGGCGGTTGCGCCGCAACGCTTAGCGTCGGCATGATTGTGGGGCCTAAGCCAGGCACCACGCCCGACGACGGCAATTCCGTCACCGAGAGCGTTTGCGGCACGACAGGCTGTGGCATTGATTGCTGAGCAATTCCCGTCGGCGGTGCGACAAACGCGGCAGGCTGCACAGAATTGCCATTTGCGACGACTGCCGTTTGAGCCGTTGCATCGTAGCTGGGGAAACGGATCCGCGGCGGTTGGGAAAACGCGATGTCTGCGGCCGGCGAGGGCACCGCACGCAGCGTCACCGGAATCTGTGGCCCGGCAACTTGCGGAGCTAGTTGCGGCGGCACGGCCGCCGCCAAAGTCGGCGACGCATTGATTGCCGGTGCAGACGCCTTCGATGGAGTCGAAATTTGTGGCGTGCGCCAAGGACTGGTCGCTGCCGGCTCGACGGCACTGGCAAGTACCGCGCGGTTTTGGTCATCACCCGTATACGACGCGGGAATCACTGGCGCAGGCATTGGCGAAGGCTGTGTCGCCAACTGGACCGTTGGAGCCGTCGCTACTTCGGTCGGCGGAGTGATCGGCGGCGACGTCACGACCGTATTCGCAGGTGGCGGCGGCAACGCAAAGCGAAGCGAGCTGTCGTCAGCCGGCACACTCACCGTTCGCTCATTGCTAAACGCCAAAGCCGAAGACGGTTTCGCGGCTGGCGTAGGACTCGGTGTTGCAGCTGGGGCCGTGGCGATCGTTGGAGTGGCGGGCGTTGTTGAAGCATGCGCAGCTGGCAGCGGATCGCCGGGATAGTACGGCTGGGCTGCGCCGGGCGCAACGACCCGCGTTGCGGGCGGCGGTACGCGATCGGGCGCCATAAATGGATTCGAAAGCGCAGTCTGCTGACTGTGGCAGCCGGTGAAACAGACCGCAATCAATCCGATTGCAGACAGAGCGCAACGTTGATTCGGATGAAGTCGTTTCATCCGCAGCATCCTTTCCTGGGCGCAATGTTCCATGCTGCGCAGCCGCAGAGGTTGAAGAGTATCGCGGCGACCGGTTCCGGTCGCGCCTACCATGCGCGGCCGACCACTTACCGCAGGTCCGTTGCGGGGGCGCAAGCATAGCGGCTTGATTGGGCCTGTCCAGAGCGATCGGCGAAAGCAGGTCTGCCTGCTAGCTGCTTTGATTGCCGATCTGCCAAAAAACAGTCGGGCCGGCGATGCTACCGCCGACCCAACGTGTCGAAAGGCGCTCAACTGCTCTCACGACGGAAACGTTCGTATTGAGGCCCGGCTTAGTTGCTCATGCCGGCAATCGATTCCTTCGTCGAGACATACGGATTGATGATCACGAGCGGCTCGTTGTGGGGCGATGTCCGGGCCGCCGTCTGATCAGATTGATCCTTCGACTTTTCTTGTTTCGAGCTGGGTACGTACGGATTGGTGATTTCGATGGGCGCAGAGTCCTGAGCCACGTCCGGCGTCATCACGTACGGCGGATACGCAAACGGGCTGTAACCATAGGTCCGCGGCACCGGGTAGCTGTAGTACACGGGCGGATGCGCGGCGAAGTAGGGCACGTTGTAGTCAAGCGAGTTGTACAAATACCCGTAGTCATAGCCACAGCCGCCACCGTAGCCACCGCCACAGTACTGAGCGGAAGCCGTAGAAGAAATCATGAGCGCCAACACCAGCGCGCCCAGGGCCAACAATTGTGTCTTCATCGAAATGTTCCTCACGAGTGTGCAAAGGCGCAGCCGGCCGGAATATCTCCGGCGGGCCGCTATTTCCAGCCTAATTGAGGCCCCGCCGCGATTCAACACGATTCTTCGCGAGGCGCCAGGCGGTACAATGGCCGCATGAATGCCGAGGAATTGACCAAACAATTAAAACAACGCGCAGCGGAGCTGGGTTTTTCGCTCGCCGGGGCGACCCCCGCCGTTTCGCCGCCGGGAGCCGCTCGTCTCGACGAATGGCTCACCGCGGGATATGCCGGGCAAATGCACTACTTCGCCGACCGCAGAGACGCCTACGACCATCCACGACATGTGCTCGACGGCGCATGCAGCGTCCTTATGCTGGCGATGGACTATCAGACGGTCGAGCCGCAGCAGCCAGGGCCAGGCGAAGGCCGGATTTCAAAATATGCCTGGGGCCCTTCCGATTATCACGATTTGATTCATGAACGGCTCAATGCATTAGCCGATTTTCTGCGCGGGTGTATTCCAGCGGCGCTCGTTCGCGGTGTCGTCGACACCGCGCCGCTTCTGGAGCGAGAATTCGCCCAATTGGCCGGCCTCGGCTGGGTCGGCAAGCACACCCTGCTCATCAATCGCTCGCGCGGAAGCTGGTTCTTTCTCGCGGCACTCCTCACCGATGTCGAATTGGAATACGATCGGCCGCATGAGGCCGATCATTGTGGCACTTGCCGGGCCTGTCTGGACGCATGTCCGACCGATGCGTTTCCGCAGCCATATGTCCTCGATGCCACGCGCTGCATCAGCTATTTGACGATCGAGCTTCGCGACGCGATCCCGCACGAACTTCGCGCGGGTATCGGCGACTGGCTCTTCGGTTGCGACGTGTGCCAAAACGTCTGTCCCTGGAACTCGGAGGCGAAGTCAATTCGGCAATCGGAATTTCAACCGCTCCCGGAAAATGATCCCATTGAGTTGAGCAAGCTGTTCGAGCTGGATGAGGTCGCGTTTCGCGCGCGGTTTCGCCACACGCCACTCTGGCGGCCCAAACGGCGCGGACTATTGCGTAATGCCGCGATTGTGCTCGGCAACCGTCCCGTGCCGGCCGCTGTGCCCGCTCTGATGCGCGCGCTCAACGACGATGAGCCACTGGTTCGCGGCGCTGCGGCTTGGGCATTGGGAAAGCACTCCGACCCAGCCGGCCGGGATGCGCTGACGCGACGTTTGATCGTGGAAACAGAGGTCGATGTGCGGAGAGAAATTGAGTCGGCGGTAAGTCAGTGCGGTTGACGCAACCGCGAGCGACCAGAGAAAATCTATTTCATGAACCGGCGGCTTCCCGAACTTCGACTGGGCGCGTTGCGATTGGATTTTCCCGTCGTGCAAGCGGCACTCTCTGGCTATAGCGACATTCCGATGCGCGTGATTGCCCGGCGGCTCGGTGCGCCCTACACGCTCTGCGAAGTCATGCTGGATAAGTTCATTGTCGCGTTAAAACCACGCCGTCGGAATCGCCGTGTCTTGCAAGTTGCCGAGGAAGAGCACCCGACTGGCGGGCAGTTAATGGGCGCCGAGCCCGAGCAATTCGGTCCCGCGGCGGCGCGGCTCGTCGAGCACGGCTTCGATGTGATTGACATTAACTTCGGCTGCCCGGTGAAAAAGGTTTTGGGCCGATGTCGGGGCGGATACCATCTCAGTCAGCCGCCAGTTGCCCTCGAAATCATTCGTCGCGTGCGCGATGCCGTGCCGCAGCATATTCCGGTCACGGTTAAGATGCGTCGCGGCATCGACGATTCGACGGAGAGCCGCGACCGGTTCTTCGAGATTTTTGACGCTGCTTACGACCAGGGCGTCGCGGCGATTACCGTGCATGGGCGCACGGTGCTACAGCGGTACGACGGTCCCTCGCGATGGGAGTTTCTTCGCGAGTTGAAACAGCACGCCGGCTCACGGGTCGTGCTCGGCAGCGGCGATCTCTTTTCCGCACAAGCCTGTTTGGACATGCTCCAGTACACAGGCGTTGATGGCGTTACGGTCGCTCGCGGCGCTATTGGCAATCCGTGGATCTTCGCCCAAGTCCGCGCACTTGCCGCCGGCGAGCCGCTGCCAGACCCGCCGACGTTGCACGAGCAGCGCGACATCATCGCCGAGCATTATCGCTTGGCGCAAGAACTGTACGGCGCGGAACGCTGTCTGCCCGACATGCGAAAGTTTGCCATTAAGTATTCGCAGTTACATCCGCTGCATGAACAAGTGCGGTCCGATTTCTGTAGCGTGAAGCTGCCCGGCGCCTGGCGGGACGTGCTCGACAAGTGGTACGCGGTCGACGGCCCCGGCGTCCACCCCAACGTGAGCGAGCCAAATCCGCGATCGAGCGAAGCGGCACTCGCCGCTAGCCTGGCCTGATTACCGCCACCACGTGCTCGGGTGCTTGAGCCGTTCGCCGAGACTCGGACTGTCGTCCGGCTTATTGGCGGGCTGATTATCCTGGCCTTCGGCAGGCTTTGTGGAGACGTCAGGCGGAGCGGGCAGTTTCACTGCAACAACCGGTTGCACGGGCGGCGTATAAGTCAACAGGAACCGCGACCAATAACCGTCCAGCAATTGGACACAGTCGGCCACTTGATTGCTTTCCTGGGCGCCTTCCACAGACCGACGAAGTTGTTCCAGCACGAGTCGTTCCGGCTCCCGATGTTCGTAAAACGACAGCGGAAACAATACATCAAACAGCTGCACTTGATCGATCCAGACTTCGCCAGCTCCGGTTAATTCAAACTTGATCCGCATCTGTCCATGCGAATCGAGCGGCAGATCGTTGACGCCAAACGCTGGATACTGCCAGTCTTTGGTCAAATGCTTTGGGTCGGTCGGCGACCCGCTTACCTTGGCAAAGCGACGATAAACTTGCCCTGTCCGATCAGTCTCGAAAACCATTCGCAGCTCAGCATTGGGACTGAGGTTTTCGCCGCGAATGAAAACGGCCATCGCGAGTTGACCAGTGGCGGGTGTGGCAAAAGGTTCGCTTTGTACGACCGCAACATTGTTCTCCGCGCGATTCTGTACGTAGAGACAAGTCTTGCCTTCCTTCGGCCGCGTGGCATCGAGCGCCGCCGCGTTTTGAGTTGAATTGCCGACCAACTGCCATCCAGGCGTGGGACCGCCGCCGCCGAGTGGCTCGAAGCCCGGATTGCTGAGCCCAGTGTACATGTGGGGCGCGGTCAAGTCCCGATTGCGTAGGTCGGTTAGCCGCGACTGCAATTCTTGCCGACCGGCCGGGCTGATCGTCGCGTGAACCGACGACACCTTCACATCGTTCCCAGTAAACCGCACCGCCTGCACATCGTAGGGCGCCAGCGCAAGCGACCAGTTCTGCGGCCCGGCGTCAAATGTCCTGGCGACAATCGAGTCGTCGGTCGGATCGGTCATCAGTGGTTGCATGAGAGATTTTGCTGGCAGACTCAAACCAATCGTGGCGTCAACATGCCAGGGACATTGGTTCGTTAGGAGGCAGATCGTATCGTTCGCTTCGGTGAAGCATCGCACGGTGATACATCCGTCGCTCTGGGTGCCGATTGAACCACCGGCCGGTAGTTGGCGAAAAATCTGCAAGGCGCGGCGCGAGGCGTCCTCCTGGCCCAATGGTAGCAATTCGCCGCCGTCGAGAATTATGCTTGGCGGTTCGTTGCGCAACGTGGCCGCAAACGGCTGTCGCGCCGCTGCCCCGTCGGCCGCTGGCTGAGTGACCAAGAGCGTGTACGCCTCCAACGAGCTCTTGGCGTCGAAGGAGGCGAGCCGCTCGCGCTGCGGCCGGTGGTAAAACATCATTCCGGAGGGTGCCGGAAGTGGCTCCTCCGTCGCGTGAGCGTCATTGACCTCGAAATCGACGGCCCGGTCGGCAAGTGGACTGGCGGATTCGACGTATCGTGTCTGCAAAACGACGATTCCCGGCGACTTTGCTAGCGCATCACGATCGATGCCCAGATCTAACATCGCGCGGTCAATACGGAGCTTCGTCATCACGTTGGGCTGCATCCGCGCCGCGACGTCCGGGGCCGAAAACATCTCTTCTGTCGTCAGCAGCAATTGGCGATTGTCGTCGCCCGTTTGAATCGCCTTGGCCAACCGCCGATAGAAGTCCGCCAGTTGCGTGGCCCGCCACGCCCGCCAGGCGTCGGCCTGCTCGCCGGTAAGCAATGTCTGGCGTGCAGCAAAACGGTTCTCGCAAAGATCAGGAATCTGAATGCCCGTGTCGCGCTCGAAGTGGGCCATCGTCGCGTCGTCCAGGCCCCATTCCAACCCGGGCAAGATGGCATAGCCATTGCCGGAAAGCTGGACCGCGACTCCTGCCAACGCCGCGTGGCGGCCATAGCGGTCCACCAAATCGCGGACCACGTTGAGCATTGCCCGTTGCACTCGTTCGTCCAGCGGATTGTAGTACGGCGCAAGGCCGCGATCCGAGCCGTGCGCCTCTTGCCACGTGACGCCGCCTGGTCCGATCAATTCCAGGCCCGACTGCTTGGAGCTCGCACCTTGGCGCAAGGCTTCCAGCTCGGGCAGCGGCGCGGCAAATTGCAGCGTCGGAATCAGCGCCAATTGGTTTCGATCAAAAACGCGCAGCAGTAATTCCAACCCGTCGGTGCTGGGCAGGTCGTTAGCGCCGGCAACCATGAGCGCTGTGTTATGCAGTGGTGTCGACGCTAGCCGCGAGCATGGAAAGGTCGCACTTCCGTCTGCCAGCACGTTAACAGCTGCCGCGTTGTAGCCAGCAAAGCTCACGTAGTCTGCCAGCCTCGTCGCACTCTCATAAAACGTCTTCCAATCATCGACGCTCTGATTTTGGCCGCTTGCCGTGTCGAGCCCTTCCGTGGCGCCAAATGTCTCGGGCACCAATGGCCGTGCAATGTAAGCCGCCACGAGTCGCTCCACATAGCGCGGCGAGGACGGCGGATTGGCGGCGATTGAGCCGCCGGTTCGCTTCAGCACGCGGATGTGACCATATCGCGCCGATGCCGTCGGATGCAGATTGGTCACCAGCAACAGGGGTGCATTCGTACGCGGCCAGAATACGAGCCGATGCTTGTGCTTTTCCACCTGCTCCGCATGACCGAGCCCTTCGACGTAGACGCCCGAGTCGCGACTGATCGGCACGAGCTTACCCGCCGCATTGGGTTCCAGAATACTGATCCCGAGCTCCTGCTCTTGATCGTTGGGGTATTCGACCTCCAGCAGATGGGGTATGCCGTCGGCCTGCACTGGGAGTGGATAGGCTTGCCAATTCGGCTCACTACCTCCCGCGGTTGGCGGCAGCTCGACGAAGTTGCCCAGCGGATGAGCGATCGGGTTGGCGCGCGCACTCCAAAACGGCCGCCGCGAGACGCCTGGTATCCGTCCGACCTGCGTCCATTCGGGAAGCCGCTCCCACCATCGCGGGTTCGCCGGATCGATGTCCAGGACCGTCTGCCAGCGACCATCGGCCGCCGCCGGCGGCGTCCGCGTCGGACTCAGGACGACGACTTGAAATGCGCGCTCCACCAGTGGCTTTGCCCCGCCCCCGGGTAAAAAGCGGCCGCGAAATCCGGACGGAAGCAAGACGGACACGTGGAATTGGTACACGCCCTCATCTTGCGGCAGGGGGACGTGGAGCGTGGCGACTACCGGTCCATTAATCGGCACAGGTAGTTTCTGCTCGTTATGCCAAACGGAATTGCCGCCTCGTCCGACCGTCATTGTGGATTCAATGTCGATCATCGTGCCCGGTTCGATTTCCTCCAGCGCCGGCTGAACGTCAAACGTGAATTGTTCACCCGGTGCGAAAATCATGCTGTCTCGGTGCGTGACGATCCGCAGTGCGTCGTTTGGCGCCCGCTGAATCACAAGCTCTGCGCCGCGATCATCGAGCGGCAATCGAAATGGCTTGCGAAGCGCGTCGGCCAGCGGCACGTCGGCCTTCACCGGTGCCGCATCCGGCCCGGACTTCATCTCGATCGTCAAATGCGCGTCGCTCGACGAGTTGACCGTGACATCAACTCCGTCGAACAAGTGAGGCCGCGGGCTATCAATCTTGATTTGATTGGCGTCGAGCGAAACGGTCGCGGCCGCGTCCGCGTCCATGCCGAGCAATTGCGGGTCGGCCAGCGAGCCTTTGTCGAGGCTCACACGTCCCTCCCAGCGGACCGCTTCATGGCCTCTCCATGCCACCCGCAGGCGAATCGGCTGGTCTAGCAGCGAGCTCGGAGCGGTGGCGGCTGTCGCGAAGGAACAGCTCAGTGCGCAGATAAGTGCGCAACTGCCGACGGCAGCGCGCGCAGTTGGGCACTGGCCTCGAAGGCGGCGCGTCAAGTTAGACTGCCGAAACATCGGACGTCCTTGTCCGAGCGTCTATGTACGGCCTCATGGTCTGAGGCCACAATTTGGTTCGTAAATTGCGCGCAGAGGCGTCGGCGCGCGACGCCTAGGATCCACGCCTCCATACGCTAAGTGATTCGCTGATAATGGTTTCCCGCGGCGAAACTCGTGGATTGTATGATTGCCAGCGGCGGCGAGCTAGAGCGGAATGTCGCTGGATTGACCACTTGTCCCCGCTCGGAGTGCTAGCACCTCCTCGCCACGAGCGAGTTGACCCGATGCCGTCTCCAGCTCGGCCGACAATCGCTCCACGACGTCGGAACATAAGCTGGCCACATCATTGGCCTCGAAGCGGTCGTCCGGACGCACGAAAAGCTCCGCCGCTTCTTCGGCATCAGGCCGCGCCAACTTGCGCCGCAAACTCCAGTCGGCAGTGCGAATTGCTGCCTCTCCCGCGCCATTTGCGGCGACCAGCGCGTCGCGCCAGGGTGTCGCCGCAGACCGAATTTGCGGCAAAAGACTTTGCCCATCGGCGGTCGGTTCAGCTTTAGCCGGTCCGTCGTCAATCCAATCGAGGAGTGTCGGCAACAAATCTAAGTGTGAAACGAGCCGCTGGCTGCGACCGAGCGCACCGGTCCCGTCGGGAAATCTCCAGAGCATCGGTACCTGAAGCGATTCTGCATACAGCTGCCTGTCGCCACCGACGCGGCCGTGTTCGCCAAGCTCAAATCCACGGCTGCCAACCAGCACCGCCAGCCAGCGCTCGTCCAACGGCATTTCGATCAGACATTGACGCACGACGTCAATGCAGTCGTCGAGCACCATCATCTGCGCGGCGTACGCGCAAGCAGCTGCGTAGGCCGTGTCTGGTTCCGTCGCGTCGGCAAGCGAGATTTGCGGCGGCTCAATTCCATCGTACGGCGCAGGATCACCTTCCTCACGGTCCAGCAGCGTCTCTTGAAATGCTATAGGCGCGTCCCACGGTCCGAACATCCCCCGTGAATGCGCCCAAATGAATCGCGGCTGAGAGAGCGGCTCAAGCCTCGTCGCCGCCGGCCGCAGCGCCTCGCAGCATGCGGCCATTAGCCTTGCCACGCAGGTTTGCGACACGTCTTCGGCTCGGACGGCTGCCGCTCCGTCGAGCTGAATGCACTCACGGAAGTCTGCCGCCCCGTCGAGCGATGCAATCCGGGGATCATCGGTAACAAGCGTGGTGTGGTATCCTTGGGCCGTGAGAAGCCCCGCCAAACTCGGTGCCGCTTCGCTCTCTGTGGTGGGCCGCAATGGATGAAGAGATTGCCAAAGTGCCCGGTAAATCGCTGGCAAGTCCGTTGAATCGGCGAAGGCGAAATCGAGCAAGTAGGATTCGGCGGCAAAGTGATCGAGCGCCGGCGTAGGAAACGTCGTGTTTCCGTATGCGCCCAGCGCGGCGGCCCGCAGGCCATCGACCACCAGCACCAGAATGTTGTCCGCAGGCATGACCGCGAATATAACGGTCGCCGTGCGCTCAGGAATAGAGCCGGCGCCACTCCCGCCACATCAGTTGCGGAAACTCCCAGGCGTCGATTGCGTACCGCCGAGCCAATCGCCGCGGCTCGACTGCCACGCGATGCAGCCATTCCAGGCCGGTCCGACGCATCCACACCGGCGACCGTCGCCGGTGACCGGCCAGGAAGTCGATCGTCGCCCCGGCGCATAGCGCGACCTTGGCCGCAATCTGATCGCGATGGCGATGGACCCATAGCTCTTGCTTCGGCGCGCCGAGACCGACGATCAGTAGATCAGGCTTGGCGACGGCAATCGTTTCAAGAATTCGAGCATTTTCGGCCGGATCGTTTTCGAAGCCAATAGGAGGCGAGTAGGTGCCAATAATCTGAACGGCTGGCCAATCGCGGTGAATTCGCCCGGCGGCCGCATCGGCGACACCCTCGGCCGCCCCGAGAAGAAAGACTCGGAGCGGATCAGCATGGACCGCGGCAAACAGTTTCGGCACTAAGTCACTACCAGCCACACGTTCCGGCACACGCTTCCGGAACAATCGCGACGCCAATACAATCGGAGTGCCATCGGCAAGTACGAGCGATGCCTTGGTATAGGCTGCCCGAAGATCGCCGCGTCGCTGAATCATCACCGCGTGGTCGACGTTTGGCGTGACAACATAGCGGCACGAATCGCCGCGCGGCTCTCGACACCAGCCGAGCAGGCAGTCGATTGCGTCCCGCATCGTGACGCGGGACAGCTTCATGCCAAATAGCTCAGACGTTTCGATCATGATGCACTAGGCGGTTGCGGTAGCCGCCGGTGTCGCTAGGCATTGCGGAGTGAGATACCCAATCGTAGCTTTTTTCGAGCCGGTGCGCCGTGCCAATTGCGATCCCAGCCGCAAATTGAGCGTCAGCCCAGCGAAGAGAAACAGCAGCCATTCCTGCTGCGGCAAGAGCGTCAAATCGTGAAACACGGCCGACGAAAGATATGCGGCCATCACGGCCAGCATTAGGACACCTTGTCCGCGAGCCCACGCGGGAACTTGCGCATCCTTGGCGAGCGACCATGCCGACCGGCCCCAAGCGATTAGCAAACTCACAAATACCGCCAGTCCCACCATGCCGGTTTCCGTGAGCAAGCTCAACAGCGTGTTGTGATGGTGGAGCGGCCGCAGCGATTCCAGCTCAAAGTCTTGCGAACGGTCCGAAAGATACGGCAGCTTGCGATCGTAAAACCGGCCGAAGCCGACGCCAAACACCGGGTTGTCCGCAAACATCTTCCACGAAACGTAAGCGAAAGACTTGCGTTGGTCGATCGAATGATGCGATTCTTCGCCAGTCCCTTCACGCTCCAGATCGACGACGCGACTCCAGCTTGCGGCCATTGCCACGCCGCCTACGAGCGCGGCCAACATGAAGACGGGCAGTCGCAGGCGCGGCGGCACTTGCAAAGCGCCAACAATGGCACCACTCGCAATTAGTCCAATCCAAGTGGAGCGGGTGTACGTAACGAACACTCCGAGTACCATCAGCGGCACCACCGCCAGCAACAGTAGTTGCAGCCCCCGCCGCACATGCGGACGCAGGATCCAGGCCGACCCAAGGCAGATCGTCAGGTAAATGCCGAGGCTCGCCGAATTGAGATCCGGCCCGCGGGCGCGACCAAAATGGATGCCGAGCGTTGGATCGGAAATATAGTGCGGGAAGACCAGCGACCATTGGTGCGTGATTTCCGCGCAGGCAGTGAAGGCGAGATACACGCCTAAGAGCGACATGGCGCCAAGCCAAACTTTCCACTCGCGCTCCGGCAGCGGCGCCTGTCGCGCAATCCAGTACAAACAGGCGGGGACAAGAAAGCTCATCGTCAGTCGCCAGAGCGGCGTTCCGCCATCCGGCGCCACCATTTCGGGCGTGCCGCTCGTCAGCGCGCTGATCGTGAGCAGCGACAAAAGTGCCCCGAGCAGCCAGTCACAGCCACAAAGCGGCTTACCGTCCAAGCGTGCCGATCGCCATTTAACCAGGAACGCCGCAAACACGCCCACCAGCATCACGCGATCGAGCGTCAGCGTGAGCGGACCAACTTTGGCATGCCAAAATGTGTGCCCGAGCGCGTAGCCGACAATCACGAGCGCTGCACAGCCGAGAACGAGCGAACCCCGGCGGGCGTAAATCGCCCCCCACACAATTCCAGCGGCAGCGGCAAGCAGTGCAACGATGGGCATGAAGCAGACTCAGCGAAGATTGGAAAGAATTCGGCAGCGAACCCCGCTCAGCAAGCCTACCTTATCCAATCGCAATGCATTGGTTATTTGACCCAGCTAGTGGGCCGCTTTTCCACGCTGCGAATCGCTTCTTCGACCGTCATGCCGCGGGCCAAGCCAAACGGCTGGGATGAAGCGGCAACCGTCTGAGAACCGTGTGGATTTGAAGACGGTTGCTCATTCGCTTCTGTCTTCGTCGCCACTGTCGGTCGCGGCACTGCGAACAGAAATACTAAGCCAAAGCCGAAGACCAGGCCGGCAACGCCGCCCGCACCAGTAATTGTCACTCGGCCGGGCCCAATTGGCGCGACGCCAGACTCCACGCCATCAATCCGACCGATGACACTTGCACTGTGGGCACTTGCATGATCGGCACGGGCATCGGCCAGATTCTTGCGGGCCGCCTCGACTAACTTGGAGTGATTGTCCACGGCCGCCACTAGGTTGGCATATTCGGCCCGGGCCGCCGCCAAGCGCGCCAGCCGTTCACGGCCAGCTTGTGTGCTTTGATCCAGCGTCGTCGCACGGTCCGCGGCCAGCTGCACGTCGACTTCAATACCCTTGATGGCCAGCGACAACTCTTCATGCAATTGAGCCTGCAACCGCGTTTCTGTTTCTTTGGCGGCAAGTATATAGGGGTGATCATCGGCATAAGTGCCGAGCAAATTGGCGGTGCGGACCTGCGCCTCAACCAGTGCGTCCTTCAATTGGCCCAAAGCGGGCTGCGACACGAGCAGGCTGTTCGGCGTGGCCACAAGCTGGCGAGGATCGTCTTGAGCCGCCTTGAGCAGCGTCAAGAGTTGTTTGTCTTCGTGTTGGCGAGTTTCGTTGCCACGTCGATCATTTTCAACCGCTTGCAGCTCTTGTGAAACTTCGCCCTGGCCGCTGACATTTGCAGTCATACTTCGCAATTCGACCAAGTCCGCCCCGATCGCCGACTCGAACTGCGTCAGCTTTTCGGTACGAGCATTCAAGTCGCCTTCAGCCATGGCGACGGTGCGGTTCAGCTCCGCCATTTGGCTTTGGGCCCGCTCGTCTCGCAAACTTTGCATCCGCTTCTCCAACTCGTCGGCCAAAGCTGCCACAAGTTTAGCTGCCCGATCGCGGTTCGTGTCGCGCACCGAGAGATAGAACACCTCGGTCTGTCCAAATTCAGCTCCGCCCGGCGGACGCATATCGATCTGTTGGCGGAAGGTTTCGAGGTCTTGGGCGGTCGGGAATTGAGAGGATGCGAACCAACCCTTCGGACCGACGGAACGCAAAGTTGCCTCCATTACGCTTTGGCTCTTGGCCAATTCTAAGACGGTTGCCTGCAGTACTTTCATTTCGGAAAGGTCCGAAAACTTACCCAGCTTCTGCTCGGAGACGCTGGCCGCTTCCGGTCGAACCGTGAGCGCTTGGGTTGCCCGCCATTCCCGCGAGGAAACGAGCGAATACGCGGCGGCAACCACTGTGCCGACGATCGCCGGTACGAGCCACCAGCGAACGTGCGTTCGCACCGCGTGCACGAGGTCGGCAGAGCTCAGACTCGATTCGTGTGTGGGCTGCATAAATGTTTCTCACCGCTGAAAAGTGGTCGGTCAGACGCCGGTGGCAATCTGTCGAGAGCGGGTAAGGGCAAACCACGCGCCTGTGGCCAAACCAGCCAAGGTGCCTAGCGGAGTCGGCGTTCTAAGTCATTGCCGAAAAGGAAGATACGCTCCTCACGGTCGCCCAAGAAACGCTCGGCAAGCGCCAGCCCGCAGGATGCAATTTGGCGACGTGTTGCCTGGGAGCAACATCACCAGCTGGCGACACAGACCGGAAAACCGGATTTTGAGCGTCACGGCCCATTCTTGCAGTTGCATTTCTCGATTGCGGGCACAGAGTTGCGTAGCAAACGCTTGCCATTTTGCGCACCCGACCCGACGGATCTGGAATAACCAGCCGCTGGTCTGCGCTGGTTCACCATCACCTGAAAGTTTTTCCCTGATGCTCACCACAAGAATTATCACCACCGACGACGAGCTCGCCGCGCTCAAAACTGGCTGGAATCAGCTGGCCGGTGGAGAGCCAATGTGCTCTTGGAATTGGCTCGCCACTTGGTGGAAATACTATCGTCCGTTAAAGGGCGGTGGCGATCGCCTTACTGGCCGCGAATTGCGCCTCGTGGCCGTGTTTGACGGTACGGAGCACCACGATAGCCAATTGATCGGCGTGGCGCCCTGGTACCTCGATCGCACGATCGTCAAAGGCAACGTGCTGCGACCGCTCGGTAGCGGCGAAGTGTGTACCGATCATCAGTCACTCATTTGCTCGCCGCCCGATATCACGCGCGTGGCAGCGGCCGTCGCCGAGTACCTTACTGTCACGGATGACGAGTGGGATCGCTTGGAACTCCCCGCCGTCGATGTCGGTGACCCCGGCATTGACCAACTTACCGATGAGCTCGAAGCCCGCGAATGTCTGACGACACGATATGCCGCCGGCAATACTTGGATCGTCGATCTCCCAAGCTCATGGGACGACTACGTAGAGTCTCTTTCCCACAACAACCGACGTCAGGTCCGGCGCGTTTACAAACGATTGATCGAATCTGGTCGTTCGCAGCGGCATATCGCCACCTGCGCGGACGATTTTGAGCCGGTTTGGAAAGTGCTCGTTGACTTGCATCAGCGGCGTCGGCGAAGCCTGGGCGAACCAGGTTGCTTCGCGTCGCGTGCGTTTCACGACTTTCACCACGAAGTCGCCCTGCACCTCCTTGCGACCGGGCAACTTCGCATGTCTTGGATTGATGTCGACGGCTCTCCAATCGCCACGGAATACCAGTTTGTCGGTTCCAAGACCAATTATTCCTACCAGAGTGGCATCGATCCCGATCACATGAACATATCGCCAGGGCACCTAGCGAACATTTTCTCAGTCCGCCGGGCGATCGAAGAAGGCCGTGCCCATTTCGATTTTCTGCGGGGAGATGAACCCTACAAATCATTTTGGCTTGCGACGCCGCGGCCGACCTTCGATTGCGTGATGGTCCCCAATCGGCGGCTGGCAAAGTTGCGTGGTCGGCTAACGCACGCAGCAACAACGTTCAAGGACTGGGTCAAAGATGGCGTCGAGTTAGTCACGAATTAGTGATTCCGTTTGGCGGCCGGTGGTATGAACCCAATCAAGCAAGCCATTCTGAGCGCGTACTACGCAGCGTCGTTGCCGTCGCGGCACCGCGCGGCGGTCGATCGCGCCGCGCGGCAAACGGAACCGGTGCGGGTGCTATTCTACCATCGCGTCGCCGACCAATATCCCAATGCCTGGACGATGCCGACGGCGGCGTTTGCCCGCCAAATCCACTGGCTCCGGCACCGTTTTGATCTGGTGAGTCTTAACGAGGCGCAGGCGCGGATCGCCGCCGGTCGCAATCGCTGGCCTACTGCCTGTATCACGTTTGACGACGGTTACGCCGACAACCTGCAATTTGCTCTGCCACTCTTGCTACGACTTCAAATTCCATTTACTTACTTTGTGTCGACAAACCACGTATTGCGAGGCGAGCCCTTTCCGCACGACGTGGAAGCGGGCAGATCGCTGTCTCCCAACACGCTCGGCCAATTGCGAGAGCTCATTGCTGTCGGTGCCGAAGTCGGCGCCCATACAAAAAACCACGTTCACCTCAGTCCGCCAACTTCCCGAGAGCAACTACTCGACGAAATCGTCGGCTCCAAGCGCGAACTGGAAGTCGCGCTCGAGCGCGAAGTGCGATACTTCGCCTTTCCATTCGGGCAAATCTCTGATTTGTCGCCGGCCGCCTTCCGACTCGCTTACGAAGCCGGCTACCTGGGCGCCTGCTCGGCGTACGGCGATTACAACTTTCCCGGCGACGACCCGTTTCATTTGCGACGTATCCACGCCGATCCCGAGCTGATTCGCCTCAAGAATTGGCTCACGATTGACCCGCGCAAACTTGGCCGTCCGAACAAGTTCGACGCAGGCGATTTTCGTGGCATGTCGGCGACCGATGATGTCCGGCATGAGGCCGGAATAGCTTTGTCCGCCTCCACCGCGAATTGAATCCCCCACAGCAAGATGAACTTCATGAGCGCAGACCAATCCATCCATCAAACTAGCGACGGACCAGTCAATCGCCGCCTGCAACCCGACTCGCTCACGACCAGCATCCTCGTGCTGCTCGTGGTCAGCGTGGTGCAGCGAAGCGTCGGATTTGGCCGCGGCGTGCTGTTTGTTCGCTGGCTGGCCCCTGAAGAATTGGGCCAGTGGGACATGGCTTACAGCTTTTTGCTGCTCGCCGCGCCAGTCGTCGTGCTGGGACTCCCCGGTTCCTTCGGCCGCTATCTCGAACGTTACCGCCAGCGCCAACAGTTACGCACCTTCCTGCGTCGCGCCGCATGGTGGAGCGGCACGCTGGCCGCAGTCGCAGTGACGGCGATTTGTTGGGCTCCGGCCGTTGTTTCACAGAAAGTGTTCGGCCGACCGGACGAAACTACACTTGTGAAGCTGATGGCGATGAGCCTGTTGGCAATCATCCTTCATCACTTTCTGGAAGCGCTGTTCGCCTCTCTGAGAAAGTTCCGCATCGTGTCGACAATGCAGTTTTGCCAGAGCCTGGGCTTCGCGATTATATCGCTGAGCCTGCTCTGGTGGTGGCGAATGTCGGCCGCCAGCATCGTCGTCGCGTATGGGGCCGCTTGCCTGATCTCCGCCACGGGCATGCTATTTTGGACCGCTCGTGATCTCGCTCACGTCGCCCAACCAGATGACTCGGTGCCCCATCGGGAATTTTGGCCGCCGCTCGTGCGATTCGCGATTTGGATTTGGCTTACCAATTTGCTCTCACAATTGTTTGCGGTTGTGGACCGCTACATGCTCCTCAACTGGAGCGGCCTCAATACAAGCACCGCGATGACTCAAATTGGCAATTACCACAGCAGTCGAGTCGTGCCGCTGCTGCTCGTGTCGCTGGCCGACTTGCTGGCCGGAGTTGCGATGCCCTACATGAGTCACGATTGGGAGCGCGGGCTGAAGCGCCAAGTTTCCGACCGACTCAACCTGGTGCTCAAGCTCACGTCGCTCGGTATGCTTGCCGCCAGCGTCGCGATTCTCTGGATTTCGCCCCTGTTGTTTCGTCTAGCGTTCCGGGGCCGCTACGACGAAGGCTTGGCCGTGCTCCCTTGGACGCTGACGTATTGCGTTTGGTATGCGCTCGTGATTGTTGCGCAGACCTACATTTGGTGCGCCGAGCGGACGAAGATTGGGTCCCTGCCGCTGGCGTTCGGCCTGCTGTTGAACATTGGATTGAATTTGGTGCTACTGCCGATCTGGGGGCTGCTTGGTGCCGTCGTCGCCACGACGATCTCAACAGGCGTGGCGCTTGCCGTCCTGTATTGGCTCAATCATCGAGAAGGATTTGAGCTGCATCCCGGGCTCATCGTGTTCTCGATCGCACCGATCGCACTGGGCGGCGGAGTTTGGGCTGGCACAGCCGCGCTCGTTGCGTTGGCCACGGCTGCCTTGTTTTCCAGCGCTCTATTTACAGTCGCCGAACGCGAAATCTTGGCCGAATTCGTCCGGCGACAATTGGAAATTATGCACTCCATCGCCCGCAAGCGATTTAAGTTACTCAAGGCCGCGCCGACCACATAGAACATCGAAGTGTTTGCATGAGCCAATTAATCAACCGCCGCCAGCATCATGTCGCCGCCGCCGCCGAGTTCGACCCGCCGCCGCGGCCACTACGCACGTTGTTTCTCGTCACCAGCATGCCGGTAGGCGGGGCGGAGACGCTGTTGGTCGACCTGGTCCGCAGACTTGACCGCTCGTACTTCGCTCCCGAAGTGGGCTGTCTCAAAGAACGTGGCCCGCTCGGTGAGATGCTCGCCGACGAAATCCCCGTCCATCACGGTTTGCTAGCGCACAAGTACGATTTGCGTATCTGGCCGCGACTCACCAGGCTGCTCCGCCAGCGCCAAATCGACGCGGTTATTACTGTCGGCGCCGGCGATAAGATGTTTTGGGGTCGGCTGGCAGCTCGCCGCGTACGCGTTCCGGTTGTGCTTTCCGCGCTCCATAGCACCGGTTGGCCCGACGGCGTCGGCCGGCTGAATCGCCTGTTGACGCCGATCACCGATGCCTTCGTCGCGGTGGCCGATTTGCACGGCGCCCACTTGATACACAACGAACGCTTTCCAGCGGAAAAAGTCATTGTCATTCCCAACGGCGTCGACACCGAACGCTTCGCACCGGTGCCTGACGTGCTGACGGCGCGGCGCGAGTTGGGCATCGGCCCGACCGACCCGGTCATCACGATCGTCGCCGCTTTACGGCCAGAGAAAAACCATGAATTGTTTCTCGAAGTCGCCCGCCGCGTTTCTCAGCAGTTCGCAACCGCCAAGTTTCTCGTCATTGGCGATGGTCCGCGACGCAAGCCGCTCGAGCAACTCGCTCGCGAGCTCAGCATCGAGTCCAGCGTCAAGTTTCTCGGCTCTCGCAGTGACGTACCGCGGCTCCTTTCGGCCACCGACGTGTTCGCGTTGACCTCGCACAATGAGGCGAACCCGGTGTCGATACTCGAAGCGATGAGCGTCGGCCGACCCGTGGTGACTACCAACGTCGGGTCGATCCGTGAAGTGGTCGTCGACGGTCACAACGGATCCCTCGTTCCCGGGGGTGACGCCGAGCTACTCACGACCCGCATTGTCAGCTTGCTGGAAGATCCAATCTCTTGTCAGGAAATGGGTGCGAGGGCCCGCCAAACGGTTGTCGATGGCTGGTCGGTCGACAATATGGTGCGAAACTACGAACGCCTGATCGCGGCGATCTTCGCAAGAAAGCATGCCCACAAGCAGCCGCGCGGCAAAATCGTTACCGTGGCCAACGCCGACTTCGCGGTAGCCGAACCAGCCCCGCTCGCCGTATCATAGACGAGGCCGCGGTCAGAAAACCCGATCGTCGATTCCGGCCACCCACTGGTCGATCGGCGGTCTAGAATTCGGCTCGGCTTTCGCTCGATGGTCACTGAACTGCTGCTGACAACCGCCGCCCGTTTCCTCAGCGGGGCGAGTGTGCGCTGGATCGACTCGCAGCCAGACACCTGCCAACGCATCTATTTCGCCAATCACACGAGCCACTTGGACGTGATCTTGGTCTGGTCGGCTTTGCCCCACGCCGTTCGCCGGCTTACCCGCCCGGTTGCGGCCAAAGATTATTGGGATCGCGACTTCCTTCGCCGCCACGTCGCCAGAACCTACAACGCATTGCTTGTCGACCGTAAGGAGATTAAGGTCCATCAAAGCCCGGTCGACGTGATGCTCCGCGAGATCGGTACGACCCACTCGCTGATCCTGTTCCCCGAAGGTGGACGCACGACCGGCGAAGTGGTTAGCGAATTCAAGAGCGGCCTATACTATCTCAGCAAGAAACGACCCGATTTGGAGCTGGTTCCCGTGCATATCGACAACATGAATCGCGTCTTGCCGCGCGGCGAGTTTTTGCCGGTGCCGCTGCTCTCTTGCATCACGTTTGGGCCACCGATGTGGCTGGAGACTGGCGAATCGAAAGTTGATTTTTTGCGCCGCGCGAGGGAAGCGGTTCAGCGACTGAAGGACGTGGATTAAACGATGGCAGCACAAGATTGGGCATTGGCTGGCATCGTCATCGGCCTTCTGGCTCTCGCCACGGTCGTGGGCCAGATCGTCAAGCGTCAGCCCCATCTCGGATTACACACCGCCGCCATCGACGCCTTCAATGGCCGCGTGCGGGCTTGGTGGATCATTTGCTCGCTCCTGGCGGTGGCCTTTATCAGCCATGGGCTGACGGTCGCGCTCTTCGGTTTCATGAGTTTCTGGGCGCTGCGTGAATTCATCACGCTCACACCGACTCGCCTCGGCGACCATCGCGCATTGTTTTGGGTCTTCTTCTTCTTTACGCCGTTGCAATACATTTTGATTTGGATGGGACAGGACAAATACGCCCTTTCCAGCATTCTGATACCGGTCTACGCCTTTCTATTCATTCCGGCGCGGATTGCCTTGTCGGGCGACTTCAAACGGTTCTTGGAGCGCGTGGCCAAGATTCAGTCTGGCCTGTTGATTTGCGTTTACTGTCTGAGCTTCGCGCCGGCGCTCCTCTATCTGCCAGTCGGCGGAGCGGAACGCAGCGGAAATGCTCGGCTGCTCTTCTTTTTCGTCACGATGGCGCTCCTGTCCGAGGCCATGCAGTTTATCTGGAGCCGGCTCTATGGCCGCCACGTAATCGCTCCTTCGATCAACGCGGCCCGCACTTGGGAAGGCCTGATCGGCGGCACCGTCAGCGCGGCTCTTGTCGGAATGATCCTGTTTTGGGCCACTCCGTTTGACCTCTGGCAAGCTGCGCTGATGTCGATGATCATCGCCGTGATGGGCTTCGCCGGCTCGATGACGATGTCGGCGATCAAGCGCGACCGCGGCGTGAGCGACTACGGCACGCTTGTTGAAGGCCACGGCGGCGTGCTCGACCGGATCGACGCGATTTGCTTCGCCGCGCCGGTTTTCTACCACGTGACGCGGCAAATTTTTGGCATCAGCTGAGGCGGACGAAGCGAAAGGCGGCAGCGACCCGCTAAGCGGGCATCTCGAGGCCGAGAGCCGGGTCCATAGATCGCCAAAATGTGTGTCTGTCACTACGTCGCGTTTTTGGCCGAGTTTCTCCATAGATCGCCAAAAGTCGGTGGGCATTGGGACATTCTTTGGGCGCGGTCAACGGCAACGCGCGCAACTTCAGCGCCCCGCGTGGCTGCGGCTCCCGGTGGAACGCCGAAAGCTTTTTCCTGATTTTCAATGAGCGATGGAGAGAAGTCACCCTAGCAGAAGCGGTGGCCCAATTTCAACGAAAAAAACTGTTAGCCGTCAGCTTTTAGCTTTTAGCCAGAAAATCATTTCTGACTGACAGCTGATGGCTGAGAGCTTCTTCCTGCCTGGCCGAAAGTTGGGGATTGAGACGTACAAGGTGGAAGGTGGAGTGCGGAAGGCGAAAGGAAATGGGTCGAGGATCGACCGCTAATGTTCGCTGGGGGGCGCCGATGGGTGCGGACGACAGCGGCAGGCGAAGGCGCACACGGCCGCGGCGGCGAGAAGGGCCAGGACGAGGGATGAGGGTTCAGGAGCCGTGAGCGGATGATCGAGGCGGACTAGCCAAGCTTCTGGCCTGCCTGCGGGATTGATTCCTTGGCCGACGATCGAAAGTCCATCGGCTGACACGTCCGACGCAATTAAAAACCTCCATCCG
>DASYDU010000376.1:0-2378 GCA_036499445.1 Lacipirellulaceae bacterium
TCGGAATTGAGAATCGGGTTCGGATTGACTGGGGTGACCAGTGTGTCTTCCATCCAGGGATTTGCTGCCGTTCCCACGGCAACCGCCCCGGCCCGCTCGAACAACAGCCCATCGCACAACAGAGCCGCGGTCAATACCACCAGCATGGATGTCGATTTTGGAGAATGCGTCATGTCGGACAACTTTCGGACGAGAACTCGAGGTTGAAGAATCTGACGGCGGCCGCGCGCCAAAAATATCAAGCCGCCGGCCAGCGCCGAAAGCATGATCGTCGAAGGCTCAGGCACACCCAGTGACGACAGCATCCTGTCGAACGATCCGGCGCCATTCGCCGCGGTGAAGACGTTACGGAACTGAACCACATCAAGCCGATTCACCAGGCCATCGCCCGTAATGTCCCCACCGGCATAAGCCAGCGCCGCCGTCGCAAACGTTTTCTGGAGCCCGCCAATTAGGGCAATGTAGTCGAGACTGTTGATCGCGCCGTCT
Source organism: Lacipirellulaceae bacterium (assembly GCA_036499445.1). Lineage (GTDB taxonomy): Bacteria > Planctomycetota > Planctomycetia > Pirellulales > Lacipirellulaceae > DASYDU01. Next base: position 490 of record DASYDU010000376.1, read on the forward strand.
GGCGTGTTGCCCGCGCCGGTGAAATCTCCTGCCCTGATCGCCGTTCCGCTATAGGATGGAGTAATTGTCACCACGCTCGTGTCCGAAAGCGTAATCGCAATCTGCAGATCCTGAATCGGCGTTCGCAGCCAGACGTTGCCGAAATCCAGGCTGCCGGTTACGGCTGGAAACGGCGTGCTTCCACTGGCCTTGGTTTCCGTCAGGGCCGTGGTGCTGGGAGTTGTCCCGGGACTGGCCGGGGCCGTGACGGACCAACCCGCCCCTGGAACTCCCGCGCCGCCACTGGTGATCGTTGTCCAAGTCGTTGCGTTTAGCGAGCCACCGGTCGAAGTGATGCTCACGCTCGTCATCGGGAACGCAATTCCCGTCGGGTTCGTCACCGTCAAATGGCCAGTCGCGCGGTCGATCGTGGCGGTGGCGAACACCTGCGTATTGGTCGGCACGTAAGCCAGGCCCTCGATCCACGAGCGCTGACCGGCGTTGGTCGTCGACGGCAGATCATCCAACCAGACGTTGATCTTCCCCCCGACCGGTGTTGCGGCGCCAATTTTGCCCAGGTACATGTCGCGAGTCGATGAAACCGGGTCGCCCGGTGTGTGGTCGACGAAGGGGTTTGTATTGTCGTCGGTACGATTGGCCACCGTCGGATCATTGTCGGTCGGGTTGTCGGCCGGTGGCGTCGTCCAGGCCGCACTCGAACCCAACGATCCCGCGGTGGCCCCGCTTGCGGCTGTGCGGTCGAAGACAGTCAACGCCGGGTTGCCGGAGATCGTGGCGTCGGCAAAGCCGGCTCGGATATTCCAATCGTTTCCCCGATCCGACCAGTACACGGCATACACGTCGTACGTCGTCGCGTTATTGAGGCCCGTCAGCGTCATGCGAACCTCGGGCGAATCCTCCTGCTGAGATTCATATACCGTGGCGAAGCCGCCCGACGGCACGCCGAAGCCGCGCCAATCCCACCGGCTGTTCGACGGCGCCGCAGTGCCCGTGAACGGATCGAGAATCGTCGAGCCGTCGGCCGGCAGCGGGTTGCCATTCGCCTGGAACAGGTTGGTCGCGGGCGGTCCCGCCCCATACGACTGATCGACTGCATCGACATACACGAGTCCCTGTGCCAAGGCCATCGAACCCAGGCACGCCACAGTTAGCACAGCCAACGCCGCCTGCCGCCGAATACAGACACCCGAAAAATCATTCCTTACGCACCGGATGCGGCTAGTCATTGAGGTTACCCTTTGAGTACTTCATGAACATTGCAATTTTGAAAACAAGACCAAAACGCGCCCCGGACCGAGGGAAACTAAACGTTCGGGAAAGCAAACCGGAGCAACGGTCTCCGACTGCTATCCTTTGCATCCGCCCAGCGAGGCGATCCAACCACACCTCGCATCCGAAGGCATCTCCGACGATATCAGCTCGAAAGCTCCGCTAAATATTGCAAAAACAAGGACGTCAAAACGCGAGCTGTGAAAAGCAAGCGCCTACCACCAAAACCCTCGCCCCCAATCTATCTATACTTACGGCCGCCAAATAATCAATAAATTCCTTCCACTACTTCTTCTTGGCCGGCACATCGTAATTCATCTCAATTGCCGGTTGCCCCTCCGTCACCACCAACTCCGGCGGTTGATAATCGGCCGGCACAAAGCTGATCTTGTCCCACGGTGAGTCCGGCCCGGGCACTCCATTCACGCACTCGATATTCACCCGATACTTCCCGGGAAGAAGTCCATCTTCCGGCTTAAACGTGGTCGCTGCGAACTTCCCGTCCGTGCTAAAACTCGCGTGCCCGGGACGATTCGGAAGTCCCGGCATGCCGGAACCGGGTTCTTGCACAAAAACAATACTGCCATCGTGCGGTGTAGGACCGCCGCCAAAGGTAATTC
>DASYDU010000377.1:0-15644 GCA_036499445.1 Lacipirellulaceae bacterium
TCATCTTCGCCGGCCGCCGCGCGCCACGGCTGGCCGGGCACTTGCACTAGCAGGCCGCCTTTGGACGCAGCAGCGATCTAGCTTGCCAAAGCAGGTCGCACGCAACAGAGCTTGCGTGCCAAGAAATATCACAAGTACCGGAGGAGGGACTTGAACCCACACGACCTTGCGGTCACTGGATTTTGAATCCAGCGCGTCTGCCAATTCCGCCACTCCGGCTCGTGAGACAGCGACCTTGAGAATCTAAACTCTATGCCGCCCGATCGTCAATCCCCGTCAATACTTGCGTCTCGCAGCCGGTCGCCCGACAGCGCCCGCGCCGCCGGCGCCCGCTCCCTATTTCTTTGCTCTGCGACCAGTGTTAGGATGGAACGCAAGGTTGGACACAGGCGGCTTCCGATCGGCGCAACGGCGCCGAAGATTCACCGGAGGTCGGCCATGCTCGCTCAAGAAGACCTGGAAATCGCCACGCTCGGGCTCAACGAAAAGCCCTCGCCGATTCACCTCTCCTCGACTCACGGCGACGGATTGGGCGACTTCGTTCCGGGCGCCCATCGAATTCGCTTTCAAGTCGATACTTCGCCCGATGCCCCGCACCAGGATTTGCTCTTCGAGCGGGCCGGACCGCGCGAACGAATCTACTTCGACCCGTTTTACACGACCGCCGCCATCGTCACCTGTGGCGGCTTGTGCCCCGGGCTGAACAACGTGATCCGCTCGATCTATCAGGAGCTCTCGCGCAACTACGGCGTCCGCCACGTGCTCGGCATCCGCAACGGCTATCTCGGCCTCAATCCGGAGTCGGGCCTCGCGCCGATCCCGCTCAACGACGCCTATGTTTCCGAAATCCACAAACTAGGCGGCACGGCCCTCGGCAGCTCGCGCGGCCCGCAAGATCCCAAGATCATCGTCGACTTCCTCCACCGCCAGGGCATCAACATGCTGTTCTGCGTGGGCGGCGACGGCACGCAGCGGGCCGCGCATCAGATATATCAGGAGATCACCAGCCGCGGCCTCAAGATTTCGATCGTCGGCATTCCCAAAACGATCGACAACGACATCGAGTATGTGTTCCGCACGTTCGGCTTTGCCACCGCGCTTGAAATCGCGCAGCAGGCGCTTTGTTGCGGCCATGTCGAAGCCCGCGGCGCCATCAACGGCATCGGACTAGTGAAGCTGATGGGCCGCGATGCCGGCTTCATCTCGGCCGGCGCGACGCTCGCCAGCCAAGAGGTCAATTTCTGCCTCGTGCCCGAGATTGCCTTTCCGATGGAAGGCCCCAACGGCTTCTTGCCGGCGCTCAAGCAGCGGATCATTAAGAGTCAGCACGCTGTGATCGCCGTGGCCGAAGGAGCAGGGCAGCACTTGTTTGCCGCGCAAAGGGACAACACCGACGCCTCCGGCAATCGCCAATTCCAAGACATTGGCGTTCATCTGCGCGACAAGATCACGGAGTATTTCCGCGCCGAGAACATTCCAATCTCGCTCAAGTATATCGATCCGAGCTACCTGATACGCAGTGTGCCGGCGAACACGGCCGACCGGCTTCTCAGCGATCAGATGGCTCGCTATGCAGCCCACAGCGCGATGGCCGGCAACACGGACGTCCTCATCGGCCTCTGGAACAATGTTTTCGTTCACGTCCCAATCTGCACAGCCATCCGCACGAAGAAACGGATGGAACTGACCGGCGAGTTGTGGACCAATGTGCTTTTGTCCACGGGCCAGCCCCGCTGGCCTTCCGTTTCGGGGCTCAATGCCGATTGCCCGTGTGCCGGCGACGGACCGGCGGCGTCACACGCCGAGCGCAACGGCGCCGCGCTGGAACCAATTGCCGCGATGGCTGTGCGATAACTGACCACCAAGTGCGGAAAGTGTCGCGCCCGGCGTCGCTTTCATTTTCCGATTTCCAATACGAATCCTCTAAAACCTCGCGAAGAACACGATAGAATGACCTCCCGGCACACGGATTGCTCTCTCGAAGTCACGATTCAGTAAACCGAGGAGACTTTGTATGTTCAAAACCAAGAATGACTTGCCCGAGGCGACGCGAACGAAAGTGATCGACTTACTCAACGCGGCGCTCGCCGACTGCATCGATTTGCAAACGCAAACCAAACAGGCCCATTGGAACGTCAAAGGCCCGAACTTTATCGCCCTGCACAAGCTGTTCGACGAAGTCAACGAGGCGGTCGAGGACTATGTGGACGAAATCGCCGAGCGCGCGATCCAGCTCGGCGGGGCCGTCGAGGGAACGGCCCGCATGGTGGCGAAGCGCACCACTTTGAAGGAATACCCCGAAAGCGCAAAAGACGGTCACTCACATGTCGAGGCTTTGTCCTCGGCCTTGGCGGCGTTTGGCAAGTCGGCGCGAAAGGCCATCGATCAGGCCGGTGACCTCAAGGACATGGACACTGCCGACCTATTCACAGAAGTCTCGCGCGGCACCGATAAGTGGCTGTGGTTCGTCGAAGCGCATTTGCAGGCGGAGCGCTGACCAAGCCGGGCGGGATTTGGGCCAGCGCGGCGCGCCAGGCCGGACCGTCCGACATTAAATCCCTGAACCGTGGTCGCCGTAATAATCCGGATTAAAAAGCAGGTCGAGCTGATGGTCGCGCAGCGCCTGCTCGTAGGCAGCTTGATAAATTTGATTAGCCGCGAGGAACGGCCCGAATTGAGGCGGCGGGGCAGTTGCACCTTGCGGCTCCGACACTACGCTTTCCTCAAACAACTCGCCAAATTTGTTTTCGAGCATGGTCGCCAGCCCTCATTTCTCACGCAAACTGCGTATGCCTCGCCCAGACAATTCTCGCACGATTCCAAAAAATGTTCTAGCCCCCGCCTCAGAAAAGTAATCCGACAAGGCGCGGGCATGTCCGCCCAGCCTAGCCCCGGCGGCCAGACGGACTCACTGCTTGCGGACGATCACTTCGCCATCGTTCCGGCGGATCAGCCGTTGATACACGCCCATCTTGTCCTTTTCCGTCGCGACTTTCGAGGTTGACCCGTCTTGATTGAAGTCGACGTCGTTCGCAATGAACTCGACGTGCCCGTCGCAAAAGACGAAGAGCGAGCCGCCCGGATGATGGCTGCTAAACCCGCGCCGCGCATCATCGGTCGGCTGGTTGATCTTCGCATTGGAAATGCCCAGATTCTGTCGCAACCCGCAGTCGCTGTCGTCCGTGTACCTTCGCACTCCGATCCATGTGCCGGCCCAATCCTCTGACTTCCTTTCGCCCACGAGAATCGTGTTGCTCGATCCGTCGGTGATCATCGCGTCGGAGCACTTGCTGTCCTGCCAGAATACGCCAAATGAATCCATCTTCAGATTCGCAATCTGATCCGGCGTTACGAAACGCGTGCCGTGGTTGCCGATGTAATTCGACTTGGCAACCGTCAATTCGGCGCCTTGGTAGGTGAACTTCGCGCCGCCGAATGGCCGATCGGTGTTCAAAAAATAGCCAGTGTCCGACGGGCAGCGAAATACCGTGAGCGGCACTTGGGCCAAAGTCTTGCCAAGGTCCGTCTGCAGCACATCATTCAGCTCGCCGCCCGGCAACGTCAGATGCGTATAGAGCGCTTCCTGTTGCAAGTACGGCAGGATTTGACTTCCCCAACCGAAACCGGCCACGCCCGTCCCGTCGCCATCGTCCTTCGAATGGAGCGTACCCGCAGGCAAATGCTTCGTTTGAACTTCAAACTCCAAGCACGCGAGACCAATCTGCTTGACGTTATTTTCACATGCGGATCGTCGCGACGACTCGCGCGCCGATTGCACGGCTGGCATCAAGAGCCCCACGAGCACGCCGATGATCGAGATCGTCACCAGTAGTTCGACCAGTGTAAAGCCGCGGTCAGGAAAACGCCCGTTCCAGCGGGTTCGATTCGTACTCATAAGATGCATCCTTGTAATTTCCGAATGTCGTGCCCGCGGAGCCCATTCGCCGTTCACGCGGTTCACTTGCTCGCGATCGTGATCGTCGGGATCTCTGTCGAGCCGCTGCTTGCCACTGAAACTTTGATTGGCGACGTTTTGGGATTGGTGTATTTTTTGGGAATCACGTTCGGTCCTGGGCCGCCCGCCTCCTTGGTGATCTTGAACCACTGAATGGTCGCCACGTAATCGCCCTGTGGCGCACCGTCGTCTGGGTCGTAGGCAGTGATCTTGAACGAGCCGTCGTCAAGCACGATTCCGGTCGGCGCAACGCCGCTGGCCGCCCAATTATTCACTGGATAGAGCACGACTTGAGCGCCCACGGGCGCCTGACCTTGATACGTGACTTTGCCTGATACCGGAAAGACCGGCACCCGCTTGTCCGAGTCGCCGCAACCGACCGCAAGAACAACCGGTGCAATCAGGAAGCACGCAAACGTCAATGGAACCCAATTCGCTCGGCCGACTGGTCGGCGGTCCCGAGCGTTGTCGCTTTGAGAACCTGTTTCTACAAACATCGCTTTCAATCCTGTGCTCGTTGTGTGGTGTCGATTAAAATTCGCCGGCAACCACGCGAACGAATTCGTCGTGGTTGCCGGCATACCTTCTGGGAACCCGCGAGACTAGAACTTGCTCTGATCGAGAACCGGCTCCTTGAGCTCGTCCTTGGTAATAATGCCGTCGCCATTCAGATCATTGCTGCCGGACCCGTTGCGGGTGACCAGCGCGGCCACGATGCCGATGTCAACGCTGTCACTGAGAAATTTCACCGAGCCATCGCCGATCAGGACGTTCTGTCCGCCCTTGTGGAATGCAAACGGCTGGCTGGTGCCTTCAGTTCCCCAGGGCGTGTAGCCGGCCGAAGGGTACGGCACCGATTGACCGCCGACGTCTAATCCGTTGGTGCGGTTGAAATACGCCCCGGGAATCTGCGACCCGGTCGCGTTCGAGCCGGCGAAGAGAATGTCGCTGGCCGCTCGGCACCATCCGCCGGCGTTGAGCCGGTGTTGCGTCAAATCGGCCGCCACAAGCGCGCTGCGGCGATAGAGGAATGGACGGCCGCCGGACTCAAACACGGCGATCGTATTCGACAACCCGTCCGTCACGTCGCCGAACGTGATCTGCGCGTTCTTCGGCATGAAGCCGTTGGTCGGCGCCGCGGCAGTCGAGCTAATCGACGTGCTCTCTTGCACAACGAGCGGCGGATCGGTCGACGTGGCACTCGTGTCGGGATAGTGAGGAAAAGCCGCGGCAGCCGCGGCCGCGAGGCCTGGCGCATTGCCGACCGACGAGCCGTAGTCGGACAGTCCGACGATCGCGTTGAGATTTTTGCTCGGGTCGTGGTCTTTCGTGGTGTGAGGCGCCGAAGGGCATTCGAACACCGCCACCCGGGCGCCGGCCACGAGCGAAACATTCCGTGCCGTGCCGTCGGCGTCCTCGCTCCAGTTGTAGCCAAAGTTATACTGATCGTACAAATCCGACCGGTCAATGAACGGCAGGATGAATATCAGCGAGCCGGCCCGCGGCGCGGTGCTGGACGTCAAGGGGCGCGTGCTACTCGGCAGATACTTCTTCGCGTCGTGGAAATTGTGGATGGCGATGCCGATCTGGTGCTGGTTGTCCGAGCATTGCGACCGCCGTGCGGCTTCGCGCGCCGATTGCACCGCCGGCATCAACAGAGCCACGAGCACACCGATGATGGCGATCACCACCAACAGCTCAACCAGCGTAAAAGCGTTATGTGTGCGTTTCATACAATCAATCCTCCAAATACAAATGTGTAAACGGCGACTCGATCCGTCGGGCGAGCATCGTTGCCGCCAGACAGATCAACAAAACGACTGGAACTCTCTCGCTAACAAGATACTTATCGCGGCAGGCGACAGCGGCAGCGGGCCAGCATGATGCGAACGAGTCTCATATTCGCATCGGCTCTGACAGAAATTGGTGCAACCATGATCGGCGACCTCCCTAGGAGTGGATGGCGCCTCTGGTTGCTCCAGTCGGCAGTAAATGAGATGCTATTTGAACAAACTGGTTCGCGCTTTCGCGACTTGGCGTCGGAGAGGCCCTTCGACAACTCGTAGCCGAACTTGCCTGTTCTCTGTTCCGGCCCGCCTTTCGGTGAATGCTCTATTGCGCGTGGTTGGCGTTGCCTCGACGCGACTGCAAGCGACGCTTCTCTGTTCGATCGATTTGGATGATCACCCCGTCCTGCACAATGATGGTCACGGAGCCGAACTTCAAGTTTCGCAGCGACGCGCGCACTTCATCCCAGGTGTACTCGGCGATGTTGTCGCTCGTGGCGGCCGGCTCAACGGGTATATGGGGCGTCGATTCCATTACGTGACTTCCTCCGCCGATCATAGTCGGGTTCCTTTGCTATCAAATCGTGTATTCCGGCTCCGGCACGAACACGCGGGCGTTCTTGGGGTAAATGTACACACGGTCTCCTTGATTCAATTGCAATCGCCGAAACGAATCCAGCGGCAAATCGACGAGCACCTGTTGTCCGTCGAGCGTCTTGGCGACGACCTTCGCCGTCGAACCGGCCGGATTGATCCGCTCGATGTGGGCCGCCATGTGGGGCGCGCCGTTCGGCAAAAGCTTGATGTCGAGCTCGTGAGGTCGCATGTAAATTCTCGCGGCCTGGCCTTCGCTTTTGGCAACGTGCGAGGCATCAGGATAGTCGAGCGTCATCCCTTCGAGCAGCGTCTTGCCGTTCAGCACGCGGCCGTGAAACATGTTGACCTGGCCCAGGAATTCCATCACAAACTGCGTTGCAGGGCGATGGAACACGTCTTCTGGCGTCCCGACTTGCTCGATCTGGCCGTGATTCATCACCACCACGCGATCGGCCACCTCGAGCGCCTCTTCCTGGTCGTGCGTCACTAGAATGCTCGTAACATGGATGTCTTCGTGCAGCTTTCGCAACCAGGCCCGCAGGCCTTGTCGCACTTTGGCATCGAGCGCACCAAATGGCTCGTCCAATAGAAGCACGCGCGGCTCGACGGCCAGCGCGCGAGCTAGCGCCACTCGCTGCCGCTGACCGCCCGAGAGCTGCGAGGGGAATCTCTTGCCCAGGCCATCCAATTGCACCAGTCGCAGCAGCTCATGAACGCGGGCGTCGATGACTTCGCGTGACGGGCGACCCGCGCGGGGCCGCACTCGCAAGCCAAACGCCACGTTCTCAAACACGCTCATATGGCGAAACAGCGCATAGTGCTGAAACACAAAGCCGACGCGGCGCTGCGCGGCCGGGCAATTGGCCACGTCTTGCTCCGCGAAACGGATGTGCGTTTCTTGGCCATTGTCCGGCGTATCGAGTCCGGCGATGATCCGAAGCAGCGTCGTCTTGCCCGACCCGCTGGGGCCCAAGAGCGCGACCAGCTCGCCGTCGTTGATCGACAGGCTGACGTCCCGCAACGCTTGATAGCTGCCAAACGATTTGCTGATGTTTGCGAGTTCAATACTCATGCGATCCCTTCCTCTGCCCGTGTAGGCTCAAGGGCTTGCTCGTGCTCGCGGCGGACGCGCCACTCGACGAACGATTTGGCGGCCAGCGTGGCCAGGGCCAACAGCGCCAAGAGCGACGCCACGGCAAAGGCTGCCTGATATTGGTAGTCGTTGTAGAGAATCTCCACGTGCAGCGGCATCGTGTTTGTCTTGCCGCGAATCTTGCCGGATACGACGTTCACCGCGCCAAATTCACCCATCGCCCGAGCGTTGCACAGGATCACGCCGTACAACACAGACCACTTCACGTTCGGCAGCGTCACCCGCCAAAACGCCTGCCAGCCGCTTGCGCCAAGCGATACGGCGGCCAACTCCTCATCCTGCCCTTGTTCCTGCATCAACGGAATCACTTCGCGGGCGACGAACGGAAACGTGACGAACAACGTCGCCAGCACAATGCCCGGCACGGCGAAAATGATTTGGATGTTGTGGCTGTCGAGCCATGGACCAAGCCAACCCTGCATCCCGAAGAGCAGCACAAACACCAATCCGGAGATCACCGGCGAAACTGCAAACGGCAGGTCGATCAGCGATATCAAGATGCTCTTGCCCTTGAATTCGAACTTGGCAATCGCCCACGCGGCCACCAAACCAAAGATCAGATTGAACGTCACGCAGATGGCTGCGGTTATTAGCGTCAAGCGAATGGCCGACAGCGCCTGGGCATCGGTAAAGCTCGCAACGTAGGCAGCGAACCCATTTCGCAGCGCCTCGGCAAACACGGCTGCCAGCGGGATAAATAAGATAACAACTAAGAAGGCGACCGAGGTGCCGGTCAACAGGTATCGCACCCAATGCGACTCTTCGGTGGCCAACCGCAAACGATTTGTTAGATCGGTAGTGATGATCGACGACTTCGGCGCGAGGCCGCCCAGTGCAGATTTACCGGATGCCAAGTTACCGAGCGCCGGATTAGCAAGCTGGCTCATAGCGCACCTCGCAATTTGCGACCAGACCACCATTGCAAGGCGTTAATCACCAAGAGCAGCAGAAACGAGACCAGCAGCATCACGGTGGCAATCGCGGCCGCGCCGGGCACGTCGTACTGCTCCAATTTCGATACGATCAAGAGCGAAGCGATCTCGGTCCTCATCGGAAAGTTGCCGGAGATGAATACCACCGAACCGTATTCGCCCAGTGCTCGCGCGAATGACAAAGCAAATCCCGTAAGCAAAGCCGGCAACAGCGCCGGCAAGATCACGCGACGAAATGCCTGCCAGCGGCCAGCGCCGAGGCTCGCGGCCGCTTCTTCGGTGTCGCGATCGATCTCCTCGATTGCCGGTTGCACTGTTCGCACGATGAACGGCAAGCCGATAAACACTAGCGCCACGATGACGCCCAGCGGCGTAAAAGCCACCTTGATCCCGAATCGTTCCAGGTAGTGGCCGATCCAGCCGTTTTGCGAATACACGGCCGTGAGCGCAATTCCGGAAACGGCCGTCGGCAGCGCGAAGGGCAAATCGATCATCGCGTCAATCAGCTTCTTGCCGGGGATCGTGTATCGCACCAGCGTCCAAGCCACGATGAAGCCGAAGAACGCGTTGATTAATGCAGCGATCAATGACGTCGCAAAAGTCAACTTGTAGGCGGCAATCACCCGCGGGCTGGTCGCCGCTGCCACAAATTCATGCCAGCCCGAGGCGAAGCTCCTGACCACTAGCGCCGCGAGCGGAATCAGCACCACGAGACTCAAATAGAGCACCGTGTATCCCATCGTCAGCCCGAAGCCGGGTAAGACGTTTCGCTTTTTGGTCGATCCCAACATCGGTCGTCATTGCTCCCAAGTATTGCGCGTCGCGTATCGTAGTTTTAGCTTTACTTAGCCGCCGCAGCGCTGCCGCCGCTGGGCATGTAGATCGAATCGAACACGCCGCCGTCCTTGAAATGTTTGGCCTGGGCTTCCGACCAGCTGCCGAACACGTCATTCACCGTAAACAGCTTCAGTTGCGGAAACTGCTTGACCACCGCCGGATCGACGTCGTCAGGTTTGCTCGGGCGGTAGAAATGTTTGGCGGCAATTTGCTGGCCAACCGGCGAATAGAGGTACTTCAAATATTCGGTGGCGATTTCGGTCGTGTTATGCGCGGCCGCATTCTTGTCGACCAGTGCCACCGGCGGTTCGGCCAAAATGCTTACCGACGGCACCACGAGCTCCACCTTGTCCGGGCCAAGTTCCTTGACTGCAAGCAGGGCTTCGTTCTCCCACGCGATGAGCACATCGCCGATACCGCGCTGGACAAAGGTTGTCGTCGAGCCCCGAGCACCGGAATCAAGCACCGGCACATTCTTGTAGAGAGCTGCGACGAATTCCTGCGCCTTGTCCTCGTCTTGGCCGTTCTTCTGCAATGCATATCCCCAAGCGCCCAAATAGTTATAGCGCGCACCGCCCGACGTCTTCGGATTCGGCGTGATTACTTCCACGCCCGGCTTCACCAAATCGTCCCAGTCCTTGATTCCCTTCGGATTGCCTTTGCGGACCAAGAACACGATTGTCGATAGATACGGGCAGCTATTGTTTGGCAATCGCGTCTGCCAGTTGGCCGGCAACGATTGCGCTTTCTGCGAGATTTGATCGATGTCGTAGGCCAGCGCGAGCGTGACCACGTCGGCCTTCAGCCCATCGATCACGGCCCGCGCCTGGGAACCCGAGCCGCCGTGCGACTGATCGATCGAAACTTCCTGGCCCTTCTGTTCCTTCCAATGCATGGCGAACTCCTTGTTGAAATCTGCGTACAGCTCGCGCGTCGGATCGTAGGAGACGTTGAGCAGCGTCACCGGACTGGTCGCGGGTGAATCGGCCGCGTTGCACTTTGGAACGCAAGCCATAAACAGCCCCAATACCAAAGTGGACGACGCCAATACGGCAATCAGTGCGAACGATCGTTTCGATGGCCTGTTCATAACTTCGGTTTCCTTTGATCCTGGAGTTGGCTCCTCGGCCTGGGCACTGAGGCAGCGGTCGTGTAGAGCGAGCATTCGCCGCTGGCGGCCCACGCTCCGGCCGTGCCTAAAGCAAAGAGTGCGCCAATCGCGGTTCTGGTCCGAAACGTGCAAAACGGCGGGAGAATTGCCGTAGATCACCTTGTCAGCCTGGTAGCTATTAAATATGATGGACATTATCTGCTAAATATGATGGATTTCTATCACATGTAATAGACGTGGTGTGTCAATGGCTGCTACGGCGAATACTCTGCTTTCTGTTTGGCGAGAAGTCTGCCGACATCAGGAGATCAACGAATCGACCGACGCGCTTTGCGCGCTGCTCCGCGCAGAGGTACCGTTGGCGAGTCTCGTTCTCCGGCGATATGAACCGGACCATCACCGGATTCGAATCGTTGCGATGGCCTCTGGAACGGATGAACTCGGAGGAGCCGGCGACGTTCATCTTACCGACGAAAACTCGAAACAACTGGTGCGCTGGTTGCGTAAGGCGGAACCATTAAACCCGCGCACAAATCCGAACAAGGCGAAATCATTTGCCGAATGGATCGATTGGCACTTGTCCGGCAACGATTGGCTTGCGGCTCCCCTCGTCGGCGAGCATGGTTCGCTCGGAATCATGACTGCCGTCGCCCCGGCAAAGAAATTATTCTCCGCGTCCGATGCGAGGCTGCTGACTTCGCTATCGGAGCCCCTCGCGGCCGCTCTCGACAACGACGCCCGACTTCACGAAATCGAGGCCCTGCGGCAGGCGGCCGAAGCCGAACGACGCTCGCTTCTCCGCCGGCTCGGTCGCGACAAAATGGGCGATACAATCGTCGGCGAAGATTCCGGACTGCTCCACGTCATGCAGCGTGTCGAGATGGTCAGCCGCTCAGATGTTCCTGTGTTGATTCTCGGTGAGACCGGCACCGGCAAGGAGCTGGTTGCCCGGGCGATCCACAATCGCGGTGATCGCCACAACGCACCATTCATCCGCGTCAATTGCGGCGCCATCCCACGCGAACTGATCGACTCGCAACTCTTCGGTCACGAAAAGGGAAGTTTCACCGGTGCGTCTGATACACGACAAGGTTGGTTCGAGCGAGCCGACATGGGAACACTGTTCCTGGACGAAATCGGCGAACTACCGCTCGACGCGCAAGTGCGGCTGCTGCGAGTGCTACAAGACGGCTTTGTGGAGCGCGTCGGCGGAGCAAAGTCAATCAGAGTCAATGTCCGCCTGGTCGCCGCGACTCACCGCGATCTGGCCGGAATGGTTCGGGAGGCGACGTTTCGCGAAGATCTCTGGTACCGCATCGCCGTCTTTCCCATTCTCTTGCCGCCGCTGCGAGAGCGGCCCGAAGATATCCCATCGATGGCCCGGCATTTCGCTGAGCGGGCGGCAGTGCGATTCGGACTGACGCCAATCATGCCAACCGAACCAGACATCCGCATGTTGCAATCGTACGATTGGCCGGGCAACATCCGGGAGCTAGGCACCGTGATCGACCGCGCCGCTATCTTGGGGAACGGTCGGCGACTAGAGCTTGCCTCCGCGCTCGGCCTCGCGGCGCCGCCACCTTCGCAAGCGACGATTCCGATGAGCGGCTCGCGTAACGACGCTGCCAATAGTTCGCGACCACAATTGGTTGCCACACTCGACGTCGCCATGCGTCAGCATATTGAAGCCGCGCTGCGCGCCACGCAGGGTCGCGTCGAAGGCACGTGTGGCGCCGCGAAGCTGCTAGCCATCAATCCCCACACGCTCCGTGCGCGGATGCGCAAACTCAAAATCGATTGGTCCACGTTTCGCCAACCGCCGTCCGTGGCATAGATTCGGCCGAATGACGATCGAGCTAATCCTTACGATTTACGCGTGCACTAGCTCTGCCGGACTGGCGACAAAATCGACTCGATCGCGGCCGCCACGTTTGGCGGCGTACATCGCGAGGTCGGCGGTGTGAATCGCTGTCGGTGCGTCGATGAAGGTGTCCCCTCGCACGACGGTCGCGCCCATGCTGGCGCTAACGCGAATCTCACCTTGCGGCGAGGAAATGGCAATGTGACCTAGGGCTAAGCGCAATCGCTCCGCGTGGCTCGTTGTGTTAATTTCATCGCAGCCCGGCAAAACGACCAAAAACTCTTCACCGCCCAATCGCCCAACAGCGTCGTACGGTCGAAGCGAACCTTGCAGCGCTAGCGCGGCTTCGCGCAAGACCTGGTCGCCCGTGAGATGCCCATGCCGGTCGTTGATTGCTTTGAAATTATCTAGGTCGACGACAACTACGCCAACCGAGGTTTGTTGCCGTGCGGCGCGGCTCAGTTCGTTCTTCAGCAGCTCGACGATCGAACTATGGTTCCAGAGTCTCGTGAGCGGATCGCGCGCCGCCAGATCGCGAAGCGTTTCACGAGCCGCCGTAAGCTGATCGAGTAGACAGAGAATCCGCTTGCCCGTTCGCAAGCGGACTCGCAGCTCTTGGGGGTCAAACGGTTTGGCGATGTAGTCATCGGCGCCAGCCTGCAAGCCTTGAACGACATCGCGCTTCGTGTGCTTGGCGGTGAGCAGCAGAATGTATGTGTAGGAGTCGGTTTCTGCCTGGCGAAGCTGTCGGCAAAGCTGCGCGCCGTCCATGCGGGGCATCAGCCAATCGAGCACTGCCAGCTTCGGCGCATCGGGGCCTTGTAGAATCTTCAACGCCTCGAGCCCATCGCTGGCTGTGATTACGTCGTAATTCCAACGGCGCAGCGATGATTCAAGCAAGCGGCGCGACACGACTTCGTCCTCTGCCACGAGCACTTTCATGTCAAGATTTCCTTGGTCACGTCCGTCAGGACTGATTGTAATTGGGTAATATCATGCTTTAAGCCGATCAGCGATTG
This sequence comes from Lacipirellulaceae bacterium, assembly GCA_036499445.1. GTDB lineage: Bacteria > Planctomycetota > Planctomycetia > Pirellulales > Lacipirellulaceae > DASYDU01. Next base: position 13,253 of record DASYDU010000377.1, read on the forward strand.
ATCTGCCCGCGCGAAGTCGCCGCGCTTGCCAATCGTCTCCAGTTCGAGTGCCGCGTCGGCGCTTGCCGAGGCACACATATTCCGTAGCACCCCTTTGAGCGTGTGTGCGGCGTTGCCGAGTCTTTCGACATCGCCGGCCGCAATCGCCGATTCGATGTCGGTCACCATTCGCGGCGAGCTCTCGAGAAATAGCTCTACCATTTCCGCCAAAAGATCTAAGTCGTCTTCCACGCGAGCACGCAATGCTGACAGATCGAAGACCGTGGTGTCCTCTGTTGGCACTTTGGGGGTGGATTTGCGCATGTTCGCATCGTCCTTTAACTTCGCGGCCGACCGGCCGGCCCGCTGGTTTGCGCTGACGTTCACCGGGTTCGAATCGCCGCCGCGCGCGGTGATGGCCCAGCGCGTAAGAACCTCCTGCAACAGCTTCGGTTCCACCGGCTTGGCCAAGTAGTCGTCCATGCCAGCTTCCATGCAACGTTCCCGGTCGCCCTTCATCACGTGTGCGGTCATGGCCACTATGGGCACGTGCGCGCCGGTCTTTTCTTCCTGACGTCGAATTTCTGCCGTCGCTTTCAGCCCATCCATCTCCGGCATTTGCACATCCATAAACACCAAGTCGAACTGTTCACATGCCAGCGCCTGTAATGCTTCTCTCCCGTTGTTGACCGGCATTACCGAATGTCCGCGCTTCTCCAACATGCCGATCGCGACCCGTTGATTAATGGGATTGTCTTCGGCCAATAGTATATTCAGTTTGCGGCCCGCCGGATCGTTGGTCGCCAGCGGCGACAGGGGTGGCAATGCCGGAGCTCGTGGCTCGCGACCCAACGCCTTGACGATCGCTTCACGCAGTTCCGAAGCAACCACCGGCTTGCGCAGGTAACTGGCAATTCCTAGCGTGCGGCAACGAGCGGCGTCCGCATCACAATCGGCAGATGACAACATCATGGCGATAGGCTGGACTAATTCCTGCATCGATTGAATCTGTTGGGCGACTTCAAAGCCGTCCATTCCGGGCATCATCGCATCTAGCAGCACCAAGGCCAGCGGCGGGCCCGATGTCGCCGCCTGCTGCAGCGCCGCCACGGCAGCCTTTCCGTTATCCACGCTCGTGGGAACCATCTCCCAGCCACGGACGGCTTCCTCCAGAATCCGCCGATTCGCGGCGTTGTCATCTACAATCAGCACTCGCAACCCCTGCAGTGACACGTCGGCAGCCGGCTTGGCCAGCTTTTTGCCGCACAAGCGGAACAATGCGGTGAAATGAAACGTGCTGCCTTTTCCCGGCTCGCTTTCCACCCAGATATGGCCACTCATGAGAGTCACCAGCCGAGTCGAAATCGCCAGTCCCAAGCCCGTCCCACCGAATCGACGCGTCGACGACCCATCGGCCTGTGTGAATGCCTCGAAAATCCGCCGCTGTTGCTCCGGGGAAATTCCCATCCCCGTGTCCCGGACCGAAAAATGAAGTCGGACCTGTTGATCGTCCACTCTCTCCGAGTCGACCTTGACTTCGATCTCACCCCGGTCCGTGAACTTGATCGCATTGCCAATCAAATTCATCAACACCTGCCGAACTCGCAATGGATCACCAATCAAGTTGTCCGGTATGCCGGGACCGATGTGGCATACCAACTCGAGACTCTTCTCTTGGGCGCGTACTCCCAGTGACTTGACCAGATCGCTCAACGTACTTTGCAGCGGAAATTCCGCGGCATCAAGTTCGAGTTTCCCGGCTTCGATTTTCGAGAAATCCAGAACGTCATTCACCAGTTGCAGCAAAGACTCCGCCGACACCCTCACCAGCCGCACGTTTTCTCGCTGCTCGCGAGTCAATTCGGTGTCCAGCGTTAGATCAGTCATGCCCATGATGGCGTTCATGGGCGTGCGGATTTCATGAGACATGTTGGCCAGAAACTCGCTCTTGGCGCGATTCGAGGCTTCCGCTCGCTCTTTCGCGTTCTGTAGTTCGACCAGCGTTTGCTCGCGCTCCCGAAGCAGGCCGACGACTTCACGCCACCGGCTAAATGAGAACATCCCCATAGAAAAGGAAAGAAATGAGAATATGACGAATAGCTCGTCAAATTGCTCGTACACGCTGCCCGGGAATTCCGCTTTGGCCCACTCGAAGAGATTGAGACTGTGAGCCAGCAAATAGACGACTGGTGTCGCTACTGCAATTAGAATCAAATCGGTCCAAACGCCCCGATTCCCTTTTATCAAATGCTCGTCATTCATGTTTGCTGCCCCCGGTTGTCGAGCACTCGGCACTGACGGCCGCAATACTCGCTCCGATCAAACATAGGTTGCTCAATCGGGCGGGTGGCCGGTCAAAGCGGAATAATCCGAACGGCCGGACTCGGGACCGCTGCTCAATGGAATCGGCGGG
>DASYDU010000378.1:0-3606 GCA_036499445.1 Lacipirellulaceae bacterium
TGATGGACCCGACTATTGCCGAGGACGTCTAGTATTCGACTGCAACAAAGATATCAACCACGACCTGAAGCGGCGCGGTTTATTGCTTCATCAAGAGCAATATCTACACGAGTATCCTCACTGCTGGCGGGCGGAAGAAGATCGATTGATCTCGTATCCTCGCAAGAGCTGGTTCATCAAGACGTCTGAGTTCAAGGACCAGATGCTCGCCAACAACGCCGAGATCAATTGGCTCCCCGAGCATATTAAAGACGGCCGCTTCGGCAATTTCCTCGCCTCGAACGTCGATTGGGCCCTTTCCCGCGAGCGCTACTGGGGCACGCCGCTGCCGATTTGGAAGTGCGACCAGACTGGCCAGATGGAAGCCATCGCCAACTATGACGAGCTGCTGGCCAAGCCCGGCCTCGTCGGCCAGCACGTCTGGCACGATGCCAAACAGAAGAATCCCGATCTCGCCGACGACCTCCAAGTCCACAAGCCCTACATCGACGCGCTCGCCTACGACTCGCCCTTCGCCGCCGGCGCCCGCATGCACCGCGTCCCCGAGGTGATCGACTGCTGGTACGACTCCGGCGCCATGCCATTCGCCCAATGGGGCTACCCAAAAGTGCCCGGCAGCGACCTCCGCTTGGATTCCCAGTTCCCCGCCGACTTCATCAGCGAAGCGATCGACCAAACCCGCGGCTGGTTCTACAGCCAGCTCGCCATCAGCACGCTGCTGTTCGGAGAGGAACGAGGAGCGAGGAATGAGGAACGAGAAACAGAACCTCGCTCCTCGCTCCTCGCTCCTCGCCCCTACCCGCATCCCTTCCGCAACTGCATTGTCCTCGGCCTGATGCTCGGCGAAGACGGCCAAAAAATGGCCAAGAGCAAGCGGAACTATCTCGCCCCCGACGAGATCTTCGACCGCTACGGCGCAGATGCTTTGCGATGGTACTTCTTTGCCAACCAGCCGCCCTGGACCAGCATCCGCTACAGCGAGCAGGCGATCAAAGACAGCATCCCCGAGTTCCTGCTCCGCCTCTGGAACTGCTACAGCTTCTTCGTGATTTACGCCAACATCGACGGCTTCGACCCCGGCGTCGACCTTGCCGCATCGACCGATTCACTAGCAAATCTCGACGCCGCGTCACTTGCCGCCGCCCCTTCCTACCGCCCCATCGCCGACCGCAGCGAACTTGACCGCTGGATCCTCAGCGAGCTTAACCGCACCTGCGCCGCCGTCTGCGACCGCATGGATGCCTACGACAACTTCACCGCCTGCGCCCACATCACTGAATTCGTCGACGCCCTTTCAAACTGGTACGTCCGCCGCAGCCGCGACCGCTTCTGGGCCGCCGACAAACGAGCCCCCGAAAAACTCGACGCCTACTGGACGCTCTACGAGTGCCTCGTCACCACTGCCAAGCTAATCGCCCCCTTCGTCCCCTTCCTCGCCGAAACTCTCTGGCAAAACCTCGCCGGCGTCTTCCAAGCAGGGAGTGTGGAGCAGGGAGCAGGGAGGAAAACTTCATCTTCACTCCCAGCTCGCGGCTCGCTGCTCCCTGCTGAGTCCGTCCATCTCACCGACTACCCGACCGGCGATCCTGCCGCGATCGACGTCGATCTCTCCGAGCAAATGAATCTCGTCCGACTAATTGCCTCGCTCGGTCGAGCCGCACGCACTAGTGCGCAACTCAAAGTCCGCCAGCCGCTGGCCAAAGTCGAAGTCATTCTGGCTGACACAAAGCATCAGGCCTGGCTCGAACAGCATTCGGCCGCAATTGAAGAAGAGCTCAACGTTAAACGGCTCGAATTCTCCGACGATCCCGCGCTCTATGTCGAGCACGATGTGAACCCCAATTTCAAGCTGCTCGGCCCCAAACTTGGCAAGCTGCTGCCCAAAGTCAAGAAATGGCTCAGCGAGCAAAGCGGCGCCGAACTGCTCGCCAACATTCGCGATAATGGACTGATCGACCTGGTGATCGACGGCCAATCCATCGCGCTCACCCGCGAAGAAGTTGAAGTCCGCATTCGCCCCAAGCCGGGCTGGACCGCGGCCAACGGTCGTGGCGTGGTCGTCGTCCTCTCAACCGAGCTCACGCCCGACCTCATCGCCGAAGGCCTGGCGCGCGACATCGTCCGCCTGATCCAAGACCGCCGCAAAGACATCGGCTGCGAATACACCGACCGCATTGAAGTCGGCTTGGCCACAGAATCCACAGAGTTAGAGTCGGCAATTGCGAAGCATCGCGAATTTATCGCTCAGGAGACGCTGGCGACAAAATTAGTCGTAAAGCCGCTCGAACAAGTCGAACCAACGTCAGCAAAAATCGGCAGCGACGATCTCACGCTCTATGTGCGAGTGGTGAAATGAGTGGTCCCGCATCATCGCCGCCGCTCAAACTCGCCGTCCTCATCTCCGGTTCCGGCCGGACGCTTAAGAACTTCATTGACCTCGCGGCCGACGGTGAGCTGCCCATCGACATTCGCCTCGTCGTCTCTAGCAGCGCCAAAGCCGTTGGTCTAAACTTCGCAGAAGATTCCGGCATCCCGACTCGCATCGTTAGCCGTGGCGACTTTCCGCCCGGCCCCGCCGGCGACCAACCCTTCGGCGACGCGATCTTCGCCGCCTGCCGCGAAGCCGCCGTCGATTACGTCGCCATGGCCGGCTTCCTCAAGCTCGCTCCCGTCCCGCCCGACTTCGCCGGCCGCGTCCTCAACATCCATCCAGCTCTCATCCCCGCCTTCTGCGGACCCGGCATGTACGGCCACTACGTCCACCAAGCAGCGCTCGACACAGGCGTTCGCGTCACCGGCTGCACTGTCCACTTCGTCGACAACCAATACGACCACGGCCCAATCATCTGGCAGCAGCCCGTCCCGGTGTTTGATGATGACACTGCGGGCACGCTGGCCGCCCGCGTCTTCGAAGCCGAGAAGGAAGCCTATCCACACGTGCTGAAAATGCTCACCGCTGGCCGCATCGAGCTCAAAGAAGGCCGCGTTACGATCCGCAAACCCGAAGGCCGCCGCCCTCATCATGCCGGCTCAAATCCCATCGACTGGTAAAACGCGACTGCCTCTTTCCAATTCGCGTGCGTCTCCAGCTGCAGCTCGCGCCAACCAGCATCCCATGCAGCCTGCTCCAACCGCAACAGCAACACCCGCCCAATCCCAAGTCGCCTCCACCGCGGATCGACCAGCAGCCAATGCACGACCGGCACTTCCCCGGCCGCGCCTTCCCGCACGGCCAACGTCACCGACCCTAAGATTTGCTCAGCTTGCCCCATCGCCAACCACGTCCACTCCTCGCGCCACCACGTTTTCCCGCTCATCTCCGCCAAAAAGTCGTCCACCGTCCACGCCCGTACCGCTGGCTTCAGCCACGCTACCGCCCGCCGCCGCAACTCCAACCAAGCTGGCACATCCCCAGGCAGCTCAATCGTCCGCACGGTGATCCCAGCGATATCTCCCGCCTTCTCCCGACTATCCAAAGCTTTACGAAAGTGCAGCACCGTCATCGCGGCCGATTCCTCTGAATCACACGGCATCATATCATGGAAGTACTTACGAGCTCGCGCCCCCTTTGTTCCATCCTGTAAATCGTGCCGTTCCTGTCATCCT
>DASYDU010000379.1:0-4008 GCA_036499445.1 Lacipirellulaceae bacterium
TTGAAAAGTCGCTCGCCGATGTGATCGTGCGAGGTGACCAGAACCTTGCGAATTTACTCTTCACTGGAAAGTCGGATATCGACAATCGGAAACCGCCGCTCGGCCAAGCCCTCATTCTTGATTTTAAGCCGCCTGAGCCGAGCCGAGACCGTTAGCTGACTTAACGCATCATTCGGTCTATTCTCGTCGGCGGGCTAGGAGTCGGTTCGCGATCGCCGGAAGGGAAGGCCAACATGTCTCTAGTCGAACATGCTGAATCCAATTTCGATGAGCCGTTATTGATCTCGGCGCGGGACGTCGCCCGGCTGCTTAATATGTCCGTGCGGACTCTCTGGCGAAATCGGAGTGCCGGCAACATACCGCAGCCCGTGCGCATTGGCGCGACGATTCGCTGGTCGGTCGTGGAATTGGAAAAATGGATTGCAGACGGTTGCCCAAAACGAAAAGCGCGCGACAATGAACGACCGAGGAGATAGTCAATGGCCACGATTTTTAAGCGTAACAAGCGTAGTCGTAATGAACCGTATCTAATTCAATACTTCGACCACTTGGGCAAGCGTCGGACCGTTCGCGGATTCACCGATAAAGGTTTGACTGAAGAGCTTGGCGCGAAGCTGGAGACGGAAACCCGGCTACGGACAAGCGGCATGATCGATCCGACTCAGGATCGCGTGGCGGAGCACAATCAGACTGAGATTGAAACGCATCTGACGGCGTTCAAAGAAAGCCTGTCGGATAACAGCGAAAAGCACGTCAGCCTGACGATGACGCGCGTACGGCGAATCGTTGCCGGCTGCGGTTTCTCATCGCTGGCCGCGATCGACGGCGAGCCGGTGCAAACCTGCCTGCGTGCCCTACGTAAGGCGGAAGGGTTCGGGCATAAGACATATAACCATTATTTGCAGGCGATGGATTCCTTCTGTTACTGGTGCGTCGCCACAAAACGCCTTTTGAGCAATCCAATAATAGGGCTGGAACGGCTCAATACGGCGGTAGACGTGCGTCATCCTAGACGGGCGCTGACGGCCGAAGAGTTTTCCGCATTGACAGCGTCGGCTCGGAATAGCAGGACTCGTATTCAGGGGTTTTCGGGTGAACAGCGAGCCCGCATCTATACCTTGTCCTATCTGACCGGCCTTCGGAAGAAAGAGCTGGCGAGCCTTACGCCTCGCAGCTTTGCCCTCAAGGCAGAGCTACCCACCGTCACCGTCGAGGCGGCTTGCTCGAAGCATCGGCGGAAGGACGTTTTGCCGTTGCATCCTGCTCTGGTTCCGCTGGTGCGCGAGTGGATTAAGGGGCTGGGGCCGAGAGACAAGCTGTTTCCGCGGCTCGTCGGCCGCAAAACGTGGTTGATGGTCCGGAAGGATTTGGAGAGGGTGGGGATTGCGTATGAAACCGACGAAGGCATTGCTGACTTCCACGCGGCGGGCCGGCATACGCATATCACGGAATTGCTCCGCAACGGGGCGACGCTGCCGGAAGCGAAGGAACTGGCCCGGCACTCGGACATTAACATGACGATGCGCTACACGCATATCGGCTTGAGCGATCAAGCGAAGGCGGTCGCCCATCTGCCGTGGCCGGGACAAAAGAACGCTGTCGCCTCGAAGCCTGCTCCGCAACAGGAGAGCGCGCTGCATATGCGCTGCATTTTTTGCGGCGCTGGTAGTCACTCGGTGACATTCCCTGGCAATGGAGACACGGTTCAGAAACGCCAAAACCCTTGCAGTGGCAAGGGTTTTGACTCTAAACGTCGCCGGGTGTCATCACCTGGCAAAGTGGAGGCGGCGGGAATCGAACCCGCGTCCCGAAATAGCTCCACGCCCGCTTCTACGTGTGTAGTCGACTGTTTAATCTCGTCGCCGCGCGCCCCTGTCGACCGGGTAGCGCGGCAACCAGCCCGGAACTTTTTTAACCGCGCGCGTACCAGGCGTTGACGCGCGGCGAGTCGGATTTAGCGACGGACTTTTGGACCACTCCGACTACGGTCCTCAATCCGGGCTACCGTTTAATTAGGCAGCCAAAGCGAAATTGCCGTTGGCAATTGAAATTGTGATCAGCTTTTAACGTGGCCAACTGATCAACCACGACACGCCACTTGCGCTTCATCTATCCGGTCGAACCCTGTTCGCCCCCGGTGAGAATGCAGTGTGACTCTCAGTAGCAATTATAGCCCGCGGGGACAGGGGCGAATAGCGGGGAGAATTGGGCCAATCACATTGCGTCGGCAGTTTGGTCGCGCTCTTCGAGAAGTGATTCCAGCTCGGCGATCGCCTCAAAGTCCGTTGGCCGGCCGGCAGCGCGCTTTACTTCGATGAGTTTCTCTAATTTCAGGCATCGACATTTCTGACCGAACACCGAGATTTCTTCCGTTTGTGGCAGTAGCCGGTCATAGCCGCCGCCTGCAATCTCTCCTAGCAAATCGATTTCTCCCAAATCGGTCACCAACGTAAAGTTCAGGCCTTGCTGGATCGTCCGTTCGTCCCAAATAAATGGGAGTCCCGCGGGAGCGCCGCGAAGATAGGGGCTGTGGCTGGCCAGCGCCTGAATCATTCGTTGAATGTTCTCGTTGGTGCGCCGGTACACGACATCGACGTCGCTAGTGAAACGCGCCAAACCGTGTGCGATTCCCGCCACGCCACCAACGACGATATACTCCGCACCGGAATCGTTGAGCAACCGCAGCAAATCCGCGTATTCGGTCATGACGACTGGCGTGCCCTCTGACCGGCAGATCGCAACTCTTTCACAAGCCGGGCCATCCTGACAAGTTTCTGCATACGTTGCTCGACACTCAGTTTCAGATTCTCGCGCAAGAGGGTCCGATCGACATCGCGCTTGTATAGTTCGATGATTGGGTCTGTCACGCGATCTGGGCCGCAATCGGAGATTGCCGGCCAAGGAGCGGTTGGACGAAGCGGTGCCTGCTTTCGCTTGCCCTCACGATCCACTGCCGCGGCCATTTCCCGGAGCTTGCCCATTCGCTGGTCGACCGAGAGCTTGAGGTTTTCGCGTAACTGTGCCCGGTCGACGAACTGCTTGTAGTATTCGACGATTGGATCGGAAAGCATGGAACACTCGCTATAAGCAGACATTTTGCCACACCGGCAAAAGCAAAATGATTTCCAGCCAAGCTCTCTCCATTCTACCCCATTTTATACGCCAACGGTGAGCGTCCGCAAACATTCGCACCGCAACTTCCGCCGATCCTACCAGTGGGGATCGTATGACTCGTTGATGATCGCGTCGCAGAGCTTGTTTCCCGGCCACGAACTGCTGGGTCGGCTCCGAGTTGCGAGTGACGCTCGCGCGGCATGTGTATTCTTTCCGATCAAACGCCGAGCAGCTTCGCCGTGGCCAGCCAGCAAAGCTCGCCGCTGCCGGCAGCCACTTTGCCTTCGAATCCGATCGCCGCAATCGCGCCTTTGGCAAACCGCACGCTCGCCACGCGGTCGCCGATCAGCGCCGCTGCCAGTTGCTCCACGTCCGGGCTGTGGCCGACCCAGGCGACGTTCGCGTCGTGATGCTGCCGGGTCCACTCAAGCAGCGGCTCGAGATTGGAGCCCGGTTCGAGGTCCTGCAGCTCATCGATTGGCGGCTCGCCGTCGACGTATTTTGCAATGATCTCGGCCGTTTGCCGACAGCGGACATAGGGACTGGTCGCGATTTGCGTCGGCGCGAAGCCGCGCTTGGCCAGCGCCTGCACCACGTTCTTGTACCGGTCAACGCCCTCGGGCGTCAGCGCGCGCTGCGAATCGTCGGGCCACTTCGGGTCGCCGCGCTCACCAGCCCAAGCATGTCTGCAAACGTAAATAAACATAGCCGTCTTTCTCTGGATGTCGCTCGTGAAAAAATGGTCGGTACCCGTCCATTTTACCGCTTTCGCCAAATCACGTGATCGTCGATCATCAATTCCCGCTGCTTCACCGAGATCGCGTCGCGAAAACGGTGCGAGTCCCGCGGATAACCGGCCGTCGGCAGCAGGCCCGGCACCCGGGCACACCAAAA
>DASYDU010000380.1:0-13432 GCA_036499445.1 Lacipirellulaceae bacterium
AAAAGGCGATGCCATCGGCTCGGCGCGCAATGCCGACGAATAACTCGGTCAATAGCGCAACAATGATTTGGTGACGAGTTGTGGGGGCAGGCGACACAATAAATCTCCCCTGCATAAGTTCGATCGGCACGCCTTCGGGAACCTGCCAATAGTCGACCGCGCGGTAGGGACCAGTCGAGATATATGGCGAAAAGGCGTCAAACGTATCAAATTGGAAAGTGGCTGTGCTCATGGCAATCAGTATAACATCTCGCTGGAGAGTAATGAATTCAGTAACTTTGGCCGACCGTGTTGTGTTGCGGTTGCCAGTCGGCTAGTTTCGATCGAATATGAGCGAGCGGGCATTTGTATTTGGCGTCGATTTGGACGGGTGCGTCGCTGACTTCTACGGCGGGCTGCGGCCGATCGCCGCCGAGTGGCTCGGCGTTGATTTGGCGACGCTCCCAGAGCGGGTGTCTTGGGGGCTCATTGAGTGGGGAGTGGATGAGGCGCCGGGAGGCTACGAGCGGCTGCATCGGTTTGCAGTGACCCAGCGCGAGCTATTCCTAAAGATGCCGCCTATGGCCGGGGCGCCCCAGGCTTTGCGGCGGCTATCGATCGAAGGCGTGCGAATTCGGATCATCACGCATCGGCTGTTCATAAAATACTTTCACCAAGTGGCAGTGAGCCAGACCATTCAGTGGCTCGACCGGCACGACATTCCGTATTGGGATCTCTGCTTCATGCAGCAGAAAACGGCAGTGGGCGCGGACCTCTATATCGAAGATTCGCCGGCGAACGTGGAGCGGCTGCGAGCCGAGGGGCAGAAGACGATTGTCTTCTCGAACTCGACGAACGAGCATCTGGCTGGGCCGCGGGCAAAAACGTGGATGGACGTGCTCGAGATGGTGCTGGCGGAAAAGAGGGCGTGGGAGTCGCCGTAAGTCGGAATGACGAAGCACGGATGTCGAATGATCAATCGACAATAAGAAACACCAGTCAGCCTGCGAGCGTCACGCCACGGAACATGAAGTAGACGGCGCCGCAAAGGCAGAGGGCTGCCCAGAGGAAGTCGACGCGAATCGGCTGCTGCATGTAATACACGCTGAACGGAACGAATACGGAGAGCGTGATCACTTCCTGCAGCATTTTGAGCTGCGGCAGGGAAAGCTGAGTGTAACCGATGCGATTGGCCGGCACTTGAAGCAAGTATTCGAAGAACGCGATTGCCCAACTCGCCAGCACGGCGACGATCAGCGGCTTCGTGCCGAGATTTCTGAGATGCGCGTACCAGGCGAAAGTCATGAAGACGTTCGAGGCAATGAGCAACAGCGCGGCGGCAAGAATCGGAGGCATGGCGAAGTTCCGAAGCGGCGGATAGAAGTTGCTGGACGACAAAGCCCGGCGGGAAGAACGCGAATTCTATCGGCAGCAGAAGACCGCGGACAATCCTCGATTCGCAAGCCTGATCCAAGCGAGACCTGCGAAACCGCTGATGGCGAGCAACCAGGCTGCAGGCTCGGGCACAGCGGCCGATGAAGCGCCGCCGGCGGACGTTTGGCCGAAGTAGAGCCGCCAAACATCGTAATCGCCGGAGTCGATCAATCCATTGCCGTTGCCGTCGGCACCGTTGCCTTTGGCGACAGATTGTCCCATCGAGTCGCGCCAGAAGTTGTAGTCGCTGGCGTCGACGACGCCATCGTAGTTATAGTCACCTGGCAGATTCGGCGCGCCGGTCTTCCAGGGCATCAGGGGCAAGCCGTTCAAATTGACGATATTGCTGTCGTTAAGCAGGCCGGCGAGCGCCGTCTGAATTTGGGCTTCCGTGTAGCCACGCGACGTATATTGGCTCCGCACGTAGTCCCAAGTCCATGGAGAAAAGTAGCTCCATTTGATGTCCCACTTCTGAAGATCGGATGGATTGGGGAGGGTGCCGGTTTCAGAAAGAGCCAGCAGCTTGCGGCCGTTGTAGAACGGCAAGACATCGTTCCACTGGCCGTTCATGTTGGACGCTGGGTCGGTATAGATGTCGAGACCGACCATGTCGACGACGTCGTCGCCAGGATACCAGTCTTGATAATTACCCTGGGCCGCTGACGACGTAAACTCCCAAATCAGATTATGCAGGCCTTTGACATTGGTGAGCTCGTTGTACATCAGGTGCCACAAATCCTTGAATGCTTGAGGCCCTTTGGCACCCCACCAAAACCAAGCGTCGCCATCCGGCATATTCCCTTGAGCCTCATGAAGTGGGCGCCAGATCACGGGAACACCGGCATCCTGAAACTTCTTGAGCTGCACGGCAATCGCGTCGATGTCGCTGACGAGCAGGTTGTATTTTGGAGAGCCGGGCGAGGCGAGAGCTGCCTGGACATCGAAGGTCGTGGAGTCAGTGTAGAAGCCGCGCCACCACTCATGGTCGACCGTGTCGATCAGATCTGTCGGCGCGTTCCAATGCCACATCATCGAGGGGATGCCGCCGGTGGTTTTAGCCCAATTGATCATCCGCTCGGTTTCGCCGTTGGGATTGGACCCATGCGCGATCCGCGAAGGCGAATAGTCGATGAAGTCGGAACCGCGAATTGCCGGTACGATGCCGCCGGACTTACTGAGATAATCGGTCAGCGGGAATGATCCGTTACTGCCAACGTCGCCCTGTTGGCCCGAAAGAGTCTTCTGGCCATATTGGCTAACCAGATAATTCATCAACATTTGCGTGCGACGGTTAACGTGCGGATCGGAGAGCTGCGTGGTGACAGGTAGCAGGGTGGGCGGCGTAAAGGGGCGAAGCTGAAACTCGTCGACATTGTAATAGCCCCAGCCACGACTCACAGTAAGCGTGTTGGTCGCACCCGTAAGATCGAATGCCCCGGCACGATCCCAGCTCCAATCGCTGCCGTTGCCGTCGAACCCGCCGCTGCCGGTTACACCGTCGACCTGGAAGTCATAGCCTTTGAATCCGTAGGGCGAGTTGTAGCGGAGCCACAACTCGTAAAGTCCGTCGGGCACATTGGCTTGCACCGAGACGGAATTGCCGGCGTCGAAGTTAACGTAGCCTGTGCCAGAATAGCCGGGAGTCGAAGTACGAATCACGGTGCCGTCGCGTGTACCGGTCTCCGCTTCGTACGAATAGACCTGGGCGGAGGCCGTAGCGGTCATGAGAATAAAAACGTGCCCTGAAAAGTTCAAAATCAATTTCACGTTGCCGCCCCCGCTTCCGCGCCGTCCAAGCGCTCCACCGATAGTGCCGCCCAAGCCATTCTAACGAAAAAGTATAAACAATAACAGAAGTTTTCGCTGCTAAACTAGTTGATTCGCATATGACTGGCATTGACCATTGGCTATTTTGTGCTATTGTTAAGCAACAACTTAGGTGCGAGACCGGCCTCAAGTGCAGCCCTGTTTTGGTTGGGCAGCGAGGCCAGGTTCATTCAAATTCGATTGCAGCGGCCATCGGAGCGATCCAGAGTTTTCGCAGCTGACGTGTCTTGATTCGACCGTCACGCGAAACGTCGCCCGGTATCTGTGGCTCACGACCGCGACTGATTTTCTTGCTCCTGATTGGTTCCCGCTGAGTTTTTCAGCGGTCGAGCCTATCGCAGGCAACGCCTCGCGCGGACACCGTGTTTGCTCAGGATACGCTTGCACACCACTGATTTCCCGTATGCGGGAAAGAGAGAATTCATTGACTGCTTTTGAAAAGCTCGGCCTGGCCGAGAACCTCGTGCGTGCCGTGCGCGCCGAGGAGTACACCACGCCGACGCCGATTCAGGCCCAGGCGATCCCCGTCCTGCTGACGGGCCGCGACCTGATGGGCTGCGCGCAAACGGGCACGGGCAAGACGGCAGCGTTTGCGCTGCCGACGATGCAGCGACTATGCGAATCGAGCGCGGCCAGCTTTGCACCGGCACCGACCACGCAAGATGGAGCGGCACGATTCGATTCGGCCGAATATGGCGGCCGCTCGCGTGATTCACGGAGCCACAATACCCGTCGCCCCCATGGCCAACGCGGCGGCACGCGCCCGATCCGATCGCTGATCCTCGCGCCCACGCGCGAGCTGGCGGCCCAGATCGGTGAGAGCTTCGCCACCTACGGCCAGCACACCGGTTTGCGATTCACGGTCGTCTATGGCGGCGTGGGGCAAGGACCGCAAGTGCGCGCGCTGCGGGCCGGCGTCGATATCTTGGTGGCCACGCCCGGTCGGTTGCTCGATCTCATGGAGCAGGGTTTCATCGATCTACGCAAGGTCGAGATTTTGATTCTCGACGAAGCTGATCAGATGCTCGACATGGGCTTCATCGTGCCGCTGCGGAAAATCGTGGCCTCGGTCCCGAAGCAACGCCAAACGCTGATGTTCTCGGCCACCATGCCGCCCGAGATTCGCAAGCTCGCCAGCGAATGGCTCCGCGATCCGGCCCACGTGCAGGTCGCGCCGGTTGCCACGCCGGCCGAGCTCGTTGAGCACTCGGTTTACTTTGTCGAGCATCGGAATAAGGTCGAATTGCTAACGCACTATTTGCAAAATACCGCGACCGGGCGAACTCTGGTGTTCTCGCGAACCAAGCACGGTGCCGACAAGATCGTGAAACATTTATCACGAGCAGGCATTCGGGCGGCAGCGCTGCACGGAAACAAGAGCCAGAGCGTGCGGCAACGGACGCTGGATTCGTTCAAGTCGCAAAAGCCGCCGGTGCTGATTGCTACCGACATCGCGGCTCGCGGGCTGGACGTCGACGCGATTTCACACGTGGTGAACTACGACCTACCCGACGTTGCGGAGGTGTATGTTCACCGCATCGGCCGCACTGGCCGCGCGGGAGCGACGGGCATCGCCACGTCGTTCTGCGGACGAGACGAACGAGACCTGTTGCGACAAATCGAGCGGCTCACGAACCTGACGTTGAGAATCGAACAATCGCAACCGGAGCATCTACGCGATACGGCGCCGGTGGCCGCGAGTAGCAACGGCGGCGGCAATCGTGGCGGCAGTCGCAGCAACAATCGCCGGGGCCAGGGCAACGTGCCCCGCGGAGCCAGCGGCGGCCGGCGCCCGCGCCGGCGAACGGACCGCAGCGAGCGACCGGCCGCGCGCAGCGGCGGGTCGACTAGCGGCAATACGGCATCGGGCGCCGCACCCGCGGCAAGTCAACCCGCGAGCCGTCCGCAACGGCCAAAGAAGCGACGCATTTTGGCGCGGTTGTAAGCCATTCTGCACGTGCGTCAGAACCGAAGTTCGTGGCGTCCAACGGCGAACGTCAGCTCGACCGGCTCTGCGTCGACCGTGCAGAGTGGATGGGCCGTGAGTTCGTCGCGGAGGTCGACGCTGGCGTAGAGCGTTTCTAGATGAAGCGTGTTGGGGATGATGAGCCATCGGGACTCGCCATAGCGACCGGCGAGCGCGGTGAGCAGCACTTCGTCGTCGGCTAGCGTGGGTGGAATTTTGGCCCGCATCATGTGGCCGGTCGTGAAAGCGTTGAGAAACATCTTCTTTTCATCGATCGCGTCGCGGAGCCGGTGCGTGATGAAGTCCGCCAGTCCCACGCCGATCGCGTTGCCCTGCGATGCGGTCGAGAGCGAGAGGGCCGCGATCGCGTGGATGTAGGGCTTAGTGAGGTCTTCGCCGTCGCGGACGCCGCGGTAGCCGAGCACGTTTGTATCCATGCCGGTGCCGCTAAACGTCTTGCCCATTTCGTCGATCACCAGCACGTTGATGTCCTCCAGCGGCAGCCGCGGGAAATAGTGGCGATGACGCTCGAGTAGTTGCGGCTCGCGCGACAGGATTTCGCCAGGCGCGAGCGCGTGGAGCTCGGCCGTCTGGTCGAAGCCGTCTTCAAGTATCGCGAGGCCCGCCCAAATCTTGCCCGAGTCGAGCACGACTTGCCCCATTTCAAGCAGCATGTCTTTCATCTGCGGCGTCGGCGCGGAGTGGAACGTCTCGGCAGACGGAATCTTCCCCATGCCGACGACCATCATTTTCGTGAGACCGCTCTGCACGGGGCCGGAGAAACAGGTGTGGAGCTTGATGCGGTTAAGGACGAGGACACCGGCGGATTCAAAGGCGTGGCGGTCCATCCAGACCGTTGATCGCATGCCCACGTCGCCGCGCGACGAGGGCATGCCACCCACCTCGCTGAGTTTCACCACGTCCATCGAGGCGCGGATCGGCATGCCCATCGCTTGTTCGGTCATGCCGAGCGATTCAATCATCGCCCGCTGGCCCTCGGCCGTGCCGCCGTTGTGTGAGCCCATCGCCGGAAACAAAAACGGCCGAGCGCCATGAGCGCGGAGCCAGTCGCCGGCTGCCTTGGTAATAGCTGCCAGGTTCGTGATGCCACGGCTGCCAGCGGTAATGCCGACGTCGCCCTGCGGCACTTTCAGCTGGAGCCCATCGAGCGCAGCATGCACCTCGGCCAGCACGTCGGCAATCGGGTTCGAGACGAGCTTTTGATGGACGCGGAGGAATTGCATGAAGAAAAGGATACAGGATGCGGGATGCAGGAGTCAGACGTCAGGGTGCCATGCTCTCGCGGCGCAGCCGCGTGAGCATGTTGAATGCGCCAACCGCATGCCCACGCTCGCGTAAACGCCGTTTGGTCTCAGCTGAGCGTGAAAGCGCGAGCGAGGGCATGGCACCCGAACTTTCCCACTCGCATTATAACCGGCGGACTGTAAGTCCGCGGCTAGTTAAAGCACTGGAGCCAACGACGGCTCACCTCGCTAGCCGAGCTCGAGATTGAGCCAAGCTTTACGTGCGCTGGCGACGAGGGCGGCGCCAATCGCGACAAGAGCCATTGCCGCGATAAGAACTGACACACTACTTGCCTCTCCCTTCGCCAACCAACCAGCGGCGACTCCAAACGACAGTCCGAATACAATCATCATTACGAGAATCCGCAGGAACGGCGAAGACCAGACGGCGGTGCGTACGCTGAGTCCCCAGGCGGCAAAGGTGGCGGTGGCCGACAACAGTACATACATGATAAGATTGCCCGCGGTGATTTGAATTCTGAGCACGAGCCAGGCGACGAATAGCAGCCCAGCATTCATGATCAACCAGTGGACGATTGAGTTCCGAGCGGCAGCGGCAAATAGACTGTCCATCAGCTGGCAGCGGGTCAACGGTCGCAGCAACTCTGTGGCGATTCGTGGCCGTCGTTGGGCCAACGACAAACCGCCGATCCAGCCAGGCATGACAGTTGCGAAGAACAAGAACATGTGAATTGGAAAAGTATTGCTGCCCGGCTTCGAGAAGGCGAAGTTGGCCATGAACAGCGTCATGGCTCCCATTGCCAGGGCCATCCAGATTGCTTGTAGCTCCATTGGCCAGGGGCTGAAACCATAGAGCAGCAATCGTGGCAATTGCATTCCTCTGTTAGTCGGAGGCACGGCCGGCAATCGCGCGAGCCAGTTGTCGCTGATCCAAGTGATGAGCGGGCTGCGGCGGGCTTGGTTGGCCTGAAGGCGGCGTTGTTCGATCGCCTCTCCGCCGCCGGGCCGGGAAACGCCCCACTGGATGTTAGTTTGGTAGTCGTCCAGTTCCTCACGTAATTGGCAGAGCCGACGAAGCCAGGCGGCAATCAGCACGGCGCCTGCTACAGCAATTAACACATGAACGGTCCAGTTCTGCTCCGCATCGATGATCCAAAAATTGGCGCCACGCTCCGTGAACAGGCTGTAGAAAGCCCCGAGTGACACGAAGAACCACGAGACGCGACCGCGGTGAATTCCCCAAATCGACGGCGCCGCGATCGCCAGAGCAATCGCCACGAGGCTGGTCGACTCGGCGTGCGCACACCAGGCAATCAGCATGGGGTAGGCGACCAACAAAAGAAACAAAATGGCGGCGAGGACCGCGATGTGCGCGAAAATGAAATCTGGGGTGAGCCGAGCTCGCGAATGCGCGAATTGTGTCTTGGCGTGCCCGACCAGGAACGACGCCAAGAATAGCAGCGGCATTCCGATGAGCATCATGATCTGTGGCGCGATACTTGGCGCGATCTGCTGGCTCGGAAAAGTGGACGGGCGGCCCACGGAAGCAGATAGTTCAGGTTGTCCGAGTTCGTTGACTGGCGGTGGCAGTGGCGGAGGCAACGTCGGCGTGGACGGATGGTTCCTGGAGACGGCAATCAGGTTCGGTACGACAAAGAGCACCACTCCGGCCAAACACGCGGCCAGGATATAGCGGTGCGTCACATATGTGATCAGCACTTGCTTAATTCGCTCGGCCATTGTGCATCTCCACGAAGATCTCTTCGAGATTGAGGTCTTGAATCGCCACGTCGGCGTCCCAGGTTTGCCGCATGTCGGCCGCCAGCCGCTCGTCGAAATTGGCGACACTCACCGTGGCATTTGCCCCGGCCACTTCGCAGCGGAGCGAGCCCGGCACCGCGAAGCTGGCGGGCAGTTCGCGGCGCGATGAGATTCGGAGACGTTTGACACGGTCTTTGAGCTCGTCCAGCTCGCCGTGGAAACGAATCTGGCCGTCGCCGAGGATGGCGACCCGGTTCGCCACTCGTTCGAGGTCGCTCGTGATATGCGTGCTGAACAGTACGGTTCGCTCGTGGCCGTCGAGCATTTCCAACAGCGTGCGTAAGAATTCGCGACGGGCCGACGGGTCAAGGCTGGCGACCGGCTCATCGAGGACGAGCAGCTCAGGTTCGTGGCCGAGCGCGAGCACGATGCCCACGGTTTGGAGCTGGCCGGTGGAAAGAGCGCCGACGCGATCTTCCAGCGGCAGGTGCCAACGACGGCAAAGCTCGTCGACAAAGGGCTGCTTCCAATTGGGATAGAAGGCGGCCGTGTAGGTGATCACCTGACGGACGCGCATCCAAGGATAGGTCGTGACTTCTTGTGGCACGTAGCCGAGCCGCGCCTTAGCCGCGGCCGAGAGGTCCCAGACGTTTTCGCCGAAAACCGTCGCTGAGCCGGCGGTCGGGCGCAGCAGGCCGAGCGCGCACTTGATCAGCGTTGTCTTGCCGCTGCCGTTGGAGCCCAACAGACCGAGCACGGTCCCAGGCTCGATCGGCAAGTCGATGTCGCGGAGGACCTGTTTCGCCGCGAAACTTTTCTGCAGATGGTCGAGTCGAACAACGGAGGTATTCATGGCGATAGGCCTACAGTATGGACGTGATGATTTCACGAATCTGGACGCGGTTGAGGCCGAGTTGGCGCGCTCGATACACGATCGGCTCGATCATGGCGCGAAACTGCTGCTTTTGTTGTTCGAGCTTCCTAAGCGATGGACGCGTCGGCACTTCATTCGCCACAGCGTGTCTGCAGAAGCGATCGGGTTGAATTGTGGGAGAGTTCATGGCTGTTGGTCCTGCAACAAGGACGATATGACGTCGCGAATTTGGGTGCGATTGAGGCCGAGCTGGCGGGCGCGGTGCAGGGCCGGTTCGATGACCGCGCGGAACTGCTGCTTGCGTTGGTCGACGCTTCCATTTTGGGACGGCGGCATGACTTCCATCCCCTGCCCTCGCACGCGGCGGACGACGCCCTCGGTCTCGAGCCGCGAATAAGCTTTGCTCACAGTCATTGGATTCACTGCCGCGTCCTGAGCAACTTGGCGGACGCTGGGAAGTAGGTCTCCGGGTGCGAGTGCCCCGCCGGCCACCAAGGCATGGACCTGATCGACAATCTGGCGATAGATCGGGACGCCAGAGGTCGGGTTGATTTCGAAAGTGGCGATTTTCTGGGCCATAATCGTGTGGTTCGCGGCGTTCACTCCTCCCTATGTGTATCAGTATAGTAATACACTAGGCATCGGTCAAGTGCATGGTTTGGAATTATTGAAAATTGCCAAATTGATAAATCGGGTAGGTCGCGCGATCTTTGCCTACTCTCTCACATCGCGCCGAGAGAAAGTGTTCGCCTTCTCATTTCGTGCGGTTGACAGCTTCGCGCAAAACGCGGTATCATCGCCAATTCGCCACAAATTGTTGGCGGAGAGGTATCGGCTGCGTATTGGCACTTGGGATGCCGTCGGCCGGACTGGCGTGCGGTAGCCGGTCGAATTGCGAATTGAGATCGCGCTGGATGGCGCGCAGCAGATCGGCGTTGTTTGAAAACTGGTGCCGGCAGCGGGTGAGGAGCATAGAGCGTGGCAGCTTCGCGAGAAATCATTCGCATTCGGATGGAGGCCTACGACCATTCGGTGCTGGACCAGAGCGCGGCCGAGATCGTCGACACGGCGAAGCGGACCAATTCGATCGTGCACGGCCCGATTCCGCTGCCGACGCGGATCGAGCGGTACACGGTGCTCCGCAGCCCGCACGTCGACAAGAAATCGCGGCAGCAATACGAGATTCGCACACACAAGCGGCTGATAGATATTCTGCAGGCCACGGCCAAGACGATTGAGGCCCTGAATAAGTTGAGCTTGCCCGCTGGCGTGGATATCAAGATCAAGGCGACAAGCGGATGATAGAATTGCGGATTCTTGATTGCGGATTTCGGATTGAATCGAGCGAATCCGCAATCCGAAATGGAAGCACTCCAGACACGACAATTTTGCCTAAAAGACAATGACCGGACGCCTCACGGGTAAGGCGTGACAGGGTTCACGAAAAGCAACCGTGTTCACGAATCTCCCGCGAGACAAACGACCCAGGTGACAGCGATGGCTATCGGAATACTCGGCCGGAAGGTCGGGATGACGCAAATCTATGACGAGGCGGGCCAAGTGATCCCAGTGACGGTGATCGAGGCCGGTCCGTGCGTCGTCCTGATGGTTCGGACGACAGACCGGGACGGATACGAGGCGGTGCAGTTCGGCTTTGCCGACAAACCGCGCCGTCTGGCCAGTCGCAGCGAACGGGGTCATGTGGCAAAGCTCGACAGCAAGCGCTCGAAGCAGCGCGGGGCGGCCGGAGTCGAACTGCTGGCCAAGGCGGGCGTCGAGCCGCAGCGGTTCATCCGCGAAATCACGGGACCGCCGGGCGAATTGGCCGTTGGCGCCAAGATCAACGTCGAGGCCTTTGCAAACGTGAAGTCGGTCGACGTGACAGCCACGTGCAAGGGACGCGGCTACAGCGGTGCCATGAAACGGCACAATTTCTCCGGTCAGCGGGCGACCCACGGCGTCAAGAAATGCCATCGGGCGATGGGAGGCACTAGCGGCAGCGCCTTTCCCAGTCGTGTGATCAAAGGAAAGCGCATGCCCGGCCAGTACGGCAACATAAAGACCACGATGCGCAACCAGAAGTTGGTGAAGGTCGACGCGGAGAACAATTTGCTGCTGATCCGTGGCGCGGTGCCGGGACCGAACGGCGGATACGTGATTATTCAGGCAACAAATATGCTTTAACGGGGAAGCTGTTAGCTATTAGCTGCCAGCTAGTTAGCCAGATAATTGAATGCCCGGCCAATGGTTAAGAGCAGCCAATGGCTAAGAACTGAGAACTTTGCAACGATGCCCAAGCTGACGATTTTCGATCGCAAAGGGAAGAAAGTGGGGACGTACAACGTCGAGCCCACGGACTTCGCGCCTCGCATCAACAAACAGTTGTTGCACGATGCGGTCGTGATGTATCAGGCGAACGCGCGGCAGGGCTCGCATGAAACGAAGTCGCGGGGCATGGTCTCTGGCTCGACGAAGAAGATGTATAAGCAGAAGGGTACGGGCAACGCCCGGGCCGGCTCGAAGCGGAGCGGCATCCGCCGCGGCGGCGGCCATATCCACCGGATTCACAACCGCGACTATGGCTACCGCCTGCCGCGCAAGGCGTTACAGACCGCGACCCGGATGGCACTGGCCTCGAAGGTGCGAGACGACGAACTGTTGGTGATCGACGACTTGGCTTTCTCCACGCCGAAGACCAAGGATATGATCGCCGTGCTCAAGCATTTGGAATGGGACGGCGGCTCGCTCCTGGTAACCACGGCCAAATATGATCGCAGCGTGTATTGCAGCGCCCGCAACATTGCTGGCGTGTGCGTCGCGCCGGCCGCAGAAATCAACGCCCTTGATGTGCTGTCGTCGAAGCGTGTGCTCGTGACCAAAGCCGCGCTCGACTCGCTCGTGGCTTCGGCCAAAGCCGCCCACGGTGGCGCTAACGGCGAGGATGGTGCAGAAAAGAAGGCGCCCACGAAACGGGTCACGACGAAGACGGCTACGGTGAAGAAGCCCACACGGAAAAAAGCGACAGAGTGATTGGCCATGCCGCAGCATATTGCACAACGAACGAGCCTCCACCTCGAACCGCACCAAATCATCGTGCGGCCACTGGTGACTGAAAAGGGCATGCACCGCTCGACACGGAACAATGCCTATGGCTTCGAGGTGAATCGTCTGGCGACCAAGGCGGACGTGAAGCGGGCCGTCGAGAAGCTGTTCGACGTGACCGTTTTGGCGGTGCACGTGCAAAACCGTAAGGGCAAGCCGCGGCGGACAAAATTTCGACTGGGCCACACCGGCAAATGGAAGAAGGCGATCGTGACGCTGGACAAAGAACATAGGATCGACTTCTTTTAGGAGAGCTTTTAGCCGTTAGCTATTCGCCAGAAACAACTTGATTTCCTAGCTAACAGCTAAGGACTAATAGCTAACAACTACCATGGGTATTCGCGAATACAATCCGACAACGGCTGGCCGGCGCAATGCGTCGGTGAGCGACTTTGCCGAGCTCACGCCGGGTGCCAAGCCCGAGAAGGCGCTCCTGCGCCCCATGAACAAAAAGGGCGGCCGCAACAATCAGGGAAAGATTACCTGCCGGCACCGTGGCGGCGGCCACAAGCAGCGATATCGCTTAATCGATTTCCGCCGGAATAAGGACGGCGTCGCCGCCCGCGTCGATTCGATCCAATACGATCCGAATCGCACGGCCCGCGTAGCGCTGCTCCATTATGTGGACGGCGAAAAACGATACATCATCGCTCCGGCCGGACTGAACAAGGGAGACACGGTGGTAAGCGGAGCAGACGCGGCGCCGACGGTGGGTAACTGCCTGCCGCTCTCCAAGATTCCGCTCGGCACAGTGGTCCACAACATTGAAATACAGGCCGGGCGTGGCGGCGCACTGTGCCGCAGCGCTGGCACGAATGCAACGCTGATGGCCCGCGAGGCCGGTTGGGCGCAGATTTCGCTGCCGAGCGGCGAAATTCGCCGTATCCCGTCGGCTTGCCGTGCGACGATCGGCGCGACCAGCAATGGCGATCACATGGGGATCGTGATCGGCAAGGCCGGACGGAACCGGTGGCTGGGGAAAAGGCCGCATGTCCGCGGGACGGCGATGAACCCGATCGATCATCCGCATGGTGGTGGTGAAGGCCGCACCAAGGGCGGCCGGCATCCCGTTAGCCCGACCGGCAAGAGTGCCAAGGGTGGCATGACGCGCAAGCGCCGCAAGCCGTCGAACAAAGCGATTGTGCGGCGACGGCGGAGCCGGCGCTATGGCGTGCAGAAATTGGTAACGAAGTAGCTATTAGCCGTTAGTCAGACGAAGGCCGA
>DASYDU010000381.1:0-10358 GCA_036499445.1 Lacipirellulaceae bacterium
AGAGGGGCCGACCGCTGGAGCCCGGGGGGACGGAGGCTCCAGCGATCGGCCAGGCGGGGAAAAGGAGGAGTGCGGGCCGAGAGGAGCAAGGGCTGTGCCGGGCGGTTACAGCGGCGATTGAGACGCCTGCGATTGACGCCATAAGTGACTTTCCTCTATGTGTTTACGGCGAGTGCCGACGTTGATTTTCGGCAACACGCGACCCCGTCGCCCGATGCGTTTTGGCGATAACATCGCGAATATAGCACTTGATGCATATAACATATAGGCTATAATTCAGTGGATGTGGGAAGTTGAATTTACCGATGAGTTTGCCGCGTGGTGGAATTCACTGGATGAGGATGAGCAGGAATCGGTGGCAGCGAGTGTCGAGTTGCTCCAGCAGCTAGGACCGCATTTGCCGCGGCCACACGCAGACACGCTGTCCGGTTCTCGGCATTCGAACATGAAAGAACTGCGGACGCAGCATCGCGGCCGACCGCTGCGGACGCTATTTGCATTCGATCCGCGGCGAAGCGCGATACTGCTAATTGGCGGCGATAAAACCGGCGACGATCGATTTTACGAGCGAATGATTCCACTGGCCGATCGATTGTTTGACGAACACCTGACGACATTGCGGGAAGAAGGGCTAATTTGATGGCACGAAACTTCAAAGAGCTGGAAGCAAAGATGCGGCCGGAGGCACGGTCACGGGCTAAGGCGCGGGCCAAGGAAATGATTGCCGAGATGCTTTTGGCAGAGATTCGTCAGGCCGTGGGGCTGACGCAGGAGCAACTGGCGGCCGCGCTCGGGATCAAGCAACCCAGCTTGTCCCGGCTGGAATCGCAACACGACATGCAGGTGAGCACTTTGCAGCGATTAGTGAAGGCGCTGGGAGGTGAATTGGAACTGATTGCTCACTTACCTGGTGGGACGATTCGGATCGGACAATTCGACGACGCGGCGTGATGGCCTGACCCGGGAAACTGCATCGTCCATACGTTGCTACGGTTTAGCCTCATGCTGCCCATACGCTTGACGACCGGCCAATTGAGCGCACTCTTCCCACTGTTGTTGTTGATCACCCATTGCTTGAATTCTTTGTTCCAAGACAATGCTCTTGTCGGTCTTTGGTACGATTACAAAAGCATAGGGTCGATCAGGTGGCTTGTTGTTGTCCGAACCAGCGGTCTGATAGCCTAACCTGACGAATCGGATGACGATCGAGTCCGTGGATTCCAACAAAGAATCGATTCGGATTCCACGAATGTTGGTTTCCTCACCACGAAATATCGCGACGACCAAGCAACGATCAAAGTCGACTTCGAGAATAGAGCAATATGCATCATCCTTCGTCGTTCCCAAGTGCCTGGCCCAAACACGGTACCAGTCCTCAGGCGTACTAATGCGCTCGTAGGTCGGCTTTCTTACATGGCTGTCGGCACCGCTTATTGCTACTAAAGCCTTCGACGGAGGCGTCTGCTTTTCGTTCTCAGCCTGGGCGGCCAAACAAGAAAATGGCCCGAGTGCTGTGAAAGTGACAATGGCGAGCAATACTCTCATCGAATAACTCCTAACGCGAACTTAGTAATTCGGGCGAGCTAGGTCGCAATCGTTGGGCCAGCCGGCCGGAACTACGGCATTATAGCGGGGCGATGCGGAGACACGGCGACGGAATCTGCGTAAATTAGCCCTATGGGTGAGAGACTAGTTAGTATCGAGTTAAGGCCCGGCGAGAGGAGAGCGGCGAACAAGCTTGATCGCGAGTTTTTTAGGCATCCGGCGCAGGAGTTAGCGCACACTCTCGTCGGCACGATCATGGTTCGGCGAGTCGGGCGGTCATTGCGCCGGGCGCGGATTGTCGAGACCGAGGCGTATCTTGGGCCGAAAGACTTGGCATCGCATTCTTCGAAGGGCCGCACGCCGCGGACCGAGGTGATGTTCGGCCCGGCCGGGCATGCCTACGTCTACTTCGTCTACGGCATGCACTGGATGTTCAACGTCGTCGCGGGGACGGCCGGCGACGCGCATGCGGTGCTTGTCCGGGCCGCGGAGCCGCTCGACGATTGGGACGCCGATCTCACTGGCCCGGCCAAACTCGCGCGGGCGTTTGACATCACGGGTGCAGAGAATCGCCTCGACCTCACGGGCAATGACATCTATTTCCTCGCCGACCCCGAATATCAGCCGCGAATCATTCGCTCAAAGCGAGTCGGCGTTGACTACGCCAAGCACTGGAAGCACCGCCTGCTGCGGTTCATCGACGCAGCAAGTCCCATCGCGGCAAGACTGAAGTATTAATAGCAGGGAGCAGGGAGGAGGGAGTGGGGGATAAGCGATGAAAAAAGCCACACTTATGCGACGACTGCTCTAGGCGTACCAATCCGCGCGGGTTAGCGGTAGGCCGGCGCGGCCGGCGTCTGGTTTCACGACGAGGCTCTGCGTCAAATTGTAGACGCCGCTGCGAAAGCCGAGCGTCGCGCCTGCCATATAGAGGCGGAAGATGCGATAGCGAACATCGCCGGCGAGCTCGATCACTCGCTCGCGATTGGCTTCGAGGCGGCGGACCCAATTCTCCAGAGTGTACACGTAATGCTCGCGAAGATTCTCGAGGTCGCGAATCTCGAAGCCGGCCCCGCCGGCTGTGCTCAACACAAACACGGGCGACTGCATCTCGCCGTTGGGAAACACGTACTTGTGCGAGAAGCCGGTCCAGCGTGGCGGCCGCGCGCCCGGCCGCAGATTGATAGTGTGGTGCAGGTAGGCGCCGCCGGGTCGCAGGCACTCGTAGATTTTGCTAAGGAAGGTGGGCAATTGTTTGTGACCGACGTGCTCGCCCATGCCCACACTGGCCGCCTTGTCGAACGCGCCTGGCGCGTGAAACTCGCGATAATCGGCCAGCTCAACGCGGACGCGATCGCTTAGTCCAGCCGCGGCGATTTCGCGCTCGGCCCATTTCACTTGGGCTTCGGAAAGTGTGACGCCGACCGCCTCGACGCCATAGTTGCGGGCAGCGTGGATCAAGAGGCCGCCCCAACCGCAGCCAAAATCGACGAATCGCTCACCCGGCTTCAGCCTCAGCTTGCGGCAGATGTAATCCATCTTGCGCTCTTGAGCGACATCGAGATCTTCGTCCGGATGGGCAAAGTATCCGCAGGTGTATTGCAAGTTCTTGTCGAGAAACAATTGGTAGACTTCGCCGGGCACGTTGTAGGTGTACTCGACGGCCTGGCGGTCGCGGGCTATGCTGTGATCGCCGCGCGTCGGATCGCCCGCCTGCGAAGCATCGCGGGGTCGGGGCTGATCGGGCAACTTCTTCAGGCTGCGATAGAGGCGCAACTTGTCTCGGATGCCGCGACGTTCACCCCGCTCCACCAAATGCCGGAGCCATTCGGTGAAGGCAACGATGTCGCCCTCAATGTCGAAGTCGTCGAAGATGTAAGCTTCGCCAAAAGCGACGGCGGCTTTCACCGGCCTGAACATGGCGCGCAGCGCGCCGGGATGCTTCAGCACAACCGTGAAACGCGCGGTGCCCGTTCCGGGCTGCCAGTTTTGGCCGTTCCAAAGGCGAACATTGAAGTTTCCCGGGTATCCATCGCTAAGGCCGGCGAGAATTCTGGTGGTGGCGGTGACCGCAGCGTCGGCAGCGGTCGGCGGAGAGAGCGTAGCATTCATGGGCGTCATTATGGGCAGCTTGGGCAGTTGAAGGCAAGTAGATCCAGGGCGAAGGGGACCACTTGGCCTGATCGGAGAGCCGAGCGAGCAAAACAGTGCGCAATTCGATGACGATTCGGCATCGGCAATGCGAAGCACTGGACGGGCTAGTTGTACCACGTCATCGACGCGGACAGTCCGGTGGCGAAGAAGCTCAAGTTCTAAGATTGCCGCCGCAACGACGCCGCAACCAACCTTGAGGAATAATATGTCGCGGCCGCTGCGAATCACTGGCTGTCCATTGCGATTTTTTTCCGCCGGTGAGATAATCCGGCTACGATTGTCGCCCTGGCCCGCAGAGTGCTATATGCAATCGACTTCTTGTCTCCGCTGCCATTCTCGCCGCGGCGTCAGATGCGCGGCCGTCGACGTTCGGGCCGCCTTGTCGGGGGTTGCATCCGGCGGACCGATTCCGATGCGCCACATCGTGCGGCCCGCCGTATCCCTTCTCGCTCTCTTGGTGAGCGTGCCAATTGTCGTGACAGCCTCTGACACCGCGCAGACTTCGCTCACCTTGCCGCGCTACAAACTTGAAGTTGGCAAAAAGTACAGCTACACCGATGAAGCGCACTTCAAATACGACAATGGCGGCTACGACAACGAAGGCACCTGGGGCGCGACGGTGTTGGCCAAGAACACCGACGGCACTTTTCGCGTCCTGCTGCGATACGTCGACGTGCGCACCCAAAAGCAGGCCGAAGGTTCCGAGAGCAAGAGTGAGAGCACATACTACGGCTGTGCCGATGTCGACGACCTCGGCCGATTCACCGAGCTCTGGAATTCCTTCGGCGTTCGCGTCGAGCCGACGAAGGTATTTTTGCGACTTCCGGCCACGGCCGAGGAAGTAGCCAGCGGTTGGCAATCCCCCAAGGGCATCTTCGATGGCAAGCTCAACTATCGGGCACTCGAAGCGGCCGACGCTGCACACCCGGTCTACGAAGTCGTAGAAGAACGTCCGGAGAGCGCCATTTACGGTTTTGAATTCAAAGACACTGCGACGTTCGACGCCAACCGTGGAATCGTCCAACAGCGTGACTACACCTGGAAGCAAACCTATGGCTTCAATGGCGAAGGCATTGGCTCGTTCAAGCTCGCCGACGTCCAACAGGTCGACCCCGAGATCTGCCGCGCGCTCGCGGCCGACGCGGAGCGATATTTCCAAGCCAAGCGCAATTTCGACGAGGCGACTGACAAGAAGGATGCAGCGCCCGAATCGCTTGACGCCGCTGCCGCTGCGCTTGCGGACGTCAAGGACATGCTGACCACAGCGGATTTCCAGCAGCTGCTCGACAAACAGGTCGAGGAATTCGGCGGCGAGCGCAAATACCTCACAGAGGAGGTAAACGCGCGCCAAGCGTTGATTGGCCAGCCGGCCGAAGCCTTCACCACGACTGATCTTGATAACAATCCGCAGGTACTGGCCGACTACCGAGGCAAAATCGTGCTGCTCGACTTTTGGTATCGCGGCTGCGGCTGGTGCATTCGGGCGATGCCCCAGATCGAGCAAGTCTCCGAACATTATCGCGGCCAGCCGGTCGCCGTCCTGGGCATGAACACAGACGGGAACGTCGATGATGCCAAGTTCGTCGTCGACAAACTCGGCCTGGCCTATCCAAATCTCAAAGCCGCCGGATTGCCCGAGAAATTCAAGGTCACTGGCTTTCCCACAATGATATTGATCGACCAACAGGGAATCATCCGCGATGTCCAGCCGGGCTGGACGCCAACGTTGAGAGCCGATTTCATCGCCGAGATCGATCAGTTGCTTGCGGTGCCGAAATGATGAGCGATCGCTCGGCCGACTGTAGTCGCCGGCTCAGGTCCATGCCGCGTTCAGTTGCCGATATTGCGCTCCCACCGCCAGACGAGGCCGTCTTCGGGATCGACGACTCCGCCAATTTTCTTAAAACCGCACTTGGTCAGCACGCGGGACGAAGCGTTTGGCTCGGGCAGCGTGTGGGCGCGGACGAGCCCGACGCGGCCGCTCGCGATCGCATAGTCGACGAGCGCTTGGGCCGTTTCCGTGGCAAAGCCTTGGCAGCGGTAACCAGGCGCGATGCCGTAGGCGATCTCGCAGACTAGGAAGGCGTCTTCGACCGTCGGCGGACCTTTGAAACCGCCGCTCCCGATTACGAGCCGGTCCGCCCGATGCACGATAGCGAATCCAAATGTCCAGGGGTCGGCCCCGGTCGCGGCGGCGAGTTTTGCGAGCCAATCGGCGGAGATGTCGCCGGAAACAAAAAATTCACGCAGCCCCACCGCCGCTGGTATTCCAAACTTATCCGCGAACTCGTCGTAACCATCAATCAGCGCTCGCAGGCCCTGCGGCGTATGCGGCACGAATTCGAGGCGGGCGGTTTGCATCGGTATCGACAGGATCCGCTAGGGATAAAATGGATTCATGCCAGCTTTGGCGGCGAAAATCGCGGGAACCTGCGGCCGCTTTCGCTTGTCCTGCCGTCACGGCAAAATGGGTGCCGAGGGGTCGCGCGCGCAGCGGCCGGGATGATAGAGCATTTGACGAGGCGGCGGTTCGGTGAATTCATTCGAAAACAACGTGGCACGCGAAAACAACGTGGCACGTCGTGGTGGCGATACGCTCTGGGCGCTGACATCCGGCCAGCGCGCCCGGTATGCCGCGGCGATCGCCGTAATGGGAACCGGAACCCTGTTTCTGCTGGCGGTTCCCTATATCTTAAAGACCGCGCTCGATTCGCTCGGCCAAGAGAACGCGAATATCTGGCAGGCGATTGTACCCGCCGCCCTAATGATTGTCGTCTTCAATGCGCTGCACGGCTTCTTCACCTATTTGCGCGGCAAGTGGGCGGCCGAGGCCAGCGAAGGGATTGTCCGCCGGCTGCGCCACGAACTGTACTCACATTTGGAGCGGCTACCCAGCGCATATCACGATCGGGCGGATACGGGCGATCTGGTCCAGCGATGTTCGACCGACGTGGAAACAATCCGCGTTTTCCTGGCCGCGCAAGTGGTCGAAATCGCTCGCGTCGCGCTGTTTCTGCTGATCGCTTTGCCGATCATGCTCTCGCAGAACTTGCGGATGAGCGGGTTGTCGCTGGCGGTGATTCCGTTTTTGCTGCTCTTTGCCGTGCTGTTCTTTCGGCAGGTGCGGCATTTGTTTGAAAAGGTGGAGGTCTGCGACGGACGGCTGACCACGCTGCTGCAAGAGAACCTGACCGGCATTCGTGTGGTTCGGGCCTTCGCGCAACAGGATTTCGAGATCAGGCGGTTTCACGAACGGAACGGCGAGCTGCGGGACCTCGAGTATCGGTTGTTCATCGCGCTCAGCAATTACTGGACGCTCTCGGATCTGTTGATCTTCGTGCAGATGGGGCTGGTGCTTTTTGGCGGCGGCTATTTGGCGATGCGCGGCGAGATTTCGGTCGGCACCTGGGTGTTCTATTCCTGGCTGCTGCGAACGATCATTTGGCCGGTGCGGCAGATTGGGCGGGTGCTCGTGGATAGTGGTAAGGCGTCGGTGGCGATCGATCGCATTCAGACGATTTTGCGCGAACCGCTGGAAAGCGTCGAGCTGGTGCCGGCCGAGCCGGTGAGCGGCGACATCGAGGTCCGCGATCTAACGTTTCGTTACATCGACGGGCCGGCGGCGATCGACAATCTCTCGCTCACGATTCGCCGCGGCGAGGCAGTGGCGCTGTTGGGACCACCGGGATCGGGAAAGTCGACGCTCGTGAATTTGCTAGTACGGCTTTACGACTACGAAACGGGCTCGATCCGCGTCGGCGGTCGCGAGCTGCGCGAACTCAATCGCGACGCCGTGCGCGGCGCGTTCGGCATGGTGCTGCAGGATCCATTTCTCTATTCGCGCTCGGTGCGCGAGAACGTAGCGCTGGGGCATAGTGCAGCGGCCGACCACGAGGTTGAGGAGTCTGCCCGGGCGGCCGACATCCACGAGAACATCGTCGACTTCGCCGACGGTTATGCCACGCTGGTCGGCGAACGGGGCGTCACGCTTTCCGGCGGACAGCGACAGCGGGTGGCGATCGCACGGGCACTGATCAAAGACCCAACGTTCTTGGTGCTCGACGACAGTTTGAGCGCGGTCGACACAAAGACGGAGTCGCGAATCCTGCGGGCACTTGCCGCGCGGAAAGGCAAGCAAACCACGATCTTGATTGCTCATCGATTGTCGTCGGCGCGGCTGGCGGACCGGATCTTTGTGCTCGACGGTGGCCGACTCGTGCAGGAGGGAACGCACGACCAATTGGTAATAAGCGCGGGTCCGTATCGGCGGTTGTGGGAGATTCAAGGCGCGCTGGAAGAGGAGATCGAACGCGACTTACTCACTTCCGCGGCGCAGACGGAAGGAGCGGCACAGGCATGACGTACGTAGACTGGCTGGAAAATGATTACGAGATCAAAGTCGACCTGCGACTTTGGAAAAAATTACTGCAGTACGCCCTGCACTATCGCGGCACGGCGATCGCATTTACGTTGGTCGCCTTTGGGCTGGCGGCGAGCGATCTCTGCTTGCCGATTCTGACCGGCCGCGTGATCGCCGACGTCCAGGAGCACGGCATGAACGCAGACCTGGCCACTTATGCCTGGATTTATGCCGGTTTGTCCGCCGGCTTGGTCGTCTGCATCTGGGGCTTTATCGCTTGCGCCGGCAAGATTCGCACGCACGTTTGCCACGACATCCGCCGCGATGCTTTCGAGCGACTGCAGGAGCTTTCGTTCAGTTTCTACGACACGAAGCCGGTCGGCTGGCTGATGGCTCGGCTCACCAGCGACTGCCAGCGGCTCTCGAATATCTTGGCCTGGGGAGTGATGGATTATATCTGGGGCACCGCGCTGATGGTGGGCATTACGGTCGTGATGTTCGAGTACAACTGGCGGCTCGCGCTGGCGGTGCTCGCGGTCGTGCCGGTGATGTTTGTCGTGAGTTTGTATTTCCGGCGAAAGATTCTCTACATCTCGCGCATCGTGCGGAAGACGAATTCGCGGATCACGGCCGCGTACAACGAAGGCATCGTCGGCGTCAAAACAACGAAGGTCTTTGTCCGCGAGGCCGAGAATCTGGCCGACTTCGATCGCCTGATCGACGAGATGCAGGGCTATTCGGTCCACAATGCAGTGCTCTCGGCCGTCTATTTGCCGCTGATCTTGTCACTCGGCAGCATCGCGATCGCGCTGGCGCTCGCGATCGGTGGCCATCAAGTGCTAATCGGCGGCCTCGATGTGGGCGAGCTCGTGACTTTCCTACTGTATGCGCAGCTGTTCTTCGCGCCCGTGCAGGATATGTCGGCCTGGTTCGCGGAAATGCAAATGGCTCACGCCTCTGCCGAGCGGGTGCTTAGCCTGGTCGAGGCCGTGCCGGAGATTCGCGACAACCCACGTGTGGTGGCGCAGCTCCGCGAGCGCGGCAATGACGGCTACGCCGATCGCATCGGACGGATTGAATTTGAGAATGTCGGCTTTCGTTACCGCAACGGCCCGCAAATCATCGAAAGCTTCAATCTGACGGTCGAACCTGGTCAGACGATCGCACTCGTCGGCGCCACGGGCGGCGGCAAATCGACGCTTGTGAATTTGCTCGGACGTTTCTATGAGCCCAGCGAAGGTCGCATTCTTATCGACGGCCTCGACTATCGCGAGCGGAGCTTGCGCTGGTTTCAGTCGAATCTGGGCATCGTGCTGCAGCAGCCGCATCTTTTCAGCCGCACAATTGCGGAGAACATTCGCTACGGCCGGCTCGACGCCACTCAGCAGGAAGTTGAGGCGGCGGCACAATTGGCCGGCGCGCACACATTTATTTCAGCCCTCCCCAAAGGTTATGGCACCGAGGTTGGCGAGGGCGGCAACCAGCTCAGCCTCGGCCAGAAGCAGTTGATTTCAATCGCGCGGGCGATTCTAAAGCGGCCGCGGCTGCTCGTCATGGACGAAGCCACTTCCTCCGTCGACACCGAGACGGAGCAACTGATTCAACGCGCGTTGTTGGAACTCTTGGGCGGCCAGACGAGCTTCGTCATCGCGCATCGACTCTCGACGATCCGCGCCGCCGACCGAATCCTCGTGATCGAGAAAGGCAAGATCATCGAGCAAGGCACGCACCATGCGCTCGTCAAACGCCGCGGCCACTACCATGATCTATATACCGAGCAATCGCTCCGCGACGTGGCCTGGGCGAGTTAGGCTTCGCGCCCACGCTGGATAAGGTTCTAGCCGAAGTGTTTATCCGCGCGCAAGCCGCCGGCGGGCAGCTCGGTAATCCCCGGCGCCCGTTTCGTCCATGCGCTCGTCTGCCAGTTATCTGGCTTCGCATCCTCGGGCACAAACCGCGGCAAAAACAGGCAGAAATGTTTGCCGAGCGCCGCGAGAAATGGTTCGTAGAGCTCTCGCAATGCAGCCAGTTGCAGGAACTTATCGCTTGCCGCTTCTGACGTCGTGGACCCAGCGGCCAGCACGCTTTGAAACTCGGTCAGCGTAACCCTCTCTCGGGCCGGCTCCGGCGGACGCAGTCCAAAGATCAAGCACAGATCGACGCTCGCGTGACGGGCCATTGCGAACGTGAGCTCCGCGCGGCGCCGGCAATCGTCATCGCCGGTCACCAGCAGCATGGCGGACGTGTCCAAAATAGTCGAGAGCGCGGAGAGCCACGACTGATTGTCGTGCTGCGAGCG
>DASYDU010000382.1:0-2837 GCA_036499445.1 Lacipirellulaceae bacterium
GGCCCGCTCAAAGACTACTGGGCCATCGGCAACGACGACCGCGAGACCGCCTACTTCCTCCGCATGTATCTCTCCTGTTATCGCGCCGCCCAATACTTGATGTCGCGGCCCGATTGGGACGGCAAAACCCTCGTCGTCTGCGGTACCAGCCAAGGCGGACAGCAGACCCTCGTCACCGCGGCCCTCGTCCCGCAAGTCACCGCCGCGCTAGCCATCGTGCCGGCCGGCTGCGACATGCTCGGCCCCGAAGCCAATCGTCGCGGCGGTTGGCCACAATGGTACGACCAGGCCCACGGCAAAGACCAGGCCAAGGTCCACGAAGCCAGCCGCTATTTCGACGTGGTGAACTTCGCCTCGCGCATCAAATGCCCGGTGCTCGTCGGCTTCGGCCTCATCGACCAGACCTGCCCAGCCGAAGGCGTGATGGCCGCGATGAATCAAGTCACCTCGCCCAAAGAGCTCATCGCGTTACCGCTCGCCGAACACCAAGAGATCAACCATGCCCACAAAGCCTACATGGATCGCTGCTACAACGCGTGGCTCCCGGCCCTGCGGCAAGGCAAACCGGCGCCACTTAACAAATAGACGAACAAGACGACACGTTTTCACAGTACAATCATCCCAGCGACCAAAACTGATCGACGTAAATCATGTTTCCAGATCTGAGCAGCAAACCGGCACTATCGCTTGGCTTACGACAAACCGAATCCCTGCGCGAAGCGCTAATGATTACGCTAAATGGCACACCAAGGCGGGGTCAAACCATAAGAGAGTGGTTAGCCGCGCAAGATGTGCCGCCCTACGAAAGAATCACAGACGAAGAAACGCTTTTGTGGATGACATTTGACGACGGGTTTAAGAGTCGCGTCGGAATTAGCCCCGAGGTGCTAACTAGACGAAGCAACTCACCAAATGACGCAATGGTTGATATGGGTGAGGAAAGAAGTGGGGCAGGCTGGAAAGATCCCGCCAACTTCCTGGTTACTTCTGCATTTGTCCGACTGCTTGGCGCATCCGAGCAATTTGAATTGGACGTTTTGAAGGCGCTATTTTACTATCGACCGCTCGGCATTTTGGGGCCCGACACAGAAGCGGTCGACCAATTGGTGGAACCCGACGTCATACTCGAAAAGCCAATGATGGAGAACGACAAGCAAGTTTACAGTAAACCGCAAATATGGACGTGGTTGCGGAAGTCGGCGGAAAATAATGTTGAGCGAACAAAGATTCTTAAGAACGTATTCGGAATTGATCCGATACCTGACGGCTATAAGCCTCGGCAGCGTGACGACTGGTACGAAAAACGCAACAAAATTGCACACGGCCGCGCGGGCGTGAAAATGAAACTTGGTGAGTACATTGAGGTAGATGCATTTGTCGCGAAAGCGATGATCCACATTAGCAATCAGTGTTTAGATAAGCTAAAACTTATAGTTTGACCATTCCGTAAAAGCCTTGGAGCAAATCAGGTTGTAGTGTGCCATTCAATTTACAGGATGCATGTGAAAACCACGTACCGATGCCAAAGCGCATGAATCCCATTGAGATTAATCGCGTTACCGCGGCCCGAGTCATCAACGATCATGCCGTTGAATTGACATTCAGCGATGGCTTCGTCGGAAAACTCGACCTGAGGCCAATACTCTCGGCGCCAATATTCGGGCCGCTGGCAGACTCAAGCTTTTTTCGCCAACTTCGCGTTGAGGATGATACCATCCGCTGGCCGAATGACGCGGATTTCTACCCCGATGTGCTCCGCTACTGGTGCGAAGCCGCCGGTGTCCGCCCTCGGGCAGAAACCGATGCCTATTTCACGCAGTCTCTTGCGGCGCGCCGCTTCGTAATCAAACCTTTGCGCCTTCGCGCCTTTGCGTGAGACTATGGCATGCAAGCCTGCCCCCATCATCATCGCTGATTACGATTCCCGTTGGCCGGCGATGTTTGAGGCGGAGCGGGAACGGCTGCAGCAGGCTGTTGGCCATTGGGTCGCCGGCATCGAGCACATCGGCAGCACTGCCGTGCCACACCTGGCCGCGAAACCGGTGATCGACATCTTGGTGGGCGTTCGGGCGCTCGCTGCTGCCGACGTCCATTGTATCCGGCCGATCTGCGGTCTGGGTTATGAATACATCGCGGAGTTCGAGAAGTTCATTCCCGAGCGCCGCTATTTCCGCCTATTATCCGATCCCACCACCCACACCCACCATATACATCTTGTGGAAAGAAGGAGCGAATTCTGGCGCCGGCACCTGCTCTTCCGCGATTATCTGCGAGCCCACCCCGACCGCGCGCGGCAGTACGAAGCGCTAAAGCGCCGCCTCGCGCCGCAGTTCAGCGACGTCAACGACTACGCCCAGGCCAAGACTGAGTTCATCCGCGCTGTCGAAGCATCAGCCCGAGATTGGCGACCTTCAACCCTCCCCTAATTTTCTGAGCAGCGAAATCGCGATAGTGTCGCAGGCCTGGTCGTGGAATATAATTGCATGCATGCCTCGAACTTGTGAGTTCTACGGAATCATGATCGAAATGTATTGGAGCGACCACAACGCTGTACTTTACATGCGAAATACGGCCAGTACCGTGGCGAGATCGAATGCGCCGGGACAAGCCATTGGCTCAATGGGGCCAGGCGGGAAACCATCGGCTCACCTACGGAGGATGAGGAATGAACGCGTTAGCCATTAAACACCCCAGTGCCCTAATCCCACTGGCAATGTCCTTCGCGGCCCTGGCCCTGGTACTTGTTCACACCGCTGTGTACGGCATTGTTCGTGAGGCCGACGAGGGGACGCCCGCCCATATCTTTCAGCTACTCTTGGTTGCACAATTGCCCTTCG
>DASYDU010000383.1:0-3251 GCA_036499445.1 Lacipirellulaceae bacterium
TTTCCGGCGAACCTCTGCTAGCGCATTGGACGCAGACCTTCATGGGCAGCGCTGCGGGCTTCCTCGGTCAATTCTTTCCGCTGTTCCTGCTTGGCGCATTGTTCGGAAAGCTGATGGAGGATAGCGGCTCGGTCGCGGCGATTGCCCACTTCATCACAGAACGGCTCGGCGCCCAACGTGCAATGCTTGCTGTTGTGCTTGCCGGAGCGATCGTCACCTATGGCGGCGTAAGTTTGTTCGTCGCTTTTTTTGTGCTCGCCCCCATGGCGCATCAGCTGTTTCGTTCCGCCGGAGTTCCGCGACGGCTGATGCCAGCCGCGATCGTGCTGGGCACGTCGACTTTCACCATGTCCGCCCTTCCGGGAACGCCGTCGATCCAGAACGCCATCCCGATGCCATTCTTCGGTACCACACCCTTCGCCGCACCCGGCCTTGGTATTCTGGCCTCGCTGATCATGTTCGCCTTCGGCATGTGGTGGCTTGGTCGTGAAGAAGCTCGCGCCAGAGGAGCCGGCGAAGGATTCGGAGGCAGCGAGCCACCCTCCGGCGAACGGCTTGCCGTTGACGAGACACTGCGCGAGCGGGCCACCGCTGCACGCGAATTCGATCCGGCGGAAATCATGCGCGCCAAACCAAGTGAAACGCCGCCGGCATTTCTGCCCGCGGCATTGCCGCTCATGATTGTCGTGTCGGTCAACCTTGCCATGTCCATGTTTTTGCTGCCGCGGCTCGATACGTCTTTCCTGAGCGAAATCCGTTGGGGCGAGACGTCGCTCGCAGCGATCGGCGGCGTCTGGGCCGTGATGACGGCTCTTGTCTGCGCGATTGTGGCGGTGCTCGCGATCAACCACCGCCGATTGCCGGCAGTCCGCGAAACGATGGACGCCGGGGCGAATGCGTCGGTGCTCCCGGTCCTCAGCGTCGCGAGCCTGGTTGGATTCGGCGCTGTGGTGGCGGCAATGCCAGCCTTCGGCGTTGTGCGTGACGCGGTGCTTGCAATCGAAGGCGGCCCGCTTGTGTCGCTCGCCATCGCGACCAACGTGCTGGCAGCACTGACAGGTTCGGCATCCGGTGGATTGACTATCGCTCTCGACGTGCTTGCGGGAACCTACATCGAGCGCGCGGCGGACATTGGGCTGGCTCCCGCTCTGTTGCATCGCGTAGCGGTGATAGGCGCCGGAACGCTCGATAGCCTTCCGCACAACGGCGCGGTGGTCACATTGCTCGCCGTCTGTGGATCGACCCATCGCGAAAGTTATCGTGATATCGTCATCGTGGGCATTGTCGGGCCCATCATCGCCCTCGCCGCGATTATCGCTCTCGGCTCGCTCCTCGGATCGTTCTAGCGGAGGGAGATGCATTATGAAACGCATCCGCATCATCCATAAGACAGAGTACTTTTACAATCAGCCCGTCACGTTTGGGCCCCACCGAGCTATGATGCGGCCCCGTGAGGGGCACGATGCTCACATCGCGAGAGCACGCGTTAATGTCGAGCCGAAAGCGGAAGTGAGTTGGCTGCGCGACGTCTACGATAATTCCATCGCCATTCTCACCTTCGACGAAAAATCCGACAAGCTCAGCATCGCAAGCGAAGTGGACGTTGATCTGTATTACGACGCCCTCAACGAATGGCCCATCTCGCCGTATGCCCGTTCTTACCCATTCCAATACCCTCCGGAAGAGCACATCGATCTAATGGTGTATCGCCTCCCGAGCTATCCATACGACGGGCTGATCCTTCACAGATGGCTCCGGGATCTTTATCAGCCCGGTCAGGTCATTGATACTGTTGAACTTCTGAGCGATCTAAACACTCATATTTACCGGTCATTCAAATATGATTCTCGTGACGCGATTGGGGTTCAGCTGCCAAACGAGACGCTTACGCGCGGCAGTGGCACGTGCCGTGACTTCGCGGTGTTTATGATGGAGGCTGCCAGATATTGGGGATTCGGCGCGCGATTTGTCACCGGTTATATCCAAATGGCTGAGGGGCAGCATGGCGCTACTCACGCCTGGACGGAGATCTACATCCCCGGCGCCGGGTGGCGTGGCTTCGATCCCACAAACGACAAACCCGTTGGCAGCGAACATATCCCCGTCGCCGTGTCGCGTGAACAAGAGAAGGCTTCTCCGCTATCCGGCTCTTGGGAGGGCCCGTCAGACGCCTTTGACCGGATGACGGTCTCGGTACAGGTCGTTGAGGCACCGTGACGGCAGTCGCTTCCCGCGGTTCGGGCCGCCCTGCCCCTCGACTCGTCCCTCGGACCAAATTGTAACGATATCCTCTTGGTACCGGAATGGTTTAGTAGAGAAGTTCGAACCTCTCCGGGAGCGCCACGTCATACGAACTGGTAACGCCAAAACCTGCCGCTTTTGCAACTGACGCGGGGCGCGGCGACTGCGCCTGCCCCGAAGCTGCCGTTCGGCTTCGCCTGCGGCAGTCGAATGCAGGCCAGACGGCCACCGTCAATTTGACGACTTTTTTGGCTCGACGATCTCAAAATTCGGGTTGAACGTGTCGAAGAGCGAGAACAATTCGTCGACCTTTTCGGCCTGTCCGGCAACCTTGATTTGGCCAGATTGAACCGCGCCAGGAAACGTAACGCGGCGCAACATGATCCCATCCAGGGCTTCACGGGTCAACGTTAGCGAGGCGTCAGCGGCAGCATCTTGCTTGTTCGCCACATAGGTCAATGCCGAGTGCTGAAGGGTAAGTACAAAAGACGTTTTGGCATCGGTGAAATTCCAATTGATCACGAGATGCCTGCCATCGGCTTTTGGTCCGTTAAGTTGTACC
Source organism: Lacipirellulaceae bacterium (assembly GCA_036499445.1). Classification (GTDB taxonomy): domain Bacteria; phylum Planctomycetota; class Planctomycetia; order Pirellulales; family Lacipirellulaceae; genus DASYDU01. The sequence goes on from DASYDU010000383.1 coordinate 2,804, forward strand.
CCCAAGAGATCGAACATCATTTCAGTGGGAATCGACTTGACCGTTCCTGGATTCAGCGCCTGGCCACGGCCAACCTTAGCGGTGCCGTGACGCAATTCAAAAGCCGCATAAAGATATGCATTCCGCCACGTGGCGGACTCCGCCAAATAGCCGAGTTGTTCGTACGCGTCGGCGGCAAGATCTCGTGCCTCCTGGTTGGCCGCGTCGGCAAACACAAGCTTGTTTGCGACCTCCGCCACGAAACGATACTCGCCGTTTTTGAAGTCTTCGCGTGCGCGCCTAAGGACGGCATCGGCACCGCCCATATAGGCTACGTACTTTTTGGCCGCTTCAACGGGCGGAAGGGGATCAAGGTTCGCCGGATTGTCGTCGTACCATCCAAGATATTTCTGGTAGATCGCTTTCGCATTGTGACGCACGGTGCCGTAATAACCGCGGTTCTCCCACT
>DASYDU010000384.1:0-3176 GCA_036499445.1 Lacipirellulaceae bacterium
CACGATCGGCAGATCTTCGGAGAGCCGCAGGATCTTCGTCGTATGGAGCCGGCTGTTTTTGCCGAAGCCCATCGGTCCGCGAAGCACGGTCGCGCCCGCCATGTGGAGCTCGCGAGCCTTCATCACGATGGCTTCGTAGAGCGGTTGGCCCTGCCAGCGATCGCTTTCGCCGAGGAAGATTCGCAGCAAGTAACCGTCCTGAGGAATTTTCATGGTCCAATCTCCCGGCACTCAGACTCCAAACCAATGCTCGGCGACGCGATAGCCGATCCACACGGCCACCAGCCCGATGCCGCAACTGAGCACCATATTCAGCGCCGCCAAGCCAAATTCGCCGTCGTTCGCCAGATTGAAAGTTTCCAGCCCGAACGTGGAGAACGTCGAGTAGCCGCCGAGCACGCCCACGGTCAATCCGATGCGATATTCTTCGCGGATCAATTGCGGTCCGGCGAAAAAACCGGCCAGCAAGCCGATGGCAAAACAAGCGGATGCATTTACGATCAGCGTTCCCAGCGGAAAACCGCCGCCGGCGAGCCGCTGCACCCAGCCCTGCACCGCGTATCGCAGCAGCGAACCCGCCGCGCCGCCTACGGCGATCAAAAACCACTTCAACATATCGCTGCCTCTTTTGGCGATGATGGTGCGCGAAAAAAGCCCTGCCGGCCGGCAAGGCTACTGTCTTGGCGCGTGTTCCTACCAAGCAGCAGTTTGCCGGTAGGAGTCATCAGCCCAAAGGGCGGTTTTGGGGGACTCCATCCCCATTCGCTTCACTTTTATTTTACATGGGACGATATCTCTGAGCAAGATTGACGAAGTTTGATCAGCGCCCGCCGAAATATGCCTTGCGGACCTCGTCGCTGGCGGCCAACTTCGCGGCGGGCCCTTCCATCTGAATTTCGCCAACTTCGATTACGTACGCCCGATGAGCGACAGCCAAGGCCATGCTCGCGTTTTGTTCGACGAGCAGAATCGTCGTCCCTTCCTTGTTGATCTCGCGAATCACTTGAAAGATCGTCTGCACAAACTGCGGCGCGAGGCCCAGTGACGGCTCGTCGAGCATCAACAATTTCGGCCGCGCCAACATAGCCCGGGCGATCGCCAACATTTGTTGCTCGCCGCCCGAAAGAGTGCCCGCTTGCTGGCTCAGCCGTTCTTTGATCCGCGGAAACAGGTGGAGCGCGCGGTGACGATCCTGGCGAACGCCTGCAGCGTCCTTTCGCGTATAGGCGCCAAGCTGCAAATTTTCGTCGACGGTCAGATTGGCGAAGATGCCGCGGCGCTCCGGTACCTGCACCAGTCCGCGCTCGACCATTCGATGGGGCAACCGAGCCTCGATCGTCTTGCCATCAAACCTAATGGCGCCCGCCTTCAGTTCCAGTAGTCCCGAGATTGTGCGTAGTGTTGTCGACTTACCGGCCCCATTGCCGCCGATCAGCGTTACGATCTCACCCGGCTCGACGCGCAGCGACACCCCGCGGAGCGCCTGAATCGCGCCGTAAAACACCGACAAGTTCTTGACATCCAAAAGAGGCATCGTTGAATTGTCTTGTCCTATTCCTCTTCATTTTGGCCGAAAGTCGCTGCCCAAGTAGGCGGCAATCACCTCAGGATCGGCTTGAATCGACTTCGGCGCACCCTCGGCAATCGTTACGCCATGATCCAGCACGACGATCCGCTCGCAGATGTCCATCACCAGCCCCATGTCGTGCTCGATCAGCAAGACCGCAACGCCGAATCGATCGCGAATCTGTTCGATCGAGCGGGCCAGATCTTGCTTCTCGTGTGAATTTAGTCCGGCCGCCGGTTCATCCAAAAGCAGTACTTTCGGCCCCGTCGCCAGCGCGCGGACGATCTCCAAATGTCGCTGATGACCGTAGCTCAAACAGTCGGCCTGTTCAGTTGCCCGGTCCTGCAAGTCAAATAGGCTCAGTAGCTCAAGCGCCTTTTGCTCGATTGCGTCCTCGTCCGCAAGATAACGGCCAGTGCGCAGCAGTGTTGCCGGCAACCCATACCGGTTTCGCAATTGGCCGGCGAGCCGCACGTTGTCGAGCACGCTCAAGCCGGGAAAGAGCCGGATGTTTTGAAACGTGCGAGCGATGCCTGCCGCCGCGATTTGGTGTGGCTTGAGTCCGGCGAGGTTTCGGCCATCGAGCAGCATTCGTCCCGAATCGGGCCGATACACGCCGGTCAACAAATTGAACACCGTCGTTTTGCCGGCGCCATTGGGACCGATCAAACCGTGGAGGCCGGCCTCGGGCAGCCGCAGCGAAAACTGCTGCACCGCCTTCAGGCCGCCGAACGAGATGCCGATCTTTTCGACTTCTAAAAGGGCGGGCTGCCCCGCCGCAGTGGACCCGCCGACAGCCGAGCTCTGAGACGGATTCTGAGGTGATGCCGCGCTTGCCATCAGCCACTCACCTCCGTCGCGCGCTTGCCGCGCCATGGCCAAAGTTGCCAAATCTCCTGTGCGCCAAACAACCCCTGCGGCCGCACGACCATCATCACGATCAGTAGCAGCGCATAAACGATCAGCCGATATTGCTCGAAGTCGCGGAGGAGTTCGGGGAGTGATGTCAGTATCAAGGCGGCGAGCATAACGCCGGTGATCGAGCCCCGTCCGCCGAGCACCGTCATAATTAAATAGTCGAACGATCGCTGGAACCCGGCATCTTTAGGGCTGATGATCAGCCCACTCTCGTGGGCAAACAGGCCGCCGGCCGTTCCCGCAAAAAAAGCGGCGAGCACAAATGCCAGCACCTTGTACCGAGCGATATTCACACCCATCGCCTGCGCGGCAATCTCGTCCTCGCGGATCGATATCATCGCCCGGCCAAGTCCCGAATACTTCACCCGATACGCGCACACGACCGTGATGGCCACAAACGCATAGACCCAGAACAAATTTGTGTACTTCGGGATGCCGTCAAACCCGACCGCTCCGCCCACCGGCGGAGGCCAGAATTGGCCAATCGTCGCCGAGCGCAAAGCGTGCGGATCGTCGATTACATCCTGCGTCTGCTGCAGGACTACCCGCACGATTTCGCCGAACCCGAGCGTCACGATCGCCAGGTAGTCGCCGCGCAATCGTAGCGAGGGGAGACCAACGACATAGCCCGCGGCAGCCGCCACCACGCCGCCGACCATACAAGACGCCGCGAACAGCCACATGCCGCTAC